>JBCDAQ010000188.1:0-7159 GCA_039185285.1 Pseudomonadota bacterium
AGGCGGTGTAGCCTTGACTGACCGCCCAAGCGCAGTATCCGCCATACTGAGGGGCGTACTTCGCAGGGTCGGCGGCAAATTTGGCGAGGTTTTCGGCGCTTGCGAAGTACCAAGTGGCGCTGTTCCATTCCATCACATGGTCAGAGGTGCCTTCGACCGGTTTGCCCTCGGTGAAATAGGCGACCGGGTCAGTTCCATCGATCGCGGTGCCCAGGAAGCTTTGATAAACCGGATCTTGGCCTGCGAAAGCCTCCGGATCTGTTAGCGGTACCAAAGCCAACGCTGCGGCGACAATCGGAGCATAGAGAAAACGCATTGAAATCTCCCAGTTTCGTGACGGGCTGTGAGCCTATGGTGAAGATTTAGGGAGAAGCAGTGCCGGTTTCATCGGCAGCTTTTGCTTCTGACGCGAATGTTATTCGCGCAAAGCTGGCAGGCCCACACCGCTCGCTTCAAACCCACCGTCAGCGGCGATGATTTGACCGGTGACATAAGAGGCTTTGGGGGACGAGAGAAAGGCGATCACATTGGCGATCTCGTTTTCGGTTCCATAGCGGTTCAGCGGAATGGCATCGTGATAGGCCGCGATTATCTCGGGGCTATGGACCGCCATGGCTAATTTCGTGCGGACGGGACCTGGGGCAACGCAGTTGGCTCGGATGCCAAACTCTCCCAATTCAATCGCTTGCTGTTTGGTCAGTTGGATTACCGCAGCTTTGGAAGTGCCATAGGCGACCCGCAGGGTGGAGGCGCGCAGTCCCGAGATGCTGGCGATATTCACGATGGTGCCTTGGGTTGCCTTCAGCGCTGGTGTCGCTGCTTGAGAGCAAAGGAAAACACCGTCGAGATTGGTGGCCATGACGGTTCGCCAACGGTTGAAATCAGTCTCTTCGATCGGGCCAAAATCGGCAACGCCAGCATTGTTGACTAAGTGGTCTATTCGGCCGAAATGGTCGATCGTGTCGCTGATAATCTGGTCTACTTGACCAGGGACTGACACGTCATGCGCTAACGCCAGGACATCGTTCATACCGTGGGTAGCCTCGGCCAATGCCACCTGATCGCGGTCGACCATTGCAACTTTGATGCCGGCTGATCGAAAGATCTTTGCGGTCGCGAGGCCGATGCCTCGCGCTGCACCGGTGACCAGGGCGACGCGATCAGTCATCCGCTGCAACCAGCCGAACAACGGCGTCAACCATCGCAGCATTGCTGTAAGGCTTGGTGATGAACAGGGTTGCGCCGCTTTCGAGTGCTGTTCGACGGTCCTCGGGTTGCCCTTTTGCGGTTAGGACGATGACGGGTATTTCCTGAGGTGCCGCCTCGGAGCGCAAACGGCCAAGGACTTCATAGCCGTCGATCCCGGGCAACATAAGGTCCAGGATCAGGAGGTCGGGTGCCTCGGTTTCAACGCTGCGCAGCGCGGCATCGCCATCGATGACGTGGCGCACATCAAACCCGGCGCGCTCAAGAAGAAAGGTGAGCGAATGAGCGATGTTTGGCTCATCTTCGGCAATCAGAATCCGTTTTGCCGTCAAAGATACGTCCCCCCAGACTTATTCTCCTGGCTTGCCGCCAGTTCCAGATCAGTAGACAATGATTGGCGATCGGTTGCAATCGCGTCACGCGAATGGCGCCGATTGGATGTTCCGCAGGTTCTACCAGTGCGACCCAGAATGAGGAGGCCGCCACATGTCCGAAGACGGCGGGGAAGATGCCCCTCCCTTGGCACTAAGCACCAAGGTGGAAGAGGAATTCGTCTCCCCTCTGACTGCAATTCGAGGGGCGCTTGAAATCCTGCGCGATTTCGACGATCTGACGGATGCGGAACGGCGGCGGTTTGTCTCTGGCGCGTTAGAAGAATGCGCGCGGCTGGAGGTGGGAATCGACGGCTTGGCGGTGGCGGTTTACGCGGCAGTTGCTCCTACCGATGATCTGCCCAAGCCTGAGCCGTCGGCTTTTGCAAATCGCATCAGGTTCTATCCCGAAGAGGATTTCGCTGACCTGGATCTCAGTGGAATTGTGTTTGAGAATGCTCAGGCTGTCGCGGAGTTCTTTGATATCATCCATCGGCTCGTCGATGAGACGGGCCGTAAATGGTTCTTCCTCGTGAACCATCAGGACTGTCAAGTTTGGCCGGAGGCATGGGTGAGTTTCGCGCATCGCACGAAAAAGGTGACGGTGAATTACGGCTTGGGGTCGATCCGATACGAGAACCAAGCCAGCGATCGCTATCCTGATCGAGTTGAGGCCTTGGCACGTCTGAAAGCAATGAAACCCGCATAAAAAAAGCCCGCCGGTTTCGAGGGGGGAGAAACGGGCGGGCGTAGTCGGAACGAGGGACAGTGTGTTTCATTGGACCGGTCGTTCAACTCCAGCCCACACATCAAACAATATGGGGCATTCATTGCAGTTCTGTAACCCCTGTCGCAAATTCGTGAGAATTTTCCGCACAAATCAGGCTTTTTGTCGCCTCGCAGCGTAGAGTGCGACCGCCGTTGCGTTCGAAACGTTAAGGGAGCCGAACTCGCCAGCGGGAGCGATTCGCACTAAATCATCGCACGTTTCGCGGGTTTTTTGACGTAGTCCGGGACCCTCAGCACCTAGAACGAGGCAGATTGGCCGGTTCGGTTCGTGGTTGATCTTGGCGTCGAGTTCATGGGCAGCTTCGCCGTCAAGACCGTAAATCGCATAGCCAGATTGTTTCAAAGTCTCGAGCGAACCAGCGAGATTTCGGACCCGCAGATAGGGTTGTCGCTCCAATGCGCCGGAGGCGGTTTTCGCCAAAGCGCCCGTTTCTGGCGCTGAATGATGAAGGGGCGCGACGACTGCTCGGGCACCAAAGACTTCGGCCGAGCGTAGGATGGCGCCTACATTATGGGGATCGGTGACCCGGTCGAGGGCAACGATCAGCGGGTTGGGATCCTTTGAATGAGGGCGCGCGAGGTCCTGCAAACTGCCCCAAGACAGAGGATCAGCCTCGAGCGCGGCCCCCTGATGGACAGATTGTGGATCAAGCGGCGCAGTGAACTTCCTTGGATCCGCGACCTCGGGTGTCATGCCCGAAGTGGCGATCGCTTCCTCTAGCTTGATTTGGGCGTTTGGCGTTACGATCAATCGGTGGCGTACACGCATCGGATTTTCGAGCGCGTCGCGGACCGAGTGCAGACCAAAGAGCCAGACCCGGTCAGCGCCGCTGCGACGGCGTTTGTCTTTCTCGATCGCCCATTTTGGTTTTCGTGGCGCGCCGGCCATCAAGGCCTCGCTTGGGCAATGGCCGCTTCGGTCAGCGCCCGGATCTCGGCGATGGAGGCCGCACGCGGGTTTGTGGCAGCGGCGCTGTCTTGGATCGCTTTCTCCGCGATCCGTTGGGCGCAATCGGCGGGGATGTCGATGGCGCTGAGGGATTTTGGGATCTGAATTTCATCCAACAGGCGTTCGATCTCGGCGGTGAAGGCGTTGGCGGAAGAAATCTCGAGGCCCATCGCATCGGCCATGCGTTTCACCTTCGCCTCCTGTCCGGGCAGGTTGAAGCGCAGCACTACCGGCAAGACGATCGCATTGGTTAGCCCGTGCTGGGTGTTGTATTCCGCGCCCACCATGTGGGAGATCGCGTGGACGAGGCCGAGGCCCTTCAAAAACGCGATTCCCGCGAGGCAGGAGCCCATGAGCATACCCCCGCGGGCGGCCATATTGTCAGGCTCGCGCACGGCGATGGGCAGCCATTTGGAGACCAGCGCCAACGCCTCTAGCGCCAGGCCGTCGCAGAGCGGGTGAAAGCCTGGCACGAGATAGGCCTCGATCGCATGGGTCATGGCGTCTGCCCCGGTCCACGCCGTCAAATGCGGGGGCAGGCCGACGGTGAGAGCGGGGTCGAGCAGGGCGAGGCTGGGTTTCAGCTCCGGGTGCCAGATGCAGAACTTCATGCCCTTCGCCACATCGGTCACCATGGCTGTGCTCTCAGTCTCGGCGCCGGTTCCTGCGGTGGTGGGGATGGTGATCAGTTTGGGGAATTCGCTGGCGGAGATCTCTGGCACCGGTTGTTCGAACTCAAAGGCCCAGAGGTCGACATCGTTCTTCGCGGTTAGGCAGATCGACTTGCCGCCATCCATGGCGCTGCCCCCGCCGATGGCGATGATGGCGTCGTGGTTGCCTGACCGAAAACGGTCGCGCCCGGCGCCGATCTCATCATCTCTCGGGTTCGGGGAGATGTCGAAGAAGATGTCGGATTGAAGGCCCGCTGCTGCCAGAAACTCCTGCAGGTCGGCGATGAAAGGCAGTTCATGGCTTCCTCTGTCGGTCACGATCAGCGGATTGGCTATACCAAGTGACAGGCACTGGGCGCCGATCTCGGACAAGCGACCTGGGCCGTAAGCGATGGGAACAGGGAACGTCCAATCCTGCGGAGATAGAAGATCGACATCGTCTGGGCTGGTCATGATCAGTTGTCCTCTCGCCAAACGATTTGCGGCGGATCGAACGCAGTTAGGGGCGGTAGCGTGCCTTCGAAGCGCTCGATCTCGATCAAGCAGGAATGCGCTGTGGGTCCTTGGCCCAGCTTCGACGTGCCTTTGTCGCGGGTCAGAACATTTGGATTGCCATGTTTGCAGAGCCCGCCTGGTTCTGCCGGGTCATACCAAGCGCCGGTGCTCATCTGCACGACGCCAGGCCGAAGCGTTTCATCGACTACGACGCCGCCTAAACAAGCGCCCCTGTCGTTGAAGAGGCGGACGATCTCGCCCCCACTCAAGCCTCGGGCGGCGGCATCATCGGGGTGGATATGCACAGGCTCTCGGCCGTCGATCTTGGCTGAGCGGCTAAAGCTGCCGTGGTCGATCTGGCTGTGGAGCTTGGTTCGCGGTTGGTTCGAGATCAGGTGAAGCGGATAGCGCCCCGCCTCGCCCAGCCATTCATAGGGCGCTCTCCAAACTGGATGGCCTGGGCAATCGTCATAGCCAAAGCCAGCGACGGTTTCCGAGAAAATCTCAATCTTGCCGCTGGGGGTCTTGAGTGGGTTGACCTCAGGATCAGCGCGGAAGTCACGCAGCATGACAACCGGATCCTCGGGCGGAGGGACTTTGAACCACCCATTGGCGCGGAAGGTCTCGTAATCCGGCATTTGGATGTCGCTTTTGCCTGCGCGGATCTGACTTTGTTCGTAGATCCAGCGCTGCCATTCCGGCTCGTCGCGGCCTTCGGTGAAGCTCTCCTCCAAGCCAAGCTCCTGCGTGATGGCGCGGAAGATCTGAAAGTCATTGCGGGCTTGCGCATAAGGTTCTGTCAGCTTTGACATCGAGACCACATAAGGGTCGCGGGATGTCAGCGCGATGTCCTGACGCTCTAGTGGCGTCGTGCAGGGCAGTACAATGTCCGCGCATTTCGCCAGCGTATTCCAGCACCATTCATTTACGATGATCGTATCCGGCTTTTGCCAAGCCTGCATCATCCTGTTGAGATCCTGATGGTGATGGAAAGGATTGCCGCCCGCCCAGTAGACGATCTTGATGTCCGGATAGGTGTAGCGCACGCCATCGAAATCGAATGGCTCACCTGGATGAAGAAGAAGATCGCTGATCCGGGCAACGGGGATGAAATCGGCGATGGGGTTTTTGTTCTGCGGGAAGGCCTGGCCCGGAACACGGGTGTACTGACCGCCGATATGGTTTGACGCGCTGTAGCCAAAGCCGAAGCCGCCGCCGGGCAGGCCGATTTGGCCGAGCATCGCAGCCAGCGTGATGGCGATCCAGAAGGGCTGTTCGCCATGATCTTGCCGGGTCAGCGACCAACTAACTGAGATCATCGTGCGCTTTGCCGCCATTTGCCGGGCAAGGGCGCGGATCGTCTCGGCTGGGATGTCACTGATCTTAGCGGCCCAGTCGGCATCCTTGGGCGTGCCGTCGGTCTCTCCCATCAGATAAGGAAGGAACCGGTCAAACCCGTGCGCATAACGGTCGAGGAAGGCGCGGTCGACTAACCCTTCGCTCTCGAGCGTGTGGGCAAGGCCGAGCATGATCGCCGTGTCGGTGTTTGGGCGCGCGGCTAGCCAGTCACCGCCGACTTCATCCAGCAGATCTGTTCTCAGCGGGCTGATGTTGACGAAGTGGATCCCTCTCGTCCCCGCCTCGCGCAGATGACGGCGTTGGTAGTGATCGCCAGTGCCCCCTTGGCCTATCTGACCGTTCTTTAGGGGAATGCCGCCGAAACAGACGAAAAGATCGGTGTTTTCTTGAATCGATTCCCAGCTCGTACAGGTCTCGAGATACGCGCGGTAGCTGCCAAGAATGTGAGGCACCATCGCCTCGGCAGCTGCGAAACTGTAGGTAAACTTCGAACTGGTTTAGCCGCCGATGCAGTTGAGGAACCGGTGCAACTGGCTCTGCGCATGGTGGAAGCGCCCGGCACTGGCCCAGCCGTACGAGCCACCAAAGATCGCCTGATTACCGTGAGCCTTGCGCACCCGATCAAGTTCGTTGGCGGTAAGCCGCGCGGCCTCTTCCCAGCTAACTTCCACGAACGCGTCCTGGCCGCGCAGGTCAGGGCGTGAGCCGGGGCCGCCCTCGAGCCAGCTTTTTCGAACCATCGGAGCAGCGATCCGTGTCGGCCCGTCTTGCACATCGATGATTCCCGGGCCGATTGGCGAGGGATCTGTATCCTCCTCAAAGGCGAGCAGCTCTTGGACCCGACCATTGCTGACGCGTGCTCGATAGGTTCCCCAATGCGAACTGGTGAGTGGGAGATCACTCTGATCTGTCATGACGTTACCATGCTCCGATTGCTGGCGGCGACGGGCCAACCGACCGCTCCTCCTTACATGGTTTCAGGCGCGAACAACAACCGGATCAGTCATCTTCTTTGTGAGAACGATCGAGCATTACATCGAGGCGCGAACGGGTTGATAAAATCGTCTGACTGGGCCAAACCGCAGTGGACAAGAGCACTATTTATGAATATCACGCGTCAGCGTTTTTGAGCCAACTTGCTCTGACGTCCAAGCCTTGTAAGTCTATTGCAAAGCGCCTGGCTTGGGGGATGTGCTGCAAGGTGCGGCAGCGGACTGTAAATCCGCCGGGGTGACCCATGCCTGGTTCGATTCCAGGATCCCCCACCACTGACTTTCCGCTTTGGTTTACGGGTTCTCTGCGAGCGCGAAGTTTGGAGG
>JBCDAQ010000189.1:0-6929 GCA_039185285.1 Pseudomonadota bacterium
CGATCACATCTACGGCCTCGCCCATGGTGAGCTTCTGGCCGAGGGCGCACCGTCGGAGATCCAGAACGACCAGGGCGTGATCGACGCCTATTTGGGAGCGCACTAATGACCGATAGCGAACACCCCAAAAGCGCCGGCGGCTACCACCAGGGCAGCGTCGACACCGTCATCTCGGTCGAGGCCGTCACCGCCCAGGCAGCCGCCATTGCCGAGACCGTGACGGTGGCAGATCTCGAGGCGCTCTCAGGCGCCGATCCGTTCCTGACCATCGAGAACCTGCGCGCGGGCTATGGCAAGATGGAAATCCTGCATGACATCAACCTGCGGGTGGCGCGCAAGCAATCGCTTTGCCTTATCGGGCCGAACGGGGCGGGCAAGTCAACGATCCTGCACGCGATCTTTGGCTTCAACGACATCTTCTCGGGCGCGATCCGGATCGGCGATGGGGAAAATAAGCGGGATATCGCTAAGCTCTCGCCGAACCAGAAGCTGAAGGAAGCTGGCATCGCCTACATCCTTCAGGACAAATCGGTCTTCCCCGGCATGACGGTCGAGGAGAATCTCTGGATGGGCGGCTTCCTGAAGGACGACCCAAAGGATGCGAAACGTGCCGCCGAGGAGGTCTTTGAGAAGTACCCCCGCCTCGCTGCCCGGCGCAAACACCAGGCAAAGGTTCTGTCCGGCGGGGAGCGGCGGCTCCTCGAGATCTCCCGCGCCCTGGTGATGAACCCCGAGATCCTGCTGGTCGACGAACCCTCGATCGGGCTCGAGCCGCGCTTTATCGACATGGTGTTTGAGATCCTCCATGACCTCCAGCACAGCGAGGGCAAGACCATCATCATGGTGGAGCAGAACGCCAAGAAAGGTCTCGAATTCGCTGATATCGGCTATGTCTTGGTGTCTGGCGAAATCGCGATCGCGGGCAAGGGCGATGACCTTCTGGAAAACCCAGATGTGGGGCGGCTCTTCCTCGGCGGATGAGGCCCGGTCAGGCGAAGCTCTTGGAGGGGTCCGGCGGTCCTTGTCGGACATTTTGGTCGGACAATCGGTGCCAGACAGTTGGGATTGCGAGAAGCAGTCTGGGCGGTTGAAAGAGGCGACCGGCCGGTCGCTCTGCCAGCCCCTGCCAAAGGGCCAGCTGGGTGGCCCCATCAACGCCGTCTGTCACCCAGCGCCTGGAGCCATTGATCTGTTCGCGAACGCCTCGAGTTATCATCGAGCTTGATTAAAATTCGATTAAATCGACGCGACCAGTCCCCGCGGGCTTGAGATGAACGGCAATGCAGATCGCCGTGACAGAACGGTCATCGCGATGTAGCTAAGGATGTGGAACGGGAGACTTTGGGAAGTGGGGAACGTCACGTGATATGCGGCGAGTTATCTGCGTGCTACGAAATGGCATTTGACGCCTATGAGGGGTTTAATCAGCACACGCTGGTGATCAAGGGCTGGGCCGTTGCAATCTCTTTGGCAACAATGCTCACCGCCTTCCATCCGGATCTCAAATCCTTTCGACGGCTTATCCTGGTGGTTTCTGTTCTAACCGCCAGCCTCTTTTGGATCACCGATGCGGTCTGGAAAGGGTATCAAAGCGCCTATCTCAGACTGCTCACCTATTACGAAGGTTTGGACACCCAAGGCAGTGGGATTGCTGGTGCGTCTCGTGCCGAATTTCTGAACCCGATCGAGGGGTGGAAGACGTATCACGACAAGTGGGAGTGGCTTGCGAACATGTTCATCACCTCAGCGCTGCTGCCCTACCTTCCGATCGTCGTTCTAGGGCTGGTTTTGATCTTTGTCGCGCCCGGCCGCGCCAAGAAAGATCTCCAATCGCCTTTGGTAAGCGAGGCGGAAGACTGATCGCCCAGGTCAGGTGCTGATTTGCTTGCCCCAATCATCTAACGCCGAGACAACCTCCGCCAGCTCAATTGAAAATCGGCAGTCGCACGATCAGTCTCGCGCCGCTGTTTGGAGCGTCGCCAATCTCCAGGCTGCCGCGATGGGCATCGACCAGGCTGCGCACAACGGCCAAGCCCAAACCCGCTCCCCCCGTTAATCGCGCGCGCGAATCCTCGATCCGTGTAAATGGCTCCAGAAGCAATGCGCGCTGTTCAACGGGGATCCCGGGACCACCATCATCTATGGTCAGAACTAGGTGTTTTGGGTCGGCTGCTAGATGAAGTGCCGCGGTCTTTCCGTACTTCAAAGCGTTCTCGACCAGATTTGCGATGACCCGGCGTAGCGCCAGGCGGTCGCCAAGAACCGTTCTCTCAGAAGCCTCCGGCGCGATCACGAGGCTGAGCGCTTCTGCGTGCTCGCTGCGGTCGGTGACCTCAGATTTAACCAGGGCGGCAAGCTCGATCAGTTCCTCATCTAGCTCATTCGCGCCTGAGCGGCTGGCAAGCAGCGCGTCATCGAGCAAATGGATCATATCGCGGATGTCGCGTTCCGCGCGCTCTCGTTCGTCCGGATCGTCGATTTTCTCGACCCGTAGGCGCAACCGCGTTGCAAAGGTACGCACGTCGTGCTGGATCCCGCCGATCAGCGCCATACGTCCTCGGATCAGCACCTTCAGCCGGTCTTGCAACCGCGAGAACGCGGCAATCAACGCCCTGAGTTCAGGTGACCGCGCACGGATTGGCGGCAGTTCCGTAGGCTCCCCCATCGGATCGACGGTATCCACCGCCGCCGCCAAGCGCGACAGGGGTCGAAACTCCCGATGCAGCACAATCAGCGTAATGAGCGCGATCACTACCCCCAGAAGGGCCGCGCCAAACCCCACAGGCACACCGATCGCAGCCACCAAAAAAGGGCTTTGGGTGCTTATGAACAGGGTCTCACCGCTGGACAGCCCGATCTGGAACTCAACTGCATTGATCGGGCTGGCAAACGGCCCGGCAGGCGCGCCTTCGATCGCCCGTGGCAGGATTGCAATCTTTCTCGGGGCCAGAGCGTTCTCGATCACGGCAAAGGTTGCCGCATCAATCGGGTTGAACTCTGGCGTCGCGTCAGGATCTGGCGGACCATCCCCGATCCAAACCCGAAGGTCACTGCCCGTAAGCGCCTCGATCACGGCCGCTCGGTCGCTTGGCGCTGTCCGCTCCACCACATCAGTTACCGCCGCGAGACGGGCTGGCGAAGGCAGCGCCATCTCCCTCCCGCCTTTGGTCGACACGTAGTAGGCGCCGATCAGGGTCAACCATCCGGCGAACAGACCGATCAGCATGATCAGGCCAATCCTCACAGGCATTGCCAGACGCAGTCTCATGGCATCGCTTTCACGGTCGGAGTGAACAGATATCCACTGTTGCGTACGGTACTGATCAACTCACTTTCGGGACTAACCTCAGCTAGTTTTCGCCTCAGCCGAGAGGTCAGCATATCGACGGTCCGGTCGAAAGGTTCCGCCTCGCGCCCGCGCAGCTGATCCAGGATCTGGTCGCGGGACAAGACCCGTCTGGGTCGCTGGACGAAACAAGCCAGCAGATCGAACTCTCCGCTGGTGAGTTGCAACACCTCCCCACCCCTACCGGTGACCTGTCTCGCATCCAGATCGATCACAAACCGGTCAAAGCCGAACCGGCGGGAGGAGGCGGCTGAAGAGTGGTCGGACATCCGGCGCAACACCGCGCGGATCCGGGCCAACAGCTCACGCGGGCCGAAGGGTTTGACCAGATAGTCATCAGCCCCCATCTCGAGGCCAACCACACGGTCGATCTCATCGCTTTTCGCGGTCAGCATCAAAATGGCAGGGCCGCCGACGGTCCTGAGGCGCCGGCAGATCGACAAGCCATCCTCCCCCGGCAGCATAAGATCCAAGACGATAAGATCGGGACGGATCCGCGAAAGGACAGCGTCCATCGAAGGCGCGTCCGCGGCAGTTTCCACCTCCAGCCCTTCACGAGTCAGAAACGCGGCCACCAGCTGGCGGATATCGGGATCGTCGTCGACGACAAGGATCGTGGTTTTTGGATCAGCCATGGGCGGGACCATCGGTCAAGCGTCCGGCTCCGGCAAGCCCTCGGGCCCTTCGTTTACAAACTGTTACATACCGTTGACCAACTGAGACCAAGCGTTGCCGCCCGGAAATATGGCGGACACATCGGGTTGTTAAGTTTGCCCCAGACGGCGCCGGAGAGACCGGTTCCTCGCCGACAAGCTTCATAGGAGCCCGAGATGACAAGACCGATCAAAATCGCCGCTTTCACACTCTTCGTGGTCACCGCACCGCTTTCCCTAGCCCATGCGTGGGAGCGTAATGGGACACTCACAGGCAAGCATGGCACCTCCACCACAACGGCCAGCGGCGGCTGCTCGGGGGGTGTATGCTCTCGAAGCTACAGCCGAACCGGCCCAAAGGGCGCAACGGTTTCCAGAACGTCGCCTCAATTCAACATCGGCGCACGGGAAAGAAGCCGGAGCTGCAGCGGCGGCACCTGCACAAGCAGCATCACCAATGGGTACGGCTTCACCCGGACCCGGTCCATTTCGCGCTGATCACCGAAAACCTCAATCCACCCAATTCCACATGGAGTCTTCAATGAAAGCCACCTTTGTCCTGACCGCCGTCACCCTCTCTCTTAGCACCGTTCCCGCAAGCACCCTCGCCGATGAGGCTCAAAAAGAAGTGGTCGCGGAAAACTTCCTGCAGGCCGATGCGAATGCCGATGGCGCTCTGACCTTTGAGGAGTTCACCACCCTAATCGACCTCAATGCCGAGGACGAGATTGGCCGCGCTGCCTTGGTCAAGAGGATGGGAAAGCAATCTACTGCCTTCGGCCGGTTGGACGCCAATGCCGATGGCATTGTGACAACCGAAGAGATCTCTGCCCAGGCAGCGCGCTAGGTACTGCGGCAGAGACCGGCGCGGCGCTCAATCTCGTTTCCCCCCGAGATCAGGGTGCCGCGCCTATCGTCCACTTCCCTGCGCTTTGACGTCAAACCGGAGACTTCACATGCAATCGATTGTTTTCTTTGGTCTGCCCGGAAGCATCGCAGCACTCGCGTGCCTCGCGCTTTCAGGATGTGCGTCCGTCGCGATCGAGGCTGTGAATGTCGCTGCGGATAAGGTCAGCGTCACAACCAATCTCGACGACGCTCTTGGTGGTGATCCGGACGCGCAATTCGCTGTTGGAGAGGCGCTTTGTTGCTCGGGCGACGCGGCCACGGGTACCCTCTACAACACGACCGAGGCGATAACCTGGCTCTGCCGATCAGCAGAACAAGGCAACACCGATGCAATGCAAAAGCTCGGCCAGATCTTCGAAGGGGATCAGGTTGACGGCCTGCGTATTTTACGCCGCGCGTTTACTGCGACCCAAGAGACGCCCAAGAACCCCGCCGCTGCTTATTTCTGGTACGCAAAGGCCGGAGCATCAGGCGAGATCGACGGCGCCGAGACGGCGCGCGCGCTCTACGAAACCCTTTCGCTTGCAGAAAGAGACACCGCAGCGAGGTATTTTGACGGTGCGCCCGCCCCTTGTGAATGGAATGATCTGGCCCAGACCATAGCGCCTTCATCGGACGCGAGGCCGAGCCAATGAAGTGGTGGAAAACGCTCTTAGCCCTCCCGCCCGTCCTTCTGGGCGCTTGGATGATCAGTCAGGCAATATCGGTCCAACCCGCACCACCCCTGATCGAACCGTCGGAACGACGTGTGCCCGTCTCTTTTATCACAGCGGAGCCGCGTGTTTTGACGCCTCAGGTCTTTGGCTATGGAACTGTTGAGCCGACGCGGGTTTGGACAGCCGTCCCGCAGGTCGCAGGTACGATCGAATATCTAAACCCAGCCTTCGCCCGCGGCGGCTATGTGCGGGAGGGCGCGCTTTTGATCCGGATCGCCGCTCAAGACGCTGAGCTTGCGCTGAACAGTGCCGAGGCTGATCTGAGCCATGCTCAGGCGCGATTAGATGAGATGCAGATCTCCCGGCAGACCACAGCGGGCGCGTTGGAGATCGAACACCAATCGCTCGATCTGGCAAAGAAAGATCTGGCGCGAACGCGGGCGCTTGTCACCAAGGGCGTGGTGTCGGAGGCGGTTGTCCAAGACCTCCAGCGCGATGTTCTTGCTCAGCGCTCGAAAGTGCAATCGTTGGAGAGCACTCTCGCGCTCCTGCCCGCACAGCTCAAAGCACAAGAGCAGACGGTTGAGAAGTCGCGCATCGCGGTCGATACTGCGGCGCTCGATCTTCTGAAAACTCAGATCGAAGCGCCATTCGATGCCCGCGTCGCCAGCGTGGATGTCGCCATAGGCCAATATGTTGGCGTTGGATCTGTGATGGGCGAGTTGGATGGCGCGGACACCGCCGAGATCGACGTCCAGGTTTCGCAACAACGCATGCTGGCGCTTTCACGGCTCTCAACCAATTTCGACCTGCCACCAAATGAAGCGGTCGCATCACAGATTTCCCCCGTGAGCGCCACTTGTGCCGAAGGTGATGACGGAGGCTCCTGCGGTCTCGCGCCAGGCGTCCCGCGCCCCCTCACGGCACAGGTTTCGCTAACTGCCGATCAAGGGCGTGCACAATGGCAAGCTGATGTCTTTCGGATCTCAGACACGGTCGATCCGGAAACGCGGTCCCTTGGTGTGATCGTTCGCGTTCGGGAGCCTTATGCCCGCTCCTACGAGATCGGCACGCCGCCGCTCATCAAAGGGATGTTCGTGAAGGTCGCCTTCTCCGCCCCTCCGGTCTCCGACGCAGTTTTGGTGCCCCGTTCGGCAATTCGAAACGGTCAAGTCATGCTGGCCGGTCCTGACAATCGTTTGAGTTTCATGCCCGTGAGCGAGGTTTTCTCGTTCGGTAACATCTCCGTCCTTGCGCCTGGCAACCTGCCGCCGACAGCGCGGGTGATCACCAGCGATCTGCCGGGTGCAGTGCCGGGTCTCCTTCTTTCCCCACAGCCTGACCTTATCACCGAGGCGAAGATCG
>JBCDAQ010000190.1:0-6856 GCA_039185285.1 Pseudomonadota bacterium
AGTGACGATCCACTAGATGCTGGGCTGGAGATTCTTTGCCAGCCGCCAGGGAAAAAGCTCTCAACGCTGTCGCTCTTGTCTGGGGGAGAACAAACTCTCACCGCGCTGAGCTTGATTTTCGCGGTGTTCCTCTCGAATCCAGCACCGATCTGTGTGCTTGATGAAGTGGATGCCCCGCTCGATGACAGCAATGTCACGCGCTTCTGCGACCTTTTGGATGAGATGGTGCGCAGGACCGAAACCCGGTTTTTGATCATCACACACCACGCAATTACGATGAGCCGCATGGATCGCCTTTTTGGTGTTACAATGGTTGAGCGGGGTGTCAGCCAACTGGTTTCGGTTGATCTTACCCGCGCTGTGGAGCTGGTAGACGGATAAATTCTGCGCTAGCGACAAGAAATCTGGGGCTCTTAGCCTTTGATAAAGGTTGGACCTGTCTGTAAGACAGGGGGTGGCTTCAGTCAGGGTGTGGCGGTTTGAACCGTGAAGTGAACAAAAGAACGTTGGAAGGTCCGGGTGGCGGCGCGCCGCGCGGGATGCAGCGTCGTGAACTGCATTCGCTGTTCGAAATGGCCGAGATCGATCGGAGCGGTCTCGACTTCAACGCGATGCTTACGACGATCCAGCGGCGCAAGTGGACAATTATCGCGGTTACAGCCGCCTTTGTCGCCTATGCGTACTGGCATTTGCAGGCGCAAACTCCGCTTTATCCCTCACAGGCGACAGTGGTCTTGGATACCAAAGATGACCAGGTCATCGATATCCAAGCTGTTTCGAGTGGGCTTTCAAGCGATTATTTCACGATCAATACGGAAGTTGAGATTCTAAAATCCCGGCGTCTTCTGGGGCGGCTGGTCGATGATATGAATCTTGTACAGGATCCGGATTTCAATGCTGTTCTTCGGGCCCGGCAGGACGTCAAGCCGACGCTCATGATGCGGATCAGGGAGTTCATTGGACTACCGAATGAGCCAAGGACTTTTCCGGATGTGCCGGCTGAAGTGCAGCGCAATCAGACAATCGACAACCTGAAACGCCGTTTGCGGGTCGATAACATCGATGCCACCTATGTTTTCGACATGTCGATCTCGACACCAGACCGGCAAAAGTCGGCTGACTTGATGAATCGTCTGGCAGACCTCTACATCTTGGAGCAGTTGGAGGCGAAGTTTGAAGCGACCCAAGCTGCCACGACATGGCTCAGCGGTCGGGTTGCGGATCTGAAGATTGCGTTGGAGCGCGCGGAAGCGAAGGTTGAAGCCTTCAGCGCGACGACCCAGTTGATCAGCGAAGAAGAGCTCGAACTCGAATCCCGCGCTTTGAAGGAACTTAGGGATCGAGCCGATCAGTACATCGTCCAAGCCAATGAGACGCAAGTTAAGCTGGACAAGATCAATGAGGCGCGCGCGGCGCAGAATGTCGATCTCATAACGCAGCTATTGGCGTCCCCAAGGGTTACTAGGGCTGCGCGCCAAGTCACTGCGATCCAGGGTGATAGTCAACAAGCCCGGCAACGGCGCACATTGGCACTGACCAACTATTGGAATGAGGTCGAGAACCAGCTGGTTCAACTTCGACAACAGCGTGAGCGTCTGCGTAGCCAAGCTCAGGCTGCGGGCCCAGCGGTGGCCGAGTTTGAATCGAAGATTGAGCAGCAGGGCAAAGACCTGGTTGTTCTGCGCCAACTTATGCGAGAGGCGGAAGCAAGCCGTCTGATTTACGAACACTTCCTTGGTCGGATGAAGGAGATTTCGGTTCAAGAAGGGATCCAAAGTGCGGATGCCCGCGTGCTCAGCGCTGCGATTCCATCACGCGGCTCCTCTTATCCAAAATGGGGTCAGACCCTGATGCTCGCTTTCGTTCTCGGCGGGATGGTTGGCACGGGTTTCGCGCTTTGGCGTGAATCGCGCACATCTACATTCCGATCCGCAGAAGATCTTGAGAAGGCCACCGGTGTTAGAGTTCTGGGCAACATCCCGCGCGCACCGATCCGTCGGCGTCGCGACCTTTTAAACTATGTCATCAAGAAGCCTTCATCGAGCTTGGCTGAATCTGTGCGAGATCTACGCACGTCGCTTTTGCTGGCCGATATGCATGCGCCGCCACAGGTAATCGTCTCGTCGTCGTCGGTTCCAAAAGAAGGAAAGACGACACTGACCGTGTTGTTGGCTCAGAATTCCGCAGCGTTGGGCAAGAAGGTTCTGGTTGTTGAGTGCGACCTACGCAAGCGAACGCTGGATGCCTACTTTGGTGGATCGCAAGAGCAGCGGGGCCTGATTTCGGTGCTCTATGGTGAAGCAGACTTCGCTGATGTGGTGATCCGGGACGAGATGGCAGGCTTTGATATCTTACCGGGCGAAGAAAGCCCTGTGAATGCGGCAGATGTTTTCTCGTCGTTGCAGTTTGGGCAGTTCGTCGATGCAATGCGTGAGCATTATGACTTTATCATCATCGATACGCCGCCGGTTATGGCCGTTCCAGATGCGCGGCTGATCGCGTCGCTCGGAGACGCGTTGATTTACTCGGTCGCTTGGGACCGAACCTCTCGTGACGTGGTTAGGGCAGGGCTCCACCAGTTCCGGGAAGTCAATGTGCCGATGATGGGGTTGGCGCTGACTCAGATCGACGTCAGCAAAGCCTCCAAGTACGGTTATGGCGGTTATGGCCAGTACTACAAGGTTGGCAAGGGCTACTATAAGAACTAAGCGGTTCACATATCTCAAACCGCTGGAGTGCTCATGTCCTACGCCCCTTCTGAGCTAGCGCTCGTCCCCTTCGTCAGCGTTGAGGATATGATGAAGATCGTCCACCAGATTGGGGTGGAAACCTTCATGGAAGAGCTCGCGGGCTACATCGAGGAAGACTTTAAACGCTGGCCGCTGTTTGACAAAACCCCAAGGGTCGCGAGCCATTCGAAAGAAGGTGTGATCGAGCTGATGCCGACGTCGGACGGGATCTCCTATGGCTTCAAATACGTCAATGGCCATCCGAAGAACACCAAGGAGGGGCGCCAGACAGTGACGGCCTTTGGCGTGATGGCCGAAGTAGATACCGGCTACCCCGTCTTGATCACCGAGATGACGATGCTGACCGCGCTGCGTACTGCGGCGATGTCTTCCTTGGCAGCGAAGTATCTCGCTCCAAAGAACGCGCAAGGGATGGCTTTGATCGGCAACGGAGCTCAGTCGGAGTTTCAAGCGCTGGCGTTTAGGCGGTTGGTTGGGGTGCAGAAGCTCCGGCTCTACGATATCGATCGGAGCGCGTCGGAACGTTGTGCGAAGAACATGCGTGCCTGGGGTTTCGATGTCACGATCTGCTCAAACAAACAGGATGCGGTGGAGGGAGTTGAGATCGTCACAACCTGCACGGCGGATAAACAATACGCCACGATCCTGACGGATAACATGATCGGCACGGGTCAGCACATCAATGCTGTCGGTGGCGACTGTCCCGGCAAGACCGAGCTCCATAAGGATATTCTTCTACGCTCGGATATTTTCGTCGAGTACCCGCCCCAGACCAGGATTGAAGGTGAGATCCAACAATTGGCCGAGGATCACGTAGTCACCGAACTTTGGCAGGTGATGACCGATCAGGCGGAAGGAAGGACTTCGGATCGGCAGATTACGCTCTTCGATAGTGTGGGGTTTGCCGTGGAAGATTTTTCTGCGCTGCGGTACCTACGCGATCGGCTGCCTGAGACCGGGCATTATGTGAAGCTGGATCTTTTGGCTGATCCCGATGATCCGCGGGATCTCTTCGGGATGCTGATGAGGGCGAAGCCAGACTAACTCGCCATCGCCTTCGATCACCGCCCTTAGGACAATAGCTTTGGTCTGAGATCAGAGGTTTTGCTCTAGAAGACGGCCCGGCAATCGCCGAGGCCCGCTAGGGTATTTTGCAAGATCTCTTCGGGCGATTTTCCTTCCTGAATTCCTTGCAGGATTTCCTCTAAGCTTTGCTCAGGATCTATCTGATCGGTCAATTCTTGGAGCTTGTCAAAGAACTGTGCATGCGCTTCATCTGGGCGGAAGAAACTGGCAACGGTTTGAAGGCTAACCGCGGCCCTGGCAAAGACCAGATCGCTTGCAAGACCAAACGCAGCCTGTTCATCGATCGAAAAGGTTGCATCAACTTCGAGGGCGTCGCCACGCTTACGAGGTGTGATATCCTCAAAAGCAAGGTCGAGATCATTGCGGTTCTTCTTTAACAGGGCCCGAAGATGATCGGGAAGAGAATTGCTTGCGAGATCAAGGACTTGCTCTCTCGTGTAGGTCGTTCGAGAGATGTCTTGTAAGACGGCATCGCTGATGGGTTTGGGGACGTTTGCGATCTCCAGATCCACCATCTCAACCCAGAGCGTTTCGCGAGTATGGCCAGTACGGATCAGCGTGGTAACGGGCCAGTCATCTCGAGCATTGATCAGGCCCACAAGCTCCAGATCGACATTGCCGGTCGCGCGGATCGTTGGTTTCTCAACAATCAGATCTGCCGATTGCAAGCCGTGGAGAAACAGGTCGATTTGACCGCAATCAACGATTTGCCGCCGTCCACCGTCGAGAAAATCGCGCATGCGCTGAATGGTTTCGGGCATTGCAAGATCGACGGTTATGAACAGCCGCCCATCCTGTCTGACGAAGGAGCTTTGATAGGTGAGATCGGCCGCCAACTCGCGTGTTTGCGTCCAATTCTGATAGGGTACCTTTGTCACATCGCTGACGATAGGTAGGCGCACGCCGCCATAATAGACTGCGGCCAGGCTCACCCCTGAGACAATCACCAACACTGCGACGATTCCCACGAGGCGACGAAGTAGGCGGAAGAAGGCGCGGCTCATTGTCCTGATCTCCGATGGCCAAACTTTATCCGAAAGTAGCTAATGCCCTGCAGCATTCCGAGACAATTTTACCGAAATTTAAGACATTCTCTTTAAGGCTGTTCTACGGCTCCAATGTGAGCCCTGACTCCGTGAGTGTGGACTATCGCGCGATGGAGACATGGGTTCGGCGCTGGGTCTGCTCTCCGGTTCAAGAATAGGACATGACGCTTCTGCGCAGGACTTGGCGCGGATCAAACCACGGAGGCAAGTTAATGCCGGGAACGATCAAGATCTGGTGGCATGACGGTTCGACCAGAGACGCTCGCTATCAGCCGACGCCGCTGATCAACGAGCCCGAAATCGCCTATGAAGAAATGACGGTAGGTGGCAGTGCCATTTCGTCGGGCGAGGCGCCTTCTGAGGCTTATGTAGCGGTGATCGAGTCGGAGATCCCGGTGCGCTACCGGATCCAGCCAGATGCGGGAAGTGAGGATGCAACCTCACCGCGCGCGAAGCCGATGCTCTCGACGAGCTTTGCGACGGCGACCATCGGGGTACAGCCCGGCTTCCGAATCTCGTTTGTTGAGGAGACGAACGTATGAGCGTTTTTAACCCTGGTTTTGGTGCGCCAAACGCATCTCAGGGCGGAGGGTCGACCGATCTAACCGCCGTTTCAAACGCGGGATCTGTCCTCGTTCTTTCTTCTTCGGGCATTGATGCTGTTATCCCAGGTGCTACCGCAACGAACGCGGGTGTTCTGAGTGCTGCGGATAAGGGGCGCTTGGACTCCCTTTCCGGTGAGCTGTCGCTACCTGATTTCGCAACCGTCGCTGAGGCTGAAGCGAGTACCCCAACCGGCGACTTTCTCCGTACGGCCGGGTATGCGTCTAGCGGTGACGGAGGTGGCGCTCTCTACATTCGCGTTTCATCGAATCCCGGCCATCCAGCCGCACTCCAAGTAGCAGATGGGAGCTTTTTTGACCTCGCCATTCAACGCATCACACCGCAGATGTTCGGGGCTTTGGGCGATGGTGTGGCGGATGATGCTGGGCCATTGCAGGATTTCTTCGACTACTTAGAAGATCGGCCAGAACTCGTTGGCGACTTCACAGGGAATTGGCGGACGTCGCAGACCATTACGATTCGCGGCAATCTAAACTCTCGCTACACTTGCGGACGGATTATTGGCACCGCGCCGATGGAAGATCTGCTGGTGATCGAAGGACAGAACAAAAACTTCGATGGAACGCTTCGCTTGAGCGGGGTCGCGGCGGGGTCACAGTTTCAATTCTCAAACCGCCAGATCGAAAACGGCTTACGTCTGAATGGTGCCGGTTTCTCGAAGTTCGACAAGATCGTCTGTGAAGGTTTTCGCCGCTATGGAGTTCGCCTGGAAGATCAAGGCAACAATCATATCAATCTGGGCGACATCTTCGGCATTGATTGTGGATCAGTAGGGCCGGCCTCGCCCGATGCCTCGTTCACGATGAGTTTCTCATCGCGGAACGACAACGGACAGATCGGCTTTGGCCAACGATCGACGCTTACGGTGACAAATCTGCCGAGCTTTATTCGGGTCGCGGACGTGGTGGAGGTTGCTGGGCGACCTCTGTTGGTCACGGCAATCAATGGAAATCAGTTGGAAGTTTACCCGAACCCACCTGCTGGTGCGACTTCTGGAACGGTCGAGTGCTTTCAGGGGGGCGTTGTCTCGACCCTCGGCAATGATTCAGGTCTGTCTTGGGTAGAGAGTATCACTTCGATCCGAGTTGGCACGTCGCTTCGGGTCGGAGCGCTCTACGGGTTGACGGTAGGAAAGTTCCATTGTGACTTTGCGGGTGTTGGTATTCAGGTTGGTTTTAGCCCGTTGAGTTCTGGTCGCCGGATTGCAATCGAAGGCGCTTACTTTGAAAGCTCGCGCCATCACATTATCCATACCGGCTCGTTCGCGGCATCCGTGGTTATCGAAACCCCGAACGATCTGCAGTTTTCCCGCGTCACGCGGCTCAGCTTCCACGACGGAGCTGACGCGCC
>JBCDAQ010000191.1:0-6853 GCA_039185285.1 Pseudomonadota bacterium
AATATGCGGAAACTTGACGTCCGCCGAGGTTTGCGAGATCTGCCTCGACCCCCGCAGGGATGCCTCCCGGATCTGCGTTGTCGCCGATGTGGCGGACCTTTGGGCGATGGAGCGAGCCGGGGTTTTCAAAGGCCGCTACCATGTGCTGGGTGGCGTCCTGTCGGCACTGGATGGAGTCAGCCCGGAGGATCTGCGCATCCCAGACCTTGCTCAACGCGTGCGCGCAGACGGGATCGCGGAGGTGATCCTGGCGCTCAACGTAACGATCGACGGGCAGACCACGGCCCATGTGATCGCAGACTACTTGGCCGAGACAGAGGCTGAGATCACCTCGCTCGCCCAAGGTGTGCCGGTGGGTGGGGAACTTGACTATCTCGACGATGGTACGATCTCAGCGGCATTGGCGGCACGCAAAACTCTTTGAGGTCCATGATGAGCGAAGAGACAAAGCCGCTGGACGATCCGATCAGGGTCTGGGACCTGCCAGTGCGCCTGTTCCACTGGAGCTTGCTGATCTGCATCGTCGGTGCGATCACCACGGCGGACTCGGGCGATATGGATCGCCATGCGCAGTTCGGTTTCGCGGCACTGGTGCTGGTAGTCTTTCGGATCATCTGGGGTTTTGTCGGGTCAGAAACTGCGCGGTTCGCCCATTTTGTTCGACCACCGCCAGAGATCCTCGCCTACGCAAAGGAAGGCAGGTGGAGGGGCATAGGCCACAACCCGTTGGGTGGATTATCGGTGATCGTCCTGCTCGGCCTAGTGCTGGCGAAGGTCCTTACAGGCTTGTTTTCAAACGATGATATCCTGTTTGATGGGCCCTGGGTTTCGGCTGTCAGCAAAGAGACTTCAGACTGGCTGACGGGCCTTCACTATGACCTGACGAACATCCTCTACGCCTTCATCGCACTCCATATCGGGGCCGTTTTCTGGGCGGCGGTGAAGGGCGATGAGTTGATCGGGCCCATGGTGGGGGGGCGCAAGAGACTAGCTGTCGACGAGCCGCGCCAGGCGCCGCTATGGCTCGCGGTGCCCGTGTTGGCGGGCGCCGTGATCCTGGCTGGATTTGTGTTTCGCTATTGGATCACCTGATCACTTCTTTCGGAAGTCCGAGTGACAGGCTTTGCAGGTCGCGAAGACTGGCTTCATCTCGGCAAAGGTAACGTCAGCCCCCTTGGCGGCGGCAGCTAACGCAGCCTTGTTAAAATCGGCCGAAATTTTGGTAAACCCTTGCCAGTCAGACCAAATATTGGCTGTCGAGGTGGTCTTTTCTGACCCCTGGCCATCGGTATTCATCTCGAAGGCCGCATCGATCATCGCGGGATCCGAGACGGCGGCGAGGATCTGGGCAAGGCCCGCGAGATCCTCTTTCCGGCCCGCTTCTCCCTTGAGGATCGCGCCGATGGTCGAGGCCGATCCACCGACGATCGACATGAGTTTCTTGCGATACTTGATGGCATCATCCGCCTCAGCGGCCTGGACGGTGGTGGTGCCGGTCACGGCAATGGCGGCGAGAAGGGTGGCTGAGAACAGGCTTTTCATAGGAGCACTCCTTAGCTGGCTTTAGGCTGGCTCAGATCATGCCTGAATTGTAGCGCCAAAGGAGTCACAGACCCGCGATTGTTCGGTTTCAATCTGCACCGAAATCGCCAGGGGTGATTTGGTGGTGCAAACGATCAAAGCCCGCGATCGGCCAAGTTCTGGTCACTCCGGCATTCGAATCCCAATCCCAAGCTGCCGCGCCTCCCCTTGGAACCACTCAGGATAGTGACGCTTTTCAAACGCCCAGACGCCTGTGTGGTGCGGGATTTCTCCCGGTTGGCAGAGGATCTGATCTCGATACTCCTTGCGCCGGGATCGCTCGTCGAGTGGTCTGCCTGCGTCACTTTCGGGGATGTGTTTGAGAGCATCATCCAATCGGTCGGACGGCACAACGCAGGACGGGATAGTCATGCCGTCTGGCAGAAGGGTGACGTCGTTACCGACAAACCCCTGAAGATCAAGCTGAGTCAGTGCTGGACAGGTAAACTCGGCGAACCGAAGCGAGGTGGCAAAGGCCGATATGTTGTTGCAGGCGGTCGCGCGGACACGCGCCGCCGACAGATCTGTTCCTTCCATCCGTGTCTTGGTGAGTTTCACCCCCTGCATCTGTGCTCCGGAGAGGTTCGCTCCGTCCAGCCGAACCTCGGAGAGATCCGCCCCGTCCATCCACGCGCCGAAGACATTCGCCCCTGTCATCTCCGCCCCGAAGAAATTCACGTTCTGCAAGCGCGCGCGGAAGAGGATGGCTCCGACCAGCCGCGCCCGGAAGAGTTTTGCCCCCTCCAACTGGGCGCCGGACAGGGTCGCCCCATCCATCTGCGCATTAGAGAGATCTGCTGTCGCCAGACGCGCCGAGCTCAGATCCGCGCCCTGCATCTGTGCCCGGAAAAGGCTTGCGCCGTCCATCTGTGTGTTGACGAGGCTCGCCCCCTCCAGCCGTCCCTCGCGGAGCGTCGCACCGACCATCTGCGCCTCGGAGAAATCAGCGCGCTCCATCCGCGCATGAGTGAGATTGACCCCCTGCATTCGTGCCTTGGAGAAATTCGCACCCTCCATTCGCGCGCCTGTAAGGTTTGCCGCCTCCATTTGGGCGTCGACGAGTTTCGCACCAGCAAGGAAGCCGCCTGAGAGATTGGCACCGTTCAGGTTCGCACCCTCGAGGTTCTTCAGATCGATATCGTCGAGGCGGGCGGCCCAGCGGATGGGGCGTTCCTGTTCCAGCTCGCGCTGCTTTTCCAGCGGCAGCGGGCCAGGCTTTGGATAGCCTTCGCGCCGTCGAAACGTGTCTTCATGCTCTTTCTTCCACTCGGCATAGTCGAGCCAGTCTTTGGGAGCTGAGGTGATCTTGGCCTCTTGTAGATTGGCATTAGTGATCACCCTAGCTCCCAAGCCGATCGAGGAACTGTAAGAGACAACGACGACGCAGAGCGCGCTGAACGTGACACCCGCCCATCTCGTCACTCCTGGCGGGGGCAGTGGCCGCGCGGCAAGGCGGGCAGAGAAAATCAACCAGCCATAGATCCCGGTCATCAGAGCCGCCCAGAAGCAGGCGCCGATCAGGAGCGAGATCCAGAGATTATGGGCCGGGGCAAAGCGCAGCCACAACAGGCCCAGGATTACCAAGCCAAAGGCCCAGACGAGGAGCCAGGTAATCAGCTCAACCGCCCAACCGAGCGGCAGCACGTGGCAAGAGCCGTCTTTTCGCTTTCGGTTGCGGTAGAGGAGTGCCGCACTGGTCATGGTCGTTGGGTAGATGCGCGCGGAGAGACGCTCTGGCGCGCCTTCCTGATCGTCGTGGATCATTGGCGCCATCCCGCCGATCTCGTACCAGAGGTTGAAGAGATGCAAGTGCAGGTGGATGTAGAGCGCGGCGGTCAGAATCGAGGCGCCGATGAAGAAGGCGGTGGGATCGACCTCGACATTCACGACGGGGAGCTGGGTGGCCGCGCCAAAGGCGAAGAAATCCGCATCCTCGTGACCCATGAGGGTGACGCCGACAAAGACGAGAAGGGCCAGGAGGCCGAACCAAGCAGTTCGCGCGGATTGGCTAAGCTGTTGAATATGCGCCAGCTTACGGGTCTGCTGCGCGAGGCGTTTGTCCTGAATGGGGGTCAGCATGGCACTTGATCCCTTAAAGATGGGATCAGGGTGCCATGGGGCCACGCGTGCAGCAAGAAGCGGTTGAGGCGAGGCCCGGGGTCAGGAAGCGCTCAGGCAGGGGCCAGCGGGCTTTCAGGCAGTGCGGGACCGGCCCCGGGCGACGGCAAAGACGCCGATGCCCGCGAGCAGCAGGAATGCCGGCGCGGGCAGCGGGATAGCAGTGGCGGTCAGGGAGAAGGAAGCGTTGATATCTTCCTCGACTTCTTGAGTCTCGCCACCACCAAAGGAAAGCCCGCCGCGGTACACCTCACCTTCGAAGAAATCCGCCGTGGTGTCGAAGCGGAAAGCATCGGTGCAAGCTGGTCCAACCTGGCAGCCGATAAAGTCCAGCACACTGCCATCCAGGGTGAGTGTCGGTGCGGTCCCGGTTGATGAGATCTGATTGCTGGAGGAGTCAAAAAAGGTGATCGTGCGGAGCAGACCATCAAAGGTGACGTTGCTGATGCCGGTCACGGTGACCGTGTTGCCATCAAGGCCGAGATCTCCGGTGATCACCGCTTCCAAGACGTTAAAGCCGTTGGGGACGACCTCGCCCTGACCCGAGTCGTAGAAAAGGTTGAATGTGGCGGCTTGTGCGGACCCGGAGACCATCACTCCGAGAGCGCAAATCGCAGCGGCAAAGCGGTTCTTCATATTATCGCTCCTGATACCAGAGCCTTTGAATAGCTCGAACGGTCGACTTCAGGCAACCCGGCTGGTGGACTCCTGGCTAAGTGGGGTGGGAAGACGCCCCGCTCAGGCGGTTTGTGCGAGGAGGCTCGCATTCCCGCCCGCTGCCGTCGTATCGACACAGACATGACGCTCGGCGACGTAGCGCGCCGGAGCGATAATCTGGGTTTCGAGCGGGACAATCGGACCCGGGCGTTCTGCCAATGCGAGACGGAGCGGACGAAGCCATCCGGTGTCCCCAGCGCCAGCAACAGCGGCCAGGTTCTGGAGCGACGTTAGGGTCTCTGCTGCCAAAGTGCCATCCAGGGCCGCGATCGGCATTCCCGCTTCGATCAGCGGAGCCGCATGGGACAGTGCGTCGGGGGCAACCACGGCGACAGGGCAGCCAGCGCCGAGCGCCTGGACGGCTTGCGCAATGGCAATCTCGGCCGTGGGGCCTAGGCAGAGGATCAGGCCCTTGGGATAGAGGCCGAGGCGGTTACTCTCGCCCGTTGGGCCGGGCAGCGTGAAGGGGCCCGGGTCGAAGGCGGCGGTCGCCGCAAGCGCCCGGCGGGCGATGCCAGAGCGGCCCGAGAGCGCGCGGCGCAGGGCGGAGACCCTGCCCTCGCGCGCCGCCCAGTTGCGCGGATCCAGGCCGTCGATCGCAGCTTGTAGAGTTGCTGTCTCGACCTCGGTGCCCGTGGGGGCTGCGGTGGAACTGGGTTCTTCGCTGCGCTGGAAGCGCGCCACATAGAGCGGGCCGCCCGCCTTTGGCCCCGTGCCCGACAGACCCTCACCGCCGAAGGGTTGGGAGCCGACGATGGCGCCGATCTGGTTTCGGTTCACATAAGTATTGCCGACATGAAGGCGCTCGACGATCTGTTGCACCCGGTCATCGATCCGCGTGTGTAGGCCGAAGGTCAAGCCATAGCCGCGGGCGTTGATTTGATCGATCACTTGGTCGATTTCGGTCGCCTTGAAAGTCGCGACATGCAGGACCGGGCCGAAGATCTCGCGCTCCAGATCGTCGATGCCAAGCACAGAGACCACACTGGGAGGCACGAAGTGGCCATGGCCCGGTACCGTTAGGGATTTGACCAGTCGACCGGCGGTCTGCTGCGTATCGAGGTAGACGCGGATGCCGTCCGCGGCCTCTTGGTCGATCACGGGTGAGACATCCGTGGAGGTGAGCCAGGGGTCCGCGATGGAGAGCGCTTCCATGGCGCCGTAGAGCATCTCGAGCAGGCGCTCTCGGGCATCCTCCTGCACATAGAGCATTCTGAGCGCGGAGCAGCGTTGGCCCGCGCTCTGAAACGACGAGATGACGATGTCGCGCACGGCCTGTTCTGTGAGGGCAGTGCTATCGACCATCATGGCGTTGAGGCCCCCGGTCTCGGCGATCAGCACGGCCTCGGGGCCTGCATTGGCAGCGAGGGTTTTGTGGATGATCTGGGCGACCTCGGTCGAGCCGGTGAAGCAAACCCCGGCGATGCGCGGATCGGAGGTGAGCGGGCCGCCGACCGTGGGGCCGTCACCGGGGAGGAGGATGAGGGCTTCTGCCGGGATACCCGCCTCATGCATCAGGCCCACCGCGTGGTAGGCGATCAGGGGCGTCTGCTCGGCGGGTTTGGCGATGACCGCGTTGCCGGCGACAAGAGCGGCGGCGATCTGGCCAGTGAAGATGGCGAGCGGGAAGTTCCAGGGGGAGATGCAGATGAAGACCCCCCTGCCCTGCCCCGGTTCCTCCTCGGCCAGACGCTCGGCCTCGTCGGCATAAAAGCGCAGGAAGTCGACCGCCTCACGGACCTCGGCGATGCCGTCGAGCAGGGTTTTACCGGCCTCGCGGGTGGCAAGCGCGCAGAACTCTGCCGTGTTGGCTTCGTAGAGATCGGCGATGCGGCGGAGGATCCGGGCCCGCTCGGCGGGTTTGCGGCCCGACCAGGCGGGGAACGCTGCGAGACTGGTCTCGAGCGCCAGCGAGACATCCTCGGGCATCGCGTCATAAACCATGCCCACATGGCGGGAGGGATCGGCGGGCGACATCACCGGATGGGCGGTTCCTGAGGGTTTGTCTTGCCCCGGGATCAGGGGCTTGCCCTTCCAGAACGTCTCCGAGAACACCTCACGCGCCTCAAGCAGCGGCGCGATGGAGGCGGGTTCGTTAACCCGAAAGCCTTTGGAGTTCGCGCGGGGGCGGAACAGGTCTTCCGGCTCCCGGATCGAGCTGTTGGCGACCTCAGATCCGAGCTCCGCGACCTGAGTGATCGGGTCGCGGGCGATGTCCTCAGCCGGGATACTCTCATCCACGATCTGGTTTACGAAGGACGAGTTCGCGCCGTTCTCCAGCAGCCTGCGCACGAGATAGGCAAGCAGATCCCGGTGCGCGCCGACGGGTGCGTAGATCCGGCAGCGGGTGCCTTCGGTGTCTTTGACCAGCCCGTGGAGCGACTCGCCCATGCCGTGGAGGCGCTGGAACTCAAAGCTCTGCTTGTCGTTGCCCGCC
>JBCDAQ010000192.1:0-6830 GCA_039185285.1 Pseudomonadota bacterium
ATCAGGACCAGCGAGATCGGCGCGATGATCGAGTAGAGCGGCAGCTCTTTCAGGAACCCAAAGAGGGCGCCTTCTGGCTTGTAGCTATCGATCACGGTCGCCTTCACACCTTCGGCCCCGCCTGCGTTGAGCATGTCGATCGCGGCACCGCCAAAGGTCGACATCCAGAGCGCACAAACACAAGTCGGCGCGATCAGGGCGCACAGGATGAACTCCCGCACGGTCCGGCCTTTGGAGATCCGGGCGATGAACATGCCAACAAAGGGCGACCAGGCGATCCACCAGGCCCAATAGAACGTCGTCCAGCCGTGGAAGAAGCTGGTATCCTCACGCCCGAACGGGTTCGAGAGCGCGGGCAGCAACGTCACATACTGCACCATCACGTCGAAGTAGCGAGTGATTGCGTCGACAACACCGGTCATCAGGATGACGAAGATGAAAAGGCCGACCGCCATGAGCATGTTGATCTCCGACAGCCGCTTCACGCCTTTGTCCATCCCCATGAGGACGGAGCCGAGCGCGATCACGGTGATCGCGATGATCAGAACAACGGTGACCGTTGGCGTGGGTTCGATCCCTGCCACTTCGTTCAGACCTGCGGCCACCTGCTGTGCGCCCAGACCGAGCGAGGTCGTCAGACCGAACAGCGTGGCGAAGACCGCCAGGATGTCGATGCAGTGACCCCACCAACCCCAGATCCGTTCCCCCAGGATCGGGTAGAAGGCGGATCTCAGGGTCATGGGCAGGCCCTTGTTGTAGCAGAAGATCGCCAGCGTCAGGCCGACAATGGCATAGACTGACCAGCCCTCTAGTCCCCAATGGTGTATCGTCCCCACGATCCCAATGTACTCATTCCCAGGGATCGAGGTGTCTATGTTCAGAGGCCGGGCGCCGCCACCTTCGGCGAAGTTGTAGTAGACCGGCTCGAGAACGCCAAAGAACAAGAGGCCAATGCCGATACCAGCTGCGAACATCATCGCGATCCAGCCAGGATAGGAATAGTCGGGCCTGGCATCTTTACCGCCGATCCGGACAGACCCCACTGGCAGGATGATCAGCACCAGGCAGAACAAGGTGATGATGTTCACCGAGCCCACCAAGAACCAGTCAAAGGTGCTGGTCAGCCAAGGGCGTAACCAACCAAAGAAGGCCGCCGCTTGCTCCTGGTTCGCGAGCGACAGAAGCACAAAAGCGATGATGATCAAGCTAGAGATCAGAAAGACCGGGTTATGAATGTCCAAACCGAATGGGCGGATGTTATCCTGGCCCATGACAAAATCGGTGGACATTTCCTTCTGGTCGGGATTGTCAGATGTCGACATTACGCGCCCCCCTTCCCGGCTTCCACCGGCGCTAGAGCGCCCATTCGCGACCACCTAGGGTCGTACTTGTTTGGGCTCATGGTTCCTCCTCGACCTTCAAACGGGTCGATCTGATGCCGGGTTCTCGTTATTTTGGGTCACTTGCAGGGGTCCGGCGGTGCACCGAGTAAGTGTTAAACCCTGGACGGAATACGCCGTACCAAGTTTCAGCCTGGGACCAATTGGCGCGTCGCGTCGAGTCTTTTTTGCACCTGGCGAAAGAAAATATCAAAAACTGGGTTGGGATTCCTGCAATGGTTGAGACGCGTTAATAAAGGTTCTTCAAAAGGCAGCGCCCCTGGTCCAGGTCTGAGAGCAAGCGGGTATCGCGCCATAGCCAAGAGATCGTGACTGCATCGTTCGAGCCTGACCGAGACAGCAAATTTCTTGAGGGTAGTGGGGTTTGCGACCTTCTAGGCAACGTCGCTTAGAGGCGGACGATGAGCTTGCCTGAGTTCTGGCTCGCGTAGAGCCGGGCAATTGCACCGGGGGCGCGCTCTATCCCGTCCAAGAAGTCCTCGCGGTAATTCAGCTTACCTTCCTGGACCCACACGCCCAGTTCAGCCCGCGCCCGATCGTATTCAGCCGCCCAATCAAAGGCCAGGATCCCCTGCACCGTGGCGCGTTTGGTGAGGATGTGGCGTTCCATCCGGTCGCCCTGTGGCCAGGGGTCCCAACTGGCATTTGCGGCCGTGCCGCAGATCACGACACGGGCTTTGAGGTTCAGGTTTTGATAGACAGTGTCCGAGATTTCCCCACCCGTGTTGTCAAAATAAACATCAACCCCGGTCGGACAAGCTTTGGCCAAGGCGCCTCCCAGATCGTCGTTGCGGTAGGAGACGGCGGCGTCATAACCGAACTCATCACAGCATTGCGCTTGTTTCTCAGCGCTCGATGTGATCCCGACTGTCCGGCAGCCTTTAATTTTGGCGATCTGGCCGACGGCGCTTCCTACGGCCCCTGCAGCGGTGGACACAACCACGGTCTCACCTGCCTTCGGCCGACCAGCTTCCAAAAGCCCAAAATAGGCTGTGATGCCATTTAGCCCAAGGATGCCGAGCGACAGAGATGCCGGACCGAAATCTGGATTGTGTGAGAACCAAATGTTCTCGCTGGTTGCAATCGCATAGTCCTGCCAACCAAACATCCCGCACAGCAGCGTTCCCTCTGGATAGTCGGTATGCTTTGACGCGATAACTTCACCAATGGCAATCGAGCGCATCACACCGTTGATCGGCACTGGTTCGGAATAGTTTGCGACCGCGCTTACCCAACCTCTCATCGCAGGATCGACGCTGAGAAACTGGTTCTTGACCAGAACCTCTCCGTCCCGAGGGTTAGGCATCTCACCTTCCACCAACGCAAAATGCTCAGCCTGCGGGATTGCATCGGGCCGAGATGTTAGGACGACCTGTCTGTTTACGTTCGCCATGGGGAAGCCTGTCTAACCGTCGCTGAAGTCACGCTACGTTTTGAAGAGTTTATCCGCAAGGCCAGCCAATAAGCAGCGGCCTTGGGGAAGGTCTACCGGCCGTTCCAAGGCTCCAAGGCCTCCATCACCAAAGCTTCAAGCTGCAGGATTATACGTGTGGCCGTCCACTGCAATCACTTGTCCAGACACGAAGCGCGCCTCTGCGGAGGCCAAGAACACCGCCATATTGGCGATATCCGCGCCCGTCACCCATGTCTGCATCGATGTGCCCCCGGCATAGGCTGCATGAACCGCCTCGCGTGATTGGCCAGAGGCTACGACCTCCTTCGCCATGACCGCCTCCATGCGTTCGCCCTCGACCGCTCCGGGGCAGAGCGCGTTAACCCGAATCCCAGCGGGCCCCAGTTCCATCGCCAGGGTTTTCATCAACCCAATCACCGCCCACTTCGCGGCAGCATAAGGCGCACGCCTTGGATAGCCGTGGAAGCCAGCGGTCGAGGAGGTGAGCAACATCGCCCCCGCCCCTCGGGCTTTCATCATCGGTGCTGCGTACTTCGCCGCCAGAAACGCTCCATCGAGGTTGACGGCGACACAGCGGCGCCAGTCCTCAAGCGCGATATCCTCGATCAGCGCGTTCGGTCCGGCGATGCCTGCATTTGCGCACAGCGCGTTAATACCGCCCCAGCGCTCGGCGATCTCTGCGAAGAGGGCAGCGACTGCTGCTTCGTCCGTCACATCCGCGTGTGATCGCTGCCAATGGCTTGGACATGCGTCCAACGCTGCTACATCGATATCCGTGATCCACACCGGCGCGCCAGCGGCATCGAACGCTTCGGCCATCGCACGTCCTATCCCGCCCGCGCCGGCCGTGATAAGAACGCCTGTGTCAAAAGAAGTCATACTGGGTCATCTTTCCGCCCTTTCGGCACGCAAGGTTAGGTTGAGCTTAACGATGAAAATACGTGGGGGAGTAAAGATGCGTGGTGGGAAAAAGCACTTCATGGCGTTGATGGGGGCGATCCTTATCGTTTTCGTGGCTGACTGGCTGTACACCGGTCCAACCGAGTCTGCGGCTTCGCTTGCCTTGGTTGGCTCGAGCGATGGACCAACCCGAAAAGCGGCAGCAACGACCGAGTAAGTGTGGGGTCTGCCGCTCTTCCGAACAGAGCTTGGCATCCTCATGATCCGCCAATCGCGGAGCGTGGTCTTCATGCTCAGCGCTCCTGTGGCGATGGTTCCGTGCCTCGCCCCGCCCGCAATCGATCGCGTGTTCCGAGCGCTTGAGCCAGCAGATCTGACAACGGCCGGGTCCGCGCGATCTCGGCAACGCCCAGGGTATCGGAAATAGGCGCAGCTTTTCCCGCGTGACGTTGTCCAGCCAGCCGGGCCCACACGGCGCGGCGCTTGGCGGATTGATGGGGTTGAAACAGCTCGAAATCATCCGCGCCGATTGTTTTGCCCAAAGCCAAGGCCCCGGCTGCGACGGCCGCTTCCAGCAAGGCAGCGCCAGCCTGTGTCCGTGTCAGGAGCGCGTTGAAGCCCTCATCCTCGCCCTCCGGTCCACCGCCCGGCCAACAGTCAAAGGCGACCAGATCCGCGGCCATGCCGATCGCATCCGGGCAGATCTTGCAGCGATGTTGGAGCGCCCAGGCCGACTCATCCTCCCAGAGCGCTTGATAGGTCGTCCCCGCCTGGCGCCCATCCCGCGTCTTGGCTGTCGTGGGCCCGGGGTTGCCATAGCCGCGATATCTGAGCTCAGCCAGATCGTCCTCCGCCATGCCCCACTCGGCGAGCAGCTTCGCGGTCTTGGAAAAGTCCGATGCGCCACCGCACATGATCGTCAAGCGATGGGTCAACGCCTCCGCGAGCCACGCCTCTTGCTGGGCCAACAGCCGGATCGCCGAGACATCGCAGGGCTTGCCAATGAAGGCGAACCGTTGACCCGTGGCCGCCAGTTCCCGTGCCTCGACCAATCCCTCCAGCGGCGCCGACGGTCCATAGCGCGAGCCGCCTGTATCCGCCGCCTCCTCAGGTGTTCGGCTGATCCGATAACGCGAGCGGGCCGGGCGTTCCGGATCGGGCGCGAGGTGGAGGATGAAATCCGCCTCTCCACTCTCCAGCAGAAAGGCTGCCAAGGCGCTGAGAACACCCCCGGTCGAGGCCCTGTGACGGATCTCCGGGTCGCCCGCCCAGCCGATATGAGCATGGTGCCAATAGCCCCACATCAGGTCATCAGTGGCCTCAGGCGCCGCTTCGTCGGGTGAGATCCCCTCAGCAATCAGCCCGGGGCAAGAGGCGGCCGCCAACTCCTCCGCTCTGCGCGGCATGGGTGCCACAGGCACGGGCCGCAACCGATCCGCCTCGGTCCAAGCCATCCGAATCGCACCTTCCGAAACGGCGGCACAAGCTCCACAGCCTATGCAGGCTCCGGACCGTACGATCCGATCCGGTTCAAAGCGCGACGGCCCTTGTCCTGCCACGGGTCTGCGTCTTTCAAATATTAGGCGAACCGCTGGCGGATGACGAAAAACTCTTCGGCTCCTCATCGTCGCCGTTGACGCCGAGCGGGATCGTGGACCGGATCGGAAGCTGTCGACGTGCCCCCCTGGCCACGCCACCTTGCGCTGAGTCCAATTCGTTCTCGTCAAGAACCTCGGGTGTTTTCTGATCGCTCATCTTCGTCCCCTTAGACATTCGGATCACCCCCGGCGTGAGTGGTGAAATTCTCGGCACCATTGGTGTCTTCAAAGATACCTTTGCCCTTGCGTAGTTTCTTACCCCAGCCCCCGGCAGGGGTCTGGAAAATCCCGCCACCCTGCGCCGCGTCCAGGTCATCGTCCTTCAGGGCTTCAGGTTTTTTCTGGTCGCTCATCGCGTCCTCCTTGAATGACTGCCGACCAGGATACGCTGAATCACCCATTCCCGCAGTATCTTTCGATACACCGCCCTTTGATGGCTCATGCCTTCTGCCCGATCGCACGCCCTGCGCCGTCCGGTTGCGGGAGGCTAGCATGAAGGGTTGCGATCTCCGTCAGCTTTCCCGCGACCGCGTCGCTCGGCAAGCAGGTCGCTCGGGTGTTCAGATCGACGTGGAGCAGCATGTGCTCCCCCGTCGCGAGCAGCCGCCCGTCCGCATGGTGCAGCCGGTGGAAGAGGTGCATCTTCTTGCCCGCGCCGCCCAGCACTTGCGTCTCAGCATAGACTGGCTCCAGCGCCGCGACCTCATCGAGATGCCGGATATGCGTCTCCACCGTGAAGTAGCTGAGGCCTCCCGCGATGTAATCCGCATCCGCTCCGATGATCCGCATGAAGGCATCGGTGGAATCCGCGAAACACTGCAGATACCGTGCCTCGTTCATGTGGTTATTGTAGTCCGTCCAGTCGGGCGGGACCTGCCGCTCCAGCGTGCGGATCGGTTGCGAGAGATCCTCGACTGGCTTGGCCGCTCCCTGATCGAACAGCGATTTCTCATAGGCCGCCAGCGTCTTGCCCGCGCCCCAGTCATTGACCTTCAGCGCCTGCATGATGGCGATCAGGTTGTCATCGCGGATCGCCTCCAACTCGCGAGGGCCCAGATTGCCCGCCTGGTCGTCGCACTGATCGCCGACCATCTCGACGAACTCATCCGTTAGTTCCGGAACGTCCATCAGCTTGGTCCAGGGCCATTTGAGGCAGGGCCCGAACATCGCCAGCATGCCCCGCATGCCTGCCTCACCGCCGGCGAGGTGGAAGGTCTGCATGGTTCCCATCTGCGCCCATCTCAGACCCGGGCCATAGGCGATAGCAGCGTCTAGTTCGTCAGCCGTTGCGACTTCGTCTTTCAACAGCCAAAGCGCTTCGCGCCACAGCGCTTCTTGCAGTCGGTCTGAAAGGAAACCCTCGATCTCGACCCGGCAATGCAAGGGATGCATACCGATGGATGCAAAGAACGCCTTGCCCCATTCGATCCACTTCGCGTCAGTTTTCTTCCCGGCCACCAACTCGCACAGTGGCAATAGGTAGACCGGGTTGAATGGGTGCGCCACGATCAACCGATC
>JBCDAQ010000193.1:0-6737 GCA_039185285.1 Pseudomonadota bacterium
CGGCGCGTGCGTTACAACAATGTCACGCTCGCTCGCAAACTCTTTATCTATCAGAGAAATATTCTCAGCGGCATTGCCTTTGGCTGTGCTGTTGGCGAAACAAAATCCAGTGAATAGATCCTTGGCCAGCAACGGAGGGGGAGCCGTGGCACGAGGGTCGAGACCGCCGGTGAGCGTTTAACCGCGCCCCGGCGGTTTTTCTTTTTGGGGGCTGGCAAGCGCCGGTTTCAAGCATTTCGATGTGAGGTCCATCACAGAGCAAGAGCGACCGAATCGGCATAGTCGCGCCACGGTCTGAAGCAATCAGGCTATAAGTTTCGACACCGTCTTTCGGAGAACTCTGATGGCTTATCTCGCGTACTACCCGCTGGCTGTTTTCGCTTCATTCGGTCTGGTCGTTGGAACGATTGGGTTCGTTTGAACCGCATCGTCATCACACGTCCAGGTCGGTGAAAACTAGCTGTCTCCGTCCTGCTCCGTCAGCTCACTAGGAACCGCGAAATCGACGAAACGGGCACCATGATAGTCGAGTTCAGACCAGTCTCTTATATCGAACTCGAGAACTGCAGCCGCTGCTGTTGGGAAATGCTGAAAGGCTCGGGCGCAACGCCGACGGACTCGGGCCTCTGAGAGCTTTCGCGCTAAAGCACCAATCCCAGGCTGATGTCCTACCAACAAAACTGTGTCACACCCCTTAGGTAACTTCACCAACCGGCTCCTCATGTCGTCAGGGGGTGCGTGATAGAGGCTCTTGTCGACCTTTGGGTCTGGCAGCTCTGGCAAGACCATTTTCATTCGCTTCACGGTTTGACGGGTCCTCTTGGCCGAGGAGCACAGCACGGTGTCTGGCAGATGTGCGCGGTGAGCCAGCCATTGAGCGATCACGGGCGCTGCCGCCTTGCCGCGCTTATTCAGCGGGCGGTCATGATCGTCAACATTGGGGTCGCTCCAACTCGACTTGGCGTGGCGGAGTAGAATCACCTTTTTCATGACGACAATGTGAACTCTGAGGAGGGGTCCTCGTCAATCGCCAGTCGCTTGTCGAACGGGGTTTCTTGCATCGACAAAGGCTGCCATGTGGAACCGCCGCTGATCCAGTGGCGGAACTTCTCCGATAGGGCAAGCGAGCCTCACCTTGCAGCCAGACATGCAGGATACGCCCTCAGTTGAACTGATGTGATCAACGCAGGCGGGCACGTTGTATGTGCCAGCTGAAAAAGCATTGACGGGGCAGGCCGCCATGCAGGGAGCGGGACAGTCCGTACAAGGATTGCTGGTGAGAGGACGGGAGGCTTCGAAATGCTCGGTGAAGCCCAAAGCGCCGCGATACGACATCCAGAGTCCTCGAGTTGGGGACACTTGCATGGCGACCGGCGAGGTCTGGGCGCCTTCGGCTAAAACCGCCCAACTAAGAAAGGGTTGCCAGGGCGGGCCACCGAAGGGAAAGAGGGCAGTTGCACCCAGTCTTGTGGCTACCGCTCCCAGTACCTGCGCACTCCAGCGATCCATCGGATCAGGTTCGCCGTCCAGTGCTTCCGGGCTTTTGCTGAACTTCTCCCACATTCTATCTCCATCGGCGCCCACGAGAGAGATAGTGGTAAAGGTATCTCCGGGATCACCCGGTTCAGGAGCGAACTGTCCCGTGATCCGCAAGCCAAAAGGGGCAAGTGCCTCATTCGGATGCATCAGCCTCGCGATCCCAGGAATGGAAACTTGAGGGACCAAAGAAGCCGCGTTGGCTCCTGGCTCTGATGTTCCTTCAATCCGACCGTCATGCCCAACTGACCACCCTTTGGTTCGCTTGTAAATGTACCGAAGAGTCGATCCCAGATGCTCAGGTTAAAGCCGTAGTTCGTATCATGCTCGGCTCGGATGATCGAATGATGCACACGATGCATATCTGGTGTGACGATCACCTTGCGCAAAACGCGATCCCAACTGCCTAAACGAATATTCGCATGGTTGAACATTGCAGCTGCATTCAAAACGACTTCGAACAGGATAACAGCGACGGCTGGTGCGCCGAGCAGATAAACCAAGCCAATCTTCAAGCCCATCGACAGTGCGATCTCGATTGGGTGAAAACGAATAGCAGTAGAGACGTCCAGATCGCGATCCGCGTGATGCACCCGGTGCAACCGCCAGAGGATCGGGATTTGGTGGCTCGCCCAATGCTGCGCCCAGATGGCAAAGTCCAGTAGGACAAACACGATTAGGCACTCCAACCAGAGAGGCCAATCGAGCCCATTGAACAGCCCCCAACCCTGCTTTTGGGCATCAAAAGCGGCTGCGACAGCGGCAGCGCCAAGGAGGAACTTCATCATCACCGTGACACCGGTGTTGACCACCGACATGCCCCAGTTCGTCAGCCATCGGTTTCCCTTTGAGGCTACGAGTGACCTTCGTGGTGCGAAGAACTCCCAAATCGCCAGAAGGGCGAAGCCGCCAAAGAAGACGCCGAACCGGATCGCTGCTTCATGTTCCATAGCTCTAGTCTGCTCAGATCTTCGGGCAGTTCAAGATGGCGCGTCAGCCACCGGCTAACGATGGCGTGTGCATCATTGCCGCATGCTGCCTGACCTGCAAGCCGAGCTTCAGGGCAGGATTAGGGTGCCCGCACCATGTTGGGTAAAGAGCTCGAGCAGGACGGCGTGAGGCGCTCGGCCATCGAGGATGACGGCTCCGTTGACACCTTTGTCGATGGCCTCAAGCGCGGTCTCGACTTTTGGAATCATGCCACCCGCGATTGTACCGTCTTCCCTCATCGCGTGGATATCGCTTGGCGTTAGCTGTGTGACTACATCGCCTGATTTGTTCTTCACGCCTTCAACATCTGTCAGCAGCATTAGGCGTTCGGCCTTCATCGCTCCAGCGATCGCACCAGCGGCTGTATCGCCGTGTATGTTAAAAGTTTCGCCGGGTGTTCTGCCTGCGCCAACTGGGGCCACCACAGGCACCAGATCGCTGTCGATGAAGGTCCGTAAGACTTCTGGATCAACCGCGACCGGTTCGCCAACAAAGCCCAGGTCCAGCACTTGCTCAATATGGCTATCCGGGTCGCGTTTCGTCTTCATCGCTTTCTCGCAGATGATGAGGTTGGCGTCTTTTCCAGATAGACCGACGGCTCTGCCGCCTTGACCGTTGATTGCGGCGACAATGCGTTTGTTGATCACACCTGCCAGAACCATCTCGACGACCTCGACGGTTTCAGCGGTTGTGACTCTTAACCCGTCTTTAAACTCCGATTTGATGGCGAGACGTTCCAGCATCTCATTGATCATCGGGCCTCCGCCGTGGACGACTACCGGATGAACACCGCATTGTTTCATGAGGACGATGTCGCGGGCGAAACGGTCCATTGAAGCCGCGTCCCCCATAGCGTTCCCGCCAAATTTCACCACGATGGTTTTGCCGTCGTAGCGTTGTAGATAGGGTAGCGCTTCGGAAAGCGTGCGGGCGGTGGCCAACCAATCACGTTTCATTGCCTGTTGGATCTCCATGACGTCCCCCGTTCCGGGCGCCTTGCTGGGCGCCTCGCTGAACGGGAGCTGTCATAGCGTGGTTTCAGGCCGTGGGCTAGAGCCCGCGCAAAGAGATCAGTTCGTCGTTTTGCTCGTATCTGCCTCGGCTTGATCTTCAGTCTTTTCACCGAAGAAGATCGAAAAAAGGCCTCCGCTTTCGCTCGAGCCTTCGGCTTTCGCTTTTGCACGAGCCTTATCGAGTTCGGCACGTAGTGCTTCGCGTTCTTCCGAGCCGCCGTTACCTTTGGCCATGGCGTCGACACCACCCAGGGACATGGCTGCGATGGTCAGAGCTGTCAGTGTCTTTTTCATTGTTCAATCTCCCAATCTCTAAGTTGCAGGGCGTCGTTTGGTTTGCCGCCGACCAGTTGCGCCGACACACGAGAGTTGGTGTGGAACCGATCACAGAACCATGGCAAGTTGCGAAACTGTTTGTGAGCGCTGCGTGAGACGCGCGATCATCCCGATGGAACTGTGCCTGCGAGCGGCGTGTGTCACAGGTAAACTCGGCGGGACATTTGGCACTACCCAGAGCTCGGATCTCCGGCGACTAGCTCGCCTTACCGTGCAAAAAGGCTTGCAATGACGGCGCGGAGTGGCGCGATCCCAGCTTTGCTCTCCGACGATGTCGTTAGGATTTCTGGATAGGCTGTTGGATGTCGGGAGAGATCTTGTTTCACCGCCGCCAAGGTTCTTTCCAGCGCTGATGGTTTTGGTTTGTCGGTCTTCGTTAACACCGCTTGAAATCCGACCGCAGCTTTGTCCAACAGATCCATGATCTCGTGATCAGCTGATTTTACACCATGGCGACTGTCGATCAGGACGAAGGCGCGCGTCAGTGTCACGCGACCTGCTAGATAGCTTTTCAGAAGTTGCTGCCATTGGGTGACTTTGGCGACAGGGGCTTCGGCAAACCCATAGCCGGGCAGGTCCACCAGGTACCCGGCATCCCCGAGAGCGAAATAGTTGATCTCTTGCGTGCGGCCCGGTGTGTTGGAGGCGCGTGCGATGCCTTTGCGATTGGTGAGCGCATTGATCAGTGAGCTCTTGCCGACGTTTGAGCGTCCGGCCACGCAGATCTCTGGACGATCGGCCGAGGGCAGGCCGTCCATAGCGACGACACCTTTGACAAAGTTGCAAGGCCCCGCAAAGAGCAACCTGCCACTCTCCAAAACTTGGGGCGTGTGCTCCGGATCAACTGTGAAGGGGATCAAGCGAGTACCACTGAATCGCCTCGGCGCACCATGCCACCGCCGATCACCTGAGCGTAAACACCAAATTCCATGTGTCCCCAGCGATCTTCGAGCAACCGAGGTAAGTCGACGTCTCGAAGACCAGTTGCCGGGTTGGCGGTCGTCGCGTTACATCGGACTATTTTTTCGACGATTTTCAGGCGAGCTTCACCGAGTTGAATCTCCTTGCCAACCCAATCAAACTCCTCCCACGGCGCAAGGCCCTCCACCCAGATGTTTCCACGGAATCGTCGGGTCGAGAGAGTGAGCCCGGCGGCATCTTCCAAGACAGCCAATGTCCGGGTCGAATTGATTGCCAGATGAGCATCTGGAACATCGGTCAAATGTCCGTCGGCAAGGCGGGCCATCTGATAGGGCCCCGGCCTTTTGTCCTGTGCCAGGGGTAAGAGCCAATCGCAGAGGCGCTCGCCTTCTCGATCTGGATCTACTGCGATTGTTGAGGCAGCTGGATGGCTTAGTGTCAGCTTGCCAGCATCGTCATCATAGCTGATCCCGATTTGAGCGAGATTTGGTACGAAAGCTTGGGTTACGAAGTTACGCGCACGGACCCATTTGCGCGTCGTGGTGTCAAATTCGCTCGCCCCGTGGCAGACTGCCCAAACTCGATCCAAGGGCATGTGCTTTCCCGGCGTAAGGGTCACCTCCTCAATCCGCTCTTCACCGAGGCTTTTCACCGGGTGGCGGCAGAGGAAGGCGACCTTCCCGGTCATTTCTTGGCCTCACCATCGACCTGTTTTCGTTTTTTGAAGCTGGCCGCGACATTGCCAAAGAAGTCGACCTGCACGCCCTGACTTCGCATGATCGCGTATTGCTGGATGAAGGTGATCGTGTTGTTCGCCACCCAATAGATCACAAGCCCACTTGAGAAAGTGCCGAGCATGAACATGAAAACCCATGGCATCCAGGCGAAGATCATCGCTTGTGTTGGGTCGGTAGGGGCGGGGTTCAGCTTTTGCTGCATCCACATCGTAATGCCCATCAAGATCGGATAGATCCCGATGGAGAAGAGACCCAGTAGGCCAACGCCCGGTTCAGGCACATCAAAGGGAAGGGCACCAAACAGGTTCATCCAGGAGCTTGGATCCGGTGCCGAGAGATCGCGGATCCAGCCGACAAAAGGCGCATGACGCATCTCAATTGCAACAAAGAACACTTTGTAGAGCGAGAAGAAGATCGGGATCTGCAGGAGGATTGGAAGGCAGCCTGAGGCGGGGTTCACCTTCTCCTTCTTGTAGAGCGCCATCATCTCGACTTGCATCTTTTGCTTGTCGTCGCCGACGCGCTCTTTGATCTTTTCCATCTCGGGTTGGAGCTGTTTCATTCGGCTCATCGAGACATATGATTTGTAGGCCAAGGGAAAGAGGACAGCCTTGACCAACAAGGTCAGGCCGATGATCGCCCATCCCATGTTACCGACCACGTCATAGACCTGAAGCAAAAGCCAAAAGAGTGGTTGCGTGAGAAAGTAGAACCACCCCCAATCAATGGCTTTGTGAAAGTCAACGATGCCGAGATCTTCTTCGTAGCTCCAAAGGGTGTTGTATTCTTTAGCACCGGCAAAGTAGCGGCTCTCCACGCTCGAGCTCGCGCCTGGTGCTACGGTAACCAGCGGCATGCGCATCTCTGCACGATACTCGACCCGTTGGTTCGCACTCCCCGGAATGAATTTATACACGGCATCGAAAGCCGAGCCTGGCGACGGGATCAAAGCAGTCAGCCAGTACTTGTCAGTAAGGGCCACCCAACCGTTTGATCCAACCGCAGTCGCCTCGGCGCGACCACCTTCGAGCGTATTTGGCGGCAAATCCTCAAAGTCTGAATAGGTATGGAGGATCAACTCATCGTCGCTGACAGCAACGCCGCCTTCGTGCAAAATCCATAGTTGTTGCAAGTCGGGCAGATCACGTCGCGCGACATAGCCATAGGGGGCGAGCGTTACCGCTGCGTCTGTCGTGTTCTCGAC
>JBCDAQ010000194.1:0-6699 GCA_039185285.1 Pseudomonadota bacterium
AATCGCAGGAAGTCTCTTCAAAACATTGATTCAAAATGAATATTCTCTGCGCCACCTGCTTTAGAGACGGCAGCGTGGAAATATAGACTCCTTTTAGAAATTAGATTACAATTTGATCAGTGGCGTATGTAAATGGGGTTTTGCTGATGGGTATTCTCGACCAAATGGTCTGACACAAGCAGTCATCCAATGATAAAGCCTGAATAAAAGGCTGTCTCATCTTGGGACGATCGAGACAATTATTGAGATGTAGCGACAGAAGTTTCGATAAATTCGTGTGGTGCGCTCAGCGTTAGGTTGAATTTCTCGTTCAGCCTGTTCGGTGACTAGTACGTGGGGTTAGTATGTCCAAAAATGAGACAGTTCTCTTTGCCGGTGCAATATTTCTACTCTCGACCTGTGCAACTGCACAAGAGTTAGTCTATCAGCCGGTGAATCCGTCATTTGGTGGTGATTCTTTTAACTCCGCACATCTGCTGTCGATCGCTGAAATCGGTCGTCCGGATCCGCCACAAGCTGATGATCCGTTTGACTTTCCGAGCTTTGATGACACTCAGGCAGACGCGTTTACGCGCCAACTTGAGAGCCGGATCCTCTCACAGCTATCTGCAGACATCACTGACGCGATCTTCGGCGATGAAGCCGAACCACAAGGTGTCTTTCAATTCGATCAAACAACGATTGCCTTCGAGACACTTCTCGACGGAACGGTTCGACTTGAGATTACCGATCTGTCATCTGGCGGTGTAACCGCGATTGAGATCCCATCCTTCCTGGCAGGAGGAGGCTGATCAACAACGTTCGGGAGTGAGCGAAGTAAAAGTGTGTGGGTTAATGGCGTGTGAGTTTGGGGGCAAACACTGACGTCCAAGTTTAGTTCAAATGTGTTGGTGCGCAGAAGCACTTTTTTAGCGATGGCTGCCGTTCTTTCGGGATGTGTCGGCGGTCCTCCGCCCGAGACTTATCGCGAGCCGGAGATCGTTCCTGTAACCGTGACACAGTCCGAGTTGAACGGGTTACCATCACCGGCATCACGTGTTCCTGTTGCCGTTTATGGCTTCGAAGATGAAACTGGCCAGTTCAAACCGCAGGAAAACGTACAAACCTTATCACGAGCGGTCAGCCAAGGGGGCGCTGCTCTTTTGATCAAAGCGCTCCGCGATGCTGGGGATGGCAGCTGGTTCACAGTGCTTGAGCGTGAAGGTCTCGACAATCTGCTCAAAGAGCGCCAGATCATCCGGGATCAACGGCTGCGTTATCTGGGCGAGCAGCAAATCAATCCACAAGCCCTGCCCCCGCTCCTCTTCGCGGGAATCATCCTCGAAGGTGGGATCGTCGGCTTTGATACAAACACCCTGACCGGGGGTGTCGGCGCCCGCTTCATGGGTATTGGCGGCGATGTCGAGTACCGCCAGAACACGATCTCAGTGAACCTTCGCGCTGTCAGCGTGAAGACGGGCGAAGTTCTGGTGAACGTCACGGTGGACAAAACCCTTGCGTCGGTCGGCATTCAAGGTGGCGCTTTCAAGTTCATTGATTTTGACGAACTGCTCGAGGTCGAAGCCGGCATTACCAACAACGAGCCAGGGACCATGGCGCTACGCCGTGCGATCGAGAAATCGGTTTATGCGATGATCATGGAAGGCTCAGAAGCAGGGCTCTGGTCGTTCGGCGATCTGGCATCCGCTCAAAGACTTATTTCCGAATATCGCGAAGCCGAGCTTACGCGTTTCTCTAAAGGCACTTATGGCGCCAATGCGCTCGCCGAAGAACGCACTCAGTCCGCGGCCATACCGAATGAACCAATAAGAGCGCGTGAAGAAGCTCCGCGCGAAAATCGCTAGCAAGACGGCTCAAGCCGCAACAGCGACCAATTTTAGTCGGGAAAAGGAGGAAACGACCCGGCTCAAAAGATCCCCAGGGGGACCTAGGGGTGACGACCGAACGCAAAGCGAATTTGCACCCTCACGATGCGCCCGGCCGTCGGTATCGCGCAGTGCGATGCCAACTCAGTAGCAACAGCCACGCATGTTGGCAAATGTAAGGAAAATGATCATGAAGAAGTTCCTCTTCGGGATTTCGGCTGCTGCCATGGCGGCTGCCCTTTCGACGAGTGCGACGGCACAAAGCATCGATATCGATCAAATCGTTGCGCCTCGGACCGTACAAAGTGCTTGGGCGAGCCAAGCACCCAGCAACCCGCCTCGTGATCCGCTGGTTGGCGAAGATCCAGATCTCAACCCACCACGCGATGTTGTGAAAATGGATCCAATCACACCGAACATCCGCGTCCGCAAACCGTCTGGTGAAGGCCAGTCGGCCTTTGTCGACCAATCAGGCTTGGACAACCAAGTGGATATCGGTCAGGCCGCAGCAGGCAATGGTGCCGTTGCTGACGTGATCCAAGACGGCAACAACAACGCCGCTCAAGTTCGTCAGGCGCTCAATGGTGGCTCGGCTGGAGACTACGCAGTCGTCACGAGCTTTGGCTTCGACAACACTGCTGTCATTCGCCAGGCTCAAACCGGTGAGTCGACCAACTTCGCTGACATTCAGCAAGGCAATGACGGCTCAGGTGCAGGTCAGATCGGTGCAACCGCAACCAGCACCGACAACTTCGCCGAAGTACGTCAGAACGGCACCGGCAACCTTGCTGATGTAAACCAAGGTGAAGCCGCTCAAGCCGACTCGCCAACTGGTCAGACTGGCGCGAACTCAGACTCGAACTTCTCCTTTGTCTCTCAGCAGGGCGATTTCGGCGAAGCTCGGATCGATCAGGTCAGCGACGATCACGTTGCTTCAATCGTTCAGCGTAACGGCATCGCGAACGAAGCGTCGGCGAGACAGCTCGGCACCTTTGGGTCGCGGAACGGCCATGCATCGCGCATCACTCAAGATGGCTCCTTCAACGATGCGAAGACCATCCAGCGTGGCGAGTCTCAGGCTGAAGAGACGTTCCAGTTGGGTATTGAGAATGCTGCTTTGACCATTCAGGACGGCGACTCGAACCAAGCTCTGACGCTTCAGCGCGGCGACTTCAACATGGCGTCGACCCTGCAGAATGGTGAGTTCAACTCGAGCACCATCACCCAAGACGGCACCGGCAACATGGCGGCCGTGTTCCAGAACGGTGACCTTGGTCTCTCAGCTGTCCAACAGGTTGGTCTGGATAACGTCGCTTCGGTCGTTCAGAACGGCTTAGGCGATGTCGCCAATGTCCAACAGTTTGGCGGCGGCAACATCTCGGCTGTTGTGCAGTAAGCCAAGAAGCGATCCCGCGGGTGAGATATGCTCGCGGGATCATCCTTGGCCCTCGGTCAATCGGATGCACGATAACGCAATCGGGTGACACACCCCAGGTTGACCACCGAAAGAAGCAGATGCACGTCGAGACACCGCGGTAAGGCTCAGGTACCTGACCAAGTACGTGGCGAGAGGTCCCGACCCTACCAACGCGCATCTGATCTAATCGACTGACACCGCGTCGCCGGCCTATCGGTACGGCATCGCATAAACTGCGAAGATTGTCCGGAACATGAACTTGAGGCCGTCTAAAATGCGTATCTTGTTCTCGATGCCGTTTCTCATCCCGGCAGCCCTGATACTCTGTCTGTCATCGGTTGCGCGAGCAGATTCTCAGGATCAGTCTGAACCGAGCAACCTCTATGAGGATATCGTGCGGATCGGAGAGGGCCAAATCATCGGCACCTTTGGAAGCCTCGTACTCGGTTCGGGCGCGCCCAATCCCTTGGATCATAACGCTGTCCACATACACCAAAATGGCTTCTCGAATTTCTTCGTTGTGCGCCAAGAAGGTTCGGGAAACCTCCTCCTGAGCGTGCAGGAGGGTATCGGCAACACAGGATCCGCGGCACAAATTGGCAATCAAAACAAAGCTTTGATAAAACAAAAGGGAATTGGCAACTCGGCAAATGGCATCACTCAGTTGGGGAATGGACATGTTGCCATCGTTAAGCAATTTGGGCACGGTAACGTTGCGCCCAGGATTACACAGACACCCGGCGCACCGCCGGTGGTCGTGACACAGCGTTGATCAGAGAGGCAAACATGCTGCGCTCAACAATGCACAAGACGACCCTTCTTGTTACACTCAGCCTGTTGCTGCTAGGCGTTGGATCAATCGCATCAAAAGCCGAAGATATGTTGCTCCAGGCCCTTGAGCTACCAGAACAAATCACGACGTCGCCGGCAACCGGTGCGAGCCAGATCACTGTTGACGAAATCAATCAGGGCGCGGTCGGTGATCCGACCAGTGCTCAGCAAAGTGTTGGGGGCAAGGACCTCTGCGACCCGTCCGTCAGCGATGCGGTCCGCCGTCGCCACAATGTCGACTGCGCGGCGCTTAACATGCGCGAGCAAGCAGGCACGACCCAGCAAAGCGGGGTAACCGGAACGGCAAGCGACCCGCTCCTCCAGCCACGCGATGACGAAGCACGGCAAGAGTTTCAGAACCTAGGTCTCGGTGACGATGTCCCTGCAACAGTCATTCTTCAGAGGTAGCTGGATCGCGGTGCTGGCCGGGCTTCTCTGGACCAGCGCCGCAGCCGAGCAATCGACCCGCCTTCTGGCGTGGATCGACGTGGATGTCGCTGGCGATACGGTCACTTTCAAACCGGTTGCGGCGGCCTCAGATCCAATTCCGGTTCGCTATGCGCTTAAGGTTATGCGCATTGGAAAAGGGGGATCTTCGACAAGCCAACAGGGCGGCACGGCAACCCTCCCCGGGGGTGATCAGTCCGAGGTTCTCTCGACAACCACAATCACGCTGAGCGGTGTCGGCGCGCTATCGGTCGAACTCACGGTGACAGGGCCGGACGGCAAGGAAGTCTCCGCTCTGATCAGCAGCCCGCGTCAAAGCGCTCTTTAACAGCCCCGACCGCAAAGGGAGAGGCATCGACGCTCGCCCTACCCACGGTTCGCGGTGCGCCACGCTCGTGGCGTTGTGCCACTCCAGCGCTTGAATGCAGTCGCAAAAGCACTTTGATCTGCATAGCCGAGAAGTAGAGCGATCTCAGAAAGGCTGATCCCGGACTCCATCAGGTAGGCTTGCGCCAGCTCGAACCTGAGATGATCGAGCAGTTCTCTAAGATGACATCCCTCATCCTCCAAGCGACGCGAGAGCGTGCGGGCCCCTACCCCAAACTCTTCCGCCAACTCCTCGATCGTTGGCGCCCCCTCTTGCAACCGCGCAACGATCAAACGCTCGACCCGGCTCCGATAGCTATCCGGCGCATGTTTGGGTCTAGCCAACAATGCCTCGGCATGATCGATCAGGATCTTCAGCAACCGCGAGTCTGGATCAACCAAAGGCAGGTCCAAGTCCACCTGATCCAGCACGATCTCCGATCGCTTCTGACCAAAGATCACCGGACATGCGAACGCCTCCTCAACCCCTTCGGCCTGGGCATGTACGGGGTGAGAAAAGTGGATCTCCAAAGGCGCAACAAATCGTCCCGTTGCAACCCGGAACGCGGCAATCGTCGCACCGATTGCAAACTCAGAATGCTGCCGATTGAGCTGTGCAAGCGGATCATCCGTCTCGATCACCAAGGCGATAGCTTGCCCGCGCTCCTCCAGGTGAACGCTTGCATGCGCCCGGACCAAGCGCAGGTATCGTGCCAAGTTCTTGAGCCCATCTCCGAGAACCGCAGCGTTGAGGACGAGATAGGAAAGCAGCGAAGTTTTTCTCGGGTCGATCTGAAGTCCCGCCTGAACACCGAACAATGGGTTCTCGAGGTTCTTTGCCGCAGCAGTCATGAAGACCACTTCCTGGCGGCGCATAATCATCGCGCCCTCTTGCGTCAGGGCATCGACGGTCAGCTCCGCGTCCAGAAGAGTCTGCCGCGCAACCGCAACATCTCCAATCGATCGCAATGCGCCAAGAACCCAATAGCTCGGCACCAAGTCATCGGTTTCAGCTTGGATCATCGCTCCCCCAAGCAATGGTGTCTGTCATCCGATCTATGTTATCAGCCTCACCCTATCCTCTGCAATCGATGCTCGCCATTTGGAAGGCGGCAAAATAGGCGCAATACGTTGGGAAACCGTGCGAGAGTAATCATCCAATCGACCGGGCCTTGGTTGCGACAACCTTGCCGCAGCTCGCCTTTTCTGATTTGCAGAAGCCATACGTTTCACAGGTAGACAAGCGTGACTTTCCTGCAGCTATGCCTTTCCGAAAACATCGTTAAACGATCACTGAAAGTCTCGATGATCGTCGGGACAATTCTGCTCGCGATCAATCAGGGCGACCGGATCGTCTACGGGCTCGGGGTCGACTGGCTCAAAGCCATCCTCACCTACATGGTCCCCTACTGCGTCTCGACATACTCCGCAGTCTGCACCGCCATGGAATCCAAGTAAAAAAATCCGCCCGGTTCCTGGAGGAAGCACGGGCGGATGAAGTAGCGTTCCGAACGGGTGAGGCACACAACCGGGTCAGCGGGGACAAACGGAGGGCAACCGTTTTACTGAGCCGGACCGTCGGTCCGCAGGCGAACTGTTGGGAAATGCAGGGACAAAAACTGCTATTCCCAAGGAAAATCAGAAAAAGGCAGGAGCCGCGAAGCCCGCGAAAATCATCACGCAAAGGCCGACCAGACCAAGCAAATCAGACATCGCCTCTTTCGGCGCAGCGGTCATAAACAACTTGGCTTTCACGATCTGGGTCATCACGGG
>JBCDAQ010000195.1:0-6667 GCA_039185285.1 Pseudomonadota bacterium
AATCAGGCCGCAGGCGAGACCCACCGGGCAGTGAAGGTCCATAAAGAGAAGCCTGATAACAAAGGACCTGGGGCGGCCATGTGCCGCCCCATTTTTTGATCGGTCACCGGGGGACAGGGGTCAAAGCTGTGACTTCGCCGGGCATACCGTTCCCGCTTAACTGAACCCATTGCCGAACGGCACAACACTCGAGGGCGGCGCAGCGGTTGCTCCAGTGCTTCCACGCCAAAATGCGGCGGCGCCCGTCAGAGGTGACCGCCTTGCATTGGGTTTTCCGCCGAATCATGGCGGCGTGCCCCGTTTAACCAACGAAGAAAAACCCCAAGACACTGCGAAGCGGCTTTAGTATGCCTGCGCACCATGAGTGACAGTACAGCTGTTAAGCGTCAGACCCGCTTGCCCGATGCGTGGACATGGGGCTCGTTGGTACTGGCTGCCTTCCTGATGGCCCCGATTGTATCGGTCGCCTGGATTGCCGCCTTTCCCAGTGAAAACATCTGGCCCCACCTGATGGCCACAAGCCTGCCGGTTTACGTGAGCAACACGGTGATCCTGGTCGCAACGGTTGGCCTTGGTGCCGCGATGATCGGGACGGGTGCGGCCTGGTTGGTGACGATGACCGACTTCCCGGGCAGACGTGTATTGGAATGGGCCTTGTTGGCACCGTTGGCGATGCCAGCCTATATCGGCGCCTACGCATTGGTGGACTTCCTTGAATACGCCGGGCCGGTGCAAACCGGCATGCGTGAGCTTTTCGGATGGCGAAACAGTCGCGACTATTGGTTTCCTGAAATCCGCTCGCTCGGCTCGGCGATCTTCGTCTTCGTGATGGTCCTTTATCCGTACGTCTACCTATTGACCCGGGCCGCCTTTCGCGAGCAATCCGTCTGTGCGTTAGAGGTCGGGCGCGCCCTTGGTTGCAGTCCGTGGGGCGTTTTCTGGCGTGTTGGTTTGCCTCTGGCGCGCCCCGGGATCGTAGCTGGCACAGCGATCGTGTGTATGGAGACCATGGCCGACTTCGGCGCCGTCGACTTCTTTGCAGTCCAGACCCTGACGCGGGGTATCTTCACGATCTGGCTGGATATGAACAACGCCGGCGGGGCGGCCCAGATCGCGATGGTCCTTTTGATCTTCATCGTCATGCTGCTGATGTTAGAGCGTTCGGCAAGGCGCGGCGCCCGGTTTCATCACGCCTCTCGGGTCTATCGACCGATTACCCGGCGCGTGGATCGCGGACCGATTGGATGGCTATGCACTCTGGCCTGCGCCCTGCCCGTTTTCTGTGGATTTGTCCTTCCCGTCGCCATCATGGGAACCCATGCGGCCGCCCATTTCGATATGTGGCTTGAGGTTGAGTTCCGCGAAGCCGCAATCAATACCGCGATCCTGTCGGCTCTGGCCGCAGGCATCACCTGCATGATCGGAATTGTGTTGGTTTACGGCGCACGGTCATCAGGGCTGGCGGGCCCACGCATTGTCGCTCAGATCTCAGCGCTTGGTTATGCGGTGCCAGGAGCAGTGATCGCAGTTGGGGTGCTGATTCCGGTCGCGGCCATCGACAACCTTGTGGCCGACTGGATTGAAGCCCTTACAGGTCTGGACATCGGTTTGGTCATCACCGGTTCCGCAGCCGCGATCGTTATCGCTTATGTGGTTCGTTTTGTTGCCATCGCGCACGGAGCGATCGACGGGGCGTTCGGCAGGATCACTCCATCAATGGGATTCGCAGCGCGCACCTTGGGATCAAGCAAGCTGGCCGTTCTGACCAAGATCCAAATTCCTTTGATCCGCGGATCCGTACTGACGGCCGCCATCCTGGTCTTTGTGGATTCAGCCAAGGAGCTGCCCGCAACGCTGATCCTCAGACCCTTCAACTTCGAGACCTTGGCGACCATCGTCTATAATTCCGCATCGCTGGAAAATCTGGCTGAAGCCGGGCCACCCGCCATTGCGATTGTTGCCATAGGCTTGCTGCCGGTTGCGATATTGGCCGGGACTTTGAACCGATCACGTCCGGGCGAAGGATCGGCACTGTGAGGACAGTCCTTTGGGGCCTGACGGGCGCCATCGTCTTAGGCGCAGGACTGGGGTTTTTCCTGCTGTTCGGTTTGCCCAAGTCAGAATGGCTGCCAAAGGGCATCGAAGTTCTGCAAGACCGAACCGGTCTGAAGATCGAGATCCAGGGCGAGCCAAGCGTTTCGATCTGGCCGAGGCCGGGCCTGAAGGTCGGTGGATTATTGGCAAGTTCGGCGGATGGAAGCGTCAGCATCAAAGCTGACGAAGCCGTTTTTGAGATATCGCTCGATACGTTTCTTCAGAGCGATCGACTTACGGGGATCGCGCTTACGGGTGGCTCGATTGCGCTTGGACAGGATGCGCTCGAAAGTCTGACGCAGCAAAAAATATTCGATTCACCCTGGCGCAGTGTCGCCGATCTGTCCGTCCAAGACATCGACCTGATCGTCGATGTGCCGGACTATGGCCCGGTAAGACTGACGAAGATTGACGGAAGCGTCAGTTTTGACGGAGGGAACAATCCCGCGAAGCTGGACTTGGCCGGATTTTTTGGTCCTGCGCCCTTCGCCATTGACGCAACGATCGATACGATCGCCAAGTTCAGTCAAGGTCGCGCGGCAACTGTGAATGCCAGTCTAGAGCTTGGCGATGCCGCGTTCAGCTACGCTGGCAGCCTGACCGCCTCTGGTCACAGCACGCCTTTCGCAAAAGGAGAGATCCGTTTTCGGTCGGATGACCCTGTATCGCTTTTGAAGATCCTTGGTATCGACGCGACCATACTGTCGCCAGCCTGGACAACCACCGCGGTTGAAGCCGAATTCGATGCGAACGCGGCGCGCATGTGGTTCCGAGGCCGAAGTTTGAGTACGCTCCGGGGGCGCGAGGTCTCGTTCGATCTTGGACTGGAAGGCACGGCGGGATGGCAGACTGGCCGACCGCTGGAGCTAATGGCGGTCGCGCGGTCTGGCGGGTTGTTCTCGGCACATCTCGGGGGCGTGCTTTTGTCGTCCGGGTCGTTAAACGGGCCTCTGCAAATCTCAGTCCTCAACCTTCCAACGGTCCGCACATGGTTGCACGCCGATCGGCTGTTGATAGGCGACCTCAGTGACTTGGCTTCACTTAAGGCGGATCTCTCGGCCTCAGAGCTGGGCCTCGCGTTAGCTGACATTAAGCTGGACCTGGATGGCGAAGTGATCGAAGGGTCGTTTGCCGCTGACTTTCGAAACTCGCGGCCGGTTCTTAGCGCAGCGCTTGCGGCAGACCGACTGATCTTGCCCGACTGGTCCATGTTGACTGAGCTCGGCGGATCACAGTCAATGCAAGACGGATTGGACCGCATCGAAGCAGCGACGCTGGACCTGTCGTTAGGATCGGTGCGATTGGGGACCACAGAGGCGCAGAGAACCGATGCAAGTATCACCTATGAACAGGGCGCCCTGGCAATCGACCTTCAAAGATTGGATGTCTTCAACGGAACGCTCAAGGGAACGGTCCGCGGAAAAGCAGATGGATCTGGTGCCTGGGAAGGCTCGCTCAGCGCCGCAGAGATTGACATCGCCGGACTTGGCCTGTCGTCAGACATAGGCTTGTCCGGTGGGACGCTTGGCGGGGTCCTGGGGTTCAAGACAGGGCAAACTCAGACGGCGCCTTACGGGTTGGAGATCTCTGGCCAGATCTCTGCCTTTGATGGGACGTTGGCCGTGCCGGACCTGAGTTCTGAACCCCAAGACAGCCCGGCAAACGCACCGTTCACAGAGTTTCAGCAACTGGAAGCGCAGTTGCTTCCGGATCAAGATACCCTCAGGTTTGAAAGACTGCGTCTGAAGACCCGGACCGGGATCATTACAGGGGATGGAACGTATCGGTGGAGCGACCGCCACCTGTCAGCGGATCTGGAGACAACAGCCGCAGGAGGCAAAGTGATGGATGTGTTGGTCACCGGGGCGATGGGAGACATAGATGTGCAGCGTTCGGTCCGACCCGCAAGGCCGTTGGCCACGCTCGAGCCACCCTCGGCGCCCGGCCCGAGCGCACCGGATGGTTTGTCTGCGGGACTCCAGCCAGAAACCGATCTGACGATCACACCAAGCGACGGTTCGCAGATCCCGTCGAACGACGCCCTAGATTCCACACCGGATCAAACTGCTGCGAGCGGTCCGTCCGACACGATCACTTCGCTCGAGATCCCCTCCAACCCTGTTGATGAAGCCCCGATTCCCAAAGCAAGACCTGCACCGGTTTCGGATGAATCGTCGCAATGATGCCAAGTTGGTAGTCCAGAAGGCTTGCCTAAACGATCACTTACCCCTATTGAACCGCCCACGCCAAAGGCCGGTATAGCTCAGCTGGTAGAGCACGTGATTTGTAATCTCGGGGTCGGGGGTTCGAGTCCCTCTGCCGGCGCCACTTCCCAGACCTCCGCAAGCCTCACAACGGGCGAGATCAGCGCGATTGCGTAGATGAACGCCCCGACACAAACTTCAGGTCGAATAAGTGACAGACTTTCTCCCTTACGGATCAGCCAGAATGAAGATTACTCCTTTGTAAGCTGCCGTTTTCATGCTTAAGATCAGAGACACTGAACGCGAATAAAGCATGTATTATGATCGACCTTCAGCGGAAATCGAAAGAGTTTCCGAGAATTCGAGAGCTTCTTCATCAACGCCCGACCGTAGAATGCCTACCGAACTCGATCGTTCGGCACCGCTCGTGGTGGCTTGAGAACAAATGGCGCAGCAGGAAAGACAATGACAATGCTATAGATATTGGAGCTTTAGACGCTAGCTTAAGAGAGATAAAAGAATATGAGGATTTCCTCGTCGAGGCCGCATTTAATTTTCTAAAAGACACCGCCAATAAAATAATTGAGCATGAGTCCAGCAACTCACTCATGACAAGAGATAGTTTTTATTTCATTAGCGGATATGATTCCCATTCTGTCTATAATCGATATTTTATTTATAGGTTTGACAACATTATATCAGTGAAGCATATCGTTGATGCTAATTACATCAGCAAGTCGGCAAAAATTGATTATGATCGACGCAAAAACAGTAGAATTATTGAAGAACTTTCAAGTATAAATTCTATCAGAGATCGAATATCTCAAGGAAAGGAAATATCAGATGATGATTTAAAAATTCGGCAGAGCTTGAATTATTTAAATCAAACTTACTGGAGGGCCATAGATACAGACTTGAAATTCCAGAGCGCTCCAATAACACCGGTCCATGCTCTAGCTTCTGAAAAGAGATCTGAACTATGGATGTTTGCTGACTTTAGGTCGACAATATTACCCGGGCACAGCTCATTGCTGGGAACAAACAGCAAAGATGAAAAGGCTTGGCGCGATAATAATAGCTCTTACAACGTACTCAAGGACAATTGGGTTGTGTTTAAAGCGCTTGAGGGCGACGACTATGGTAATCGACTTCAGTTAACGAAGTCAGTAATCACAAACACGGTGCAAAATGAAGACGGAATTTTTATATCTGCGCTTGGCCAAACTGACAGGGTAATCCAAGATGATAAAGACGAGTGGAGTAAGGTTCCATCAAGTTACATATTGTTTTGCCGAACAAACAATCGCCACCAGATCGGCCGAATGGTTGACAATATAGACCGGCTCGGCGTCAACAGGTTGATCTCTCTGAGAAGTCTCGACGGGCTGAAGGAAGCTGGCCGCGATGCTCAGAGATTGGGCGCACTGATTGACTTCGCAGACGTCAATACAGGCAAGAGCGGCTATGTCGAAAAGATCACTGAAGAGCTAGATAACATTGGCCGAGAGATCGACGGTGGTATTTACCAGAGGATCTCCGAGACCAAACAACAAGCCGAAGGCATCCGAGAGCTAATAAGCGTGATCGGAATGAAGCCACTGCGTGGCTTCGAATCATATCGAGAGTTTCTTAGCCGACGGCTGGCACTAGAGTATCAATTCGTCGAGCAATTGGATCGTGACCTAAAGAGAGCCCGCGCGCGTGCCGCTGATATCTTGGTTAGAAATCAATTGGGTTCGATTGAGAATTTGTTCGCAGCCGGTTGGTATGTCGAATGGGCTGCGGCCACGTATTACATCGGCTCCATGCTCTACGCGATACCGTTATATGGTTTAACGCAACTGGTACCGTCCAGCTGGCTTGGCTCATTTCCATTCGACGATGCGGTTAGATTCTGCACGCATGTCGGGATCGGCTATGTTTGGTGGCGGTTGCGAGGTAAGGCGCACCGAAGAACTGGAAAAAGCGCTCAGCCCTAAGCCTGAGACGAGGGCCCCGCGAGCGGAGCCCTCGAGATCGGTTTAGGCGAACCACCAGCGCTCGGCTGACTTTTCACCGTCAAAACCCCAGTTCGAGGCGATCGTGTCCGGCAGCGCGACCTTGGTGTTGATGGCCTGCGTGTACGACATCAACAGCGGGATCAGAGCGCCGCCTTCATTGTGGACGATCTTCTGCATTTCCACATAGATCTCGCGGCGCTTGGCGTCGTTCAACTCGACCTTGCCCTCGATCAGCAGCTTGTTGAAGCGATCGTGCTCCCAGAACGTCTCGTTCCAGTCGGCACCGGCGCGGTAGACCTGGCTGAACATCCAGTCCTCGGTCGGGCGCCCGCCCCAATAGCTCATCATCCACGGCTTCTTCATCCAGAC
>JBCDAQ010000196.1:0-6642 GCA_039185285.1 Pseudomonadota bacterium
CAAAGAAGAAGTCCGCAAGGGCCTTCAAAAGATGATCGCAGGCGCAAAAAAAGGCCCATCCTTCGGCCTCGCTTTGCCTGGCAAGTCAACCGATGACCCCGTCATCGAAACCAGCCGCATCAAGAAAGGCGAACCTCTTATGAAGGCGGCCAAGAAAGCCGCGGGAGGCAGTAAGGCGACCTACGGCAAGCTCAGCTTTCAAGGCGGTAAAGTCTTTTTCCACTGCCAGATTGACCCGCCGCCAGGCCTTTATCGCAAGATAAAGGATTACTTCCGGCGGTATGACGTCAATACGAAGCCCGCACTCGTAAACCCCAACGGCCAGATCGAAGATGACGATATGGTCCAGCCCGAGGACCAAACGGCCCGCCAGGCTGCTCTCAAGGCGTTCAATATTGTTGCAAAGAAACTGATTGACCGTTTCGGCACGGAACCAACTTTGAAATCCAAGGTCGAGCCTCTGATCAAGTCCATGCAAGGCCTTTTGGCGGCAGATCCGTTCGACACCGCCGCTGCTTCGAAACTACAGCAACAATTGGTTACGTTAGCGAAGACGCCGGCACCCACCGCCGCACCAGCGAAGCCTTCCGCAAACATCACTAAGCTTACGCAGATCTACCAGCGCACGCTTCCGTCACTGCAGGCTTTGGTTAAATCCGATCCATCTAAGGGAGCGGCAGTCCGACAATTGAATGACGCCCTTAAACGAGCGCTTTCTGCCGCCAATCCGGATGAAAAAGCTGTCGCTGACTTGGTCAAACAGGCGACACAGTTGCTGCCGAAGCCAAGTCGCAAACCGGCTCAAGCAGCGCCTTCCGAGTCAGACCCAGCCGCGCCGGCTGCAAAATGCTCGTTGGCAATCGACAAGTGGACCCGTGCGACGCGCGATGCAAACTCGGAATTGTCCGCCTTACAAAAAACGATCTCTCAGGCCTGCAAGGGCGCGCCAGGCGCCAGCAAAGTAGACAAGGCCTTCAATGGAATAAACTCCAAGCTCGATAGGCTTCAGAAGGCGCTACAAACATCTTTAGACAACGCAGTACGTTCGGGTGATGCTGCAAGCCAACAAAAGGCTGCGCGCGATACGGCTAAGCTTGCATCAGACGCAAGCGCGATGCTCAAGAAGGATCCCATCCTTTCGAAGATCGATGAGAACCCATTCAGAAAAGTCCGCGCTCAAGCCGGTTTGGTGACGTGCTTAGACGAAATAAGCCGAGAGTTGGTCGCCTAGTCGTAGCCCGCGAGCCGGCTTGACGACCATACAGCAGACTTTGTCAAATCTGGCCGAGACGCCGCCACTGCAACAACTTCTCGCGGCTGACTTCGAAGTGCATCGAGTCCTCGCGACCGAAGCCGGCACCCCAAATCCAACCTTCTTTGTTGAAGAAGTCAGCGAGCAAGGTGAGGCCCAACTGGGTTTTGCCGTCCCCCAGTGTATCCAGTACGCCGTCGATGTTGATATCGACGGCAAGGCCGTACGCATGGGCGGAAACGGATGTCTGTGACCCCCTGACCCTGCGCACACACAGCGACCCTGCGGACTTTATTCGTGCGTAAAGCTCAGGTTCGAAGACCTGAACATTGGCGAAGATCTGACGCAATGAAATCAGCGCAGGCTTAAGCATTCGAGCCCGAATTGGGCCAACGCTTTCGGTCGCCAACAGCCCCTTTAGCTTTGGGTTGGTCATTGCCTGGCAGTCATCGCCCAGATCTTCCCTGGGAAGGCCGAGAAGGTCTTTCAAGAACTTAGAGTTCGGTACGGACAGCCCCTCGTTCACCTTTCGCCGATCAGCGATCAGCACAACCTGTGCGAACGCATCCTTAAGCGTGTCAGATGCCGACGGGTTGGGATTATCATCTTCATACTCTTGATCGCCATCGCGACTGGCAAGGGCAGTCCTTGAATCAAGCCCATCCACCCGCGCGCTCAGACCTTCCACGGCCTGCTCTAGTTCCGCTATGCGATCGATCAAACCTTGATCAATGGACGAATTTGGCGGTGGAGCGAAGTGCGATTGCCCATAGTGCCAGACAAGAGGCGACACGACGATAGCCAAGGCGATGATAGCGCTGGGTACAAATCGCATCCGGCTGCTCCGTTGCTGCATCCCGAGTTTGACTGAAAACTCACTCAAGAGGAAAGTGCAAAATCAATGGATTGGCAGTTCGCCTTTTAATGACCACATAATGCTGCTTTATGAAGGGTTAACGCGCCGGGTGCTGGACCGGAATTCGTAAAACTGCTACCGTTCAAAGGGATCTTGAGGATAGCAAAATGACCATTATGAAATTCGCAACGGTTATAGCGTTGGCCGCGTTTCTGACGCCAGACATCGCCGCTTTCGCTCAGTCATCCGACCAGTCAAAACTGCAACGGCAGCGCGAACAGTTGATCAAGCAGCGCCAACAACAGGGTGGCAGCCGAACACTTCAAGAGATCACACCGGCATCGCGCAACGAAGAGAAGGCAGCTAAACCATCTGGCGGCACGGTCGTTTCTCCGAGTTCGACGCCGCAAACTGCTGCGAAGAAGAAGAAAAAACCAGCTCCACAGGTCGCTCGCGCAGAGACACCGCCCATCATGGCACCAGAGGATCAGCTGTTTAAACCGATCGAGTTTGCCTACGACTCTGCCAATCTGACACAAACGGCGCGGGGAACTCTTGATGGCCTCTGCGAAACACTGAAGCTAGATCTGAACGCCAATCCTGGTTCCAGTTACTATGTTATCGGCCATACGGATGCCTCCGGTTCAGCCGGATACAATGCGAGGCTGTCACAACGCCGGGCAGACGCAACAAAACAATACTTGGTCGGATCTTGTGGTATCGCCACAGCTCAGTTGAAAGCCGTGGGCATGGGTGAAGAGAGACTGCTTGCAGCTCTTGGTCCAGATGCCGCGGGACAACGTCGCGTCGAAATCCAAGTGCGCGATACAGGTGGATGATCGCCTGAGCTGGCTACGCTCAGATATCCGGGATCATCGGGGGGATGCTTAATTGATGCGAACGACCAGCATCGGGGCCGTTCTCTGTGTCTGCGCCTCACTCTCGGCTGTCGATCAAACCGCTGCTCAGAACGCCAGACAGTTTCTCGACGATCGCCAAACTCAGATCGAAGAAGCACGCCCGAAGCCACAGGCCGGTCGTATCGCAACGCCAAGCGCGGTGATAAGTGCGCCGGAAGGTGCATCTGACATCGATCTGACCTTGGCCTCGATCACATTGGTCGGCCCCAACGACCGCCCGATCACCAGCGGTGAAGGTTTACCGTTGGATCAAGCTCGCGCCATCTATCAGTCCAAGATTGGACAACAGATAACTTTGGCTGATGTCTACGGAATTGCCGAGGACATCGACCGCAGTTTGAAGAGATCTGGCTTTCTGTTCACACGGGTACTTGTGCCGGAACAAGAGTTCGATCGAGCAGGCGCCAAGGTAAAGCTGAGACTGCTGGGCACAACTGTTGACCAGGTATCTGTCGAAGAGCCTGAAGGCCCGATCGGACCAGTTAAATCTCTTATTCAGCGGATGGTGCAACCGCTTGCAGGAAAAAAGAACCCAAACATCGCGGACCTGGAACGTGTCTCGCTGTTGGTATCTGACCTGCCAGGCATTGTGCGGGCAACGTTTGTCCCAAGCCCCGGAGACCAGCCCAATACTGTAGATCTATCGATGAATGTAGTCCGTCAGCCGTTCAATGCGGTCGGGATTGTATCCTATCGTGATAGCCCAACAATCGGACCGGGCGTTTTTGGGGGCATTGGCTACCTCAACACCTATGCTCCATTTGGCGCCAGCACCGAAATCTCATACTTCAACTCATGGGGCTTCGAGGCAAGCGACTTTGGCGAACGCAATACGGTCGAGCTAACCCAAAGATTCTTCTTCGAAACTGGCACAGAGGTTAATTTTTCAGGTTTTCTGAACAGAACCAAACCGGGCGATGTCCTCGAGGATCTGCAAATCTCTGGCGACCAGCTTGTCTTCGGCCTTCAAGTCGAACATCCGGTGCTGCGGTCTCGCCAAGCCTCATTCTGGATTAATGCGGGATTTGAGTGGATCGATAGCGAGGTCGACTTTGGTGGTAACGCGATCACCTTAACCGATGATTCCTCACGGGTAATCGAACTGGGCGCACGGGGTGAAGTCATTGACCCCTTTGGCGAGACGAAACTGCAGTTGAGTTTGCGTAAGGGCCTCGACATTCTTGGCGCAACCGAGGAAGGCGATCCAGACGTTAGCCGTGCAGGGGCATCAGGCGACTTTTTTGTCATCAGGGGCGAAGTGTTCCGCGATCAGCCTTTGTTCGGCAACTTCAGCGCCAATCTTCGGATGGTCGGCCAATGGGCAGATGATACGGTTTTATCCAGCGAGACGCTCAGCTTGGGCGGGGCGCGGTACCTGAAGGGCTATGATCCGTCCGAAGTCCAAGGCGACCGGGGTTTCGCAAGTTATTTGGAATTGCGCTATGCTGACTCAGCCAGCATCAGGGATCTAAATCTGAGATATCAGCTGTACACCTTTGGCGATCATGGGTTTGTTATGCAGGCTAATGGACCAGACGATAAAACCGATCTGACGTCTACGGGTTTCGGCACTCGGGTAAGCGTGCCACGCGGCCCAACAATCGAACTTGAGCTGGCACGTCCCGTAGGAGCTCCACGCCTAAGAACCGGTGACAAAGATATCCGTGTTTTCGGATCGATGGTGTGGTTCTTCTGATGCGGCGCTCCGATACGATATTACGCAGCGGCGTTTCTCTCCTGGCCTTGATAGCGGCTGTTCCAGCTTTGGCAGAACCGACGGGCGGCACAGTTACCGGCGGGACAGCGGCGATTGAACAGGTGGGAACGACCACCACAATCAATCAGACAAGCGACAGCGCTTTGATCGATTGGCAAAGCTTTGATGTCAATGCGACCGAGACTGTCGACTTCCAGCAGCCCTCCGCTGCCTCAATCACGTTGAACCGCATTCAGTCTGGTGGAGCGACGCAGATCGATGGCATGATCAACGCAACGGGAAATGTCTGGGTGCTGAACCCTGCTGGCGTGATGATCGGCTCGACGGCTGTCGTGAATACGGGCGGGTTCATTGCAACGACGGCAAGCATAGACACTGACGCATTTCTAGCCGGAAACTTCCAGTTCACCACGCCTGGTGATGCAAACGCGACTGTCATCAATCAAGGCACGATTAATTTCGCCGATGCAGGTCTGGTCGCATTGGTTGCGCCAGGCGCCGAGAACCAAGGTGCAATCGCCGGACGGCTTGGCAAAGTGGTTATCCAAGGCACAGACGCTTTTGCGGTGGACCTCGCGGGCGACGGTATCCTTGCTCTGCCAACTGGACAAACAACGGCTCTATCAGCCAGCACAATGGGTCAGATCGTCAATGACGGCGGTCTGATCATGGTCGACGCCGCCACGGCCGACGGCGTGCTGACGTCGACCGTAAGCACCGATGGCACAATCCAAGCGAACACTGTCAGCCAAGAAAGCGGGCGGATCGTTCTTTCTGCGGACAACGTTCTTGTAGACGGAATTGTAAATGCCACCGGCGCCAACAACGGAGAAGATGGCGGATCGATCACGATCACGGGCAAAAGGATCAACGTCAACGAAGCGACGATCAGCACCAGTGGAAGGCAAAACGGCGGCCAAGTCCGAATTGGTGGCGACAGCCTTGGGGGTGCCGCCCTTCCCAGGGCCGAAATCACCGTTGTCGACACTTTGTCGGTCTTGGATGCCAGTTCCAGCGGCTTTGGAAACGGTGGATCGATTGTAATCTACGGCGAAATCGCCGCTGGCTTTTACGGTGCAGCCAGCGTGGACGGCGGCAGTGGAGGCGGAGACGCCGGATCAGTCGAGATTTCAGGCGGCTTTGTAGACGCTCGTGGGTCTGTCACCTTCGGCGCAGTCGAAGGCTCTTTTGGATCACTCCTTATCGATCCAGAGAACATCCTCGTACAAGAAACTTTGCCTGTCGCTGCGACGACCTTGGGGTCGGCAGGCTTTGATCCGTTCTCTGCAGATCCCACGATCTTCGCCAATGTCGATACCGTGATAACGCCTTCGTTCCTGACATCGATCTTTCAGGGCAGTGCAACGGTTCAGGCTCGGCAAAACATCACGATTTCGGACCCTGTCAGTAACTTCTCAGTGGTCCAGTCACTGGGCGATCCAAATGCTGTGGCCCTTGACCTGTTTTTCCGCGCAGGTCTCCAGGTTCTGGTCAACGCCGATGTTCAGATCGTTGGTACCTTAACATTCGAATCTGGCGTCGACTTTGGAGATGGATTCACCAACGATTTGCCAAATGGCGTCGTCATTGGAAACGGGCTTACTGTAGGTGAATTCACTGCAGCTGACGTAGGCAATGACATTATCTTCACCGGACCAACATCGCCTACCGTGATCCAAAACGCACTCCCAGATCCGGAGCCGGAACCCGAGCCCGAACCAGAGCCGGAACCCGAACCCGAGCCTGAGCCGGAACCCGAGCCTGAGCCGGAACCCGAGCCTGAGCCGGAACCCGAGCCTGAGCCGGAACCCGAGCCTGAGCCGGAACCCGAGCCTGAGCCGGAACCCGAGCCTGAGCCGGAACCTGAGCCAGAGTCGGAACCTGAGCCAGAATCAGA
>JBCDAQ010000197.1:0-6595 GCA_039185285.1 Pseudomonadota bacterium
ACGGGCAGATGGGAATTCTCACACCTGTTGTTCTTGCGCAGCCCCTGCTCATGGACGGCGCTAAGACCGAGCTTGGTTTTGGCCGCTCCATAGGAGCCGAGTTTGTCGGTCACCATCATCGACGGTGCGAAACGTTGCTTCGAGAGCATGCCAAAGTGTGGGAGATTAGGCGGCGATAGCCAAGTCCGAGGTATTTTGGCCGTTGGCTGCCAGCCCCGGATACCATTTTTCGAACATGGTATAGAGGGTTCCATCGAGCGTCCTGGCGCGGGTCTGCAGCAGGCGATGGGCACCCTGTTTTGACCATTGCATTTGCTGGCTCTTGGCGAAGCGCTTACCGATCAAGACATTGACGGTTGATTCAACGAAGGAGGTGGCGATTCTTTTGCCTTCGCGCCATCGCTTCCCATAGTTCGGGATCGAGCCACGATTATTGGCGATGTAGGTATGAAGCTCTCTGGTCTTTTTGATGAAGCGCTTCATGTTGGGATAGGCGGTGTCGATCTTGGTGAGATCGTCGGGCAAGGAGCAGATTCTGCGCAGGGCTTTGTCGGCCTTGCCGTGCCAGAGACACCACTTGATCTTGTCGAGGCGGTCGGCGAATTCGACGGCTTGCTCGGGGTTGTGATGCTTCAACCCTTCGGGGTATCGGCTGAGTACACGCAAGCGCATGCTCACGTGGAACCAGTCCAGAAGGTGCTTGGCAGCGGGCGATATATCGATGGCCAGGTTCCGGACATTGTCGGCACCGTCGGTCAGAAATGTCATCTCCTCGGTCATGGCCAAGCCCTGCTCTTGAAGAAAACTGGCCACCCGGCGCCTGGGCTGATGATCATGGGTCTGGACCAAGGCGAAATAGCGATCACGCTGATGCTTCACGATCGACTTGCCGACCACCGCCTCGAAATGCCGCTTCTTGGCATGCCAGTTCCGCACATAGCCGCCATCGATTCCGACGACCACCTGATCTGCCCCGCCCTGTCGAGTCCCTTGGGTCAGACAAGGCGGCTCACCGCCGAGTTCGGCTTCAGCACGAGCGGCAATCTTGTTGAGATGACGGCGAACCGTTGAGACATTAGCCCGGTCGATCGGCAGCACGTCCGTCAAAAGATCCACTGTCACGCCATAGGATACCAAGGACGCCCATTTGGTCTCGAGATAGAGAAGCTCCGGCGATGTGTGCTCGGTGAGCACAGCGGTGAGTGGGCTAAACGTCTTGCTTTCCCCAGGCTGGCAGCAGCAGCGGTGAAAGCGCGGGCTCGTCAGGGACAGAGTGCCGAACAACGTGCGGAACAGGAGTTGATACGACCCCTTGCGAAGCAAGGGACGATCGCAATGTTCGCAACAGCGACACCGATCGACGTAGGCTGCCAATTGAGCTTCGATCATTGGCCGTTGCAAACCGGTCAAAAGATCCTTGCTCTCGCCTAGCGACAGCCCAAGATCCTCAAGCCGATCAAAGCCTTTGTCGAGGCTGAAGATGGTGTCATCGGCGATCAGCTCGCCATCGTCGTCAAGAGCCCGAAACTGAACCACAAAGCGCACAAAATCCTCCAATGTCTGATGGATTGTTAGGCGCCTGCGAAACAGAAACAACCTCGTCATTCAACCAGGCAAGACACTTCGCCCCCCAATCTCCCACGGTTTGGCATGCTCTCATCACGGAAAGGATCGGATAAAGCGCCAAGTGCCGAGTGAGGGCACATCACCAACTCTTCCAATGCAACAAAGTGACCAGAAATCATATCGATGCTCGGAGCAGATGATAATTTAGCTGAGTGAAGCATTAGTCATTTTGATGGTATCTTGTTTGTTTTGTTTGATCTATCATAGTCGTCGTTTTTTTCGAGATTAATTTCAGGAGATAATTTAATGTTCACACGCGAAAACGTCTATGATCTGGGAGATAATTGGGCGGATCCAATCCTGTGGTATGCCCGCGGCGTCCAGTCGATGAAAGCGCGCCCGCTCGCAGACGTCAGGAGCTGGCGGTTCTATGGTGGGATCCACGGCCATCTACGCGGGCTTTGGGATTTGCACGGCATCACCGATCCTGTCGAGCCCGGCCCATCGGACGAGGATGTCGCCACATATTTCGATCAATGTCAGCATCAAAGCTGGTTCTTTCTGCCTTGGCACAGGGGCTACCTCCTTGCCCTCGAACGACAAATACGCCACGAGATCGAGGCGCTGGGCGGTCCTCATGAGAGCTGGGCGCTGCCCTATTGGAACTACCTTGAAGACGGCCGCAGCGGGGTGCCGCCCGCTTTCCGAACGAGAAGCTGGCCGGACGGGACCGATGACAACCCGCTCTTCGTGGAGCAGCGCTGGGGATTGATCGCTAGCGGACCGAGCCCGGTTTTTCAGCAGCTCGTCCATCTTAACCCGATGTCAGACCGCGAATTCTCAGGTCCAGGCAATGGTGGCAGCACCGGCTTCGGTGGTCGACCGACTGGCTTCAACTGGTCCGGCGGTGACAACGGGGGCGCTGAATGGCAGCCACACAACATCGTGCACACGTTGGTCGGTGGACAGCACCCTTCGGCGTTCCTGCCTTTGCCTCCGCCAAACCACGAAATTCCGATACCTGGACTCATGTCGGCAACATCGACCTCCGCCCTCGATCCGATTTTCTACTTGCATCATTGCAATATTGATCGCCTCTGGGAGAGCTGGAACCGCTTCCCAGCTGGCAAACCAGCAATCAATCCCAATGACTGGCAAAACCCGTCAGGATCAGACTGGCGCGACGGACCTGCGGCCTCAGGTGATCGAAGTTTCACCATGCCCAATCCAGATTCGACCGCATGGGTCTTTACACCAGACGAGATGCAAAGCATCGAGGGTCTGGACTACGGCTATGCCAACCTGACCCCTGGCGCGCAGGTTGAGCCAGATAATCTGACCCGCCGTGTTGCACGCCTCGGCCTCGCGCCACCAAGAACCATGTCGGGGGGAGTCGCCATGAGCCCGCAGAAAACCGTCGAGATGATCGGAACAGGCGAGGGAAAGATTGCGCTCTCGGGCACGGCACAACATCAGGCCAGCGTCCGGCTCGACCAGCCGACTGTCGATCGCCTTTCGGAGAATCTCTCCGGCGCAGCACCTCAGCCTGGTCTGCCGGACAGGGTGTTTCTCAATCTGGAGAATGTGCGTAGCCAGTCCGACGCCGTGATCTTCAAAGTCTATGTCGGCATGCCGCCCGGGACCGACCCCGCAGACAGCGACACCTATTTCGCCGGCACAGTCTCCTTATTTGGCGCCACACTCGCAAGCGACCCTGCCGGAAAGCATGCTGGCAATGGCATCACGCATGTACTTGAAGTAACAGACATCTTCGACCGGCTCTATCTCGACAATACGCTCGAGAGCCTGGAGATCAGCGTCGATCTGGTGCCGGTCGACGACATCCCGGCAGCCGCGCAGGTGGAGATCGGCAATATTAGTTTCTATCGCCAAAGCGAGTGATGTCGAATACTCATCCCCCAGTAGTCGGGCTACCGCAAGCTCTATCCATTGCGGCGGCTCTCGCCTGGGGGCTTCTTTTGCTCTTCAGCGTCGACCCACTGGGCGCGCTGCCAGTCCTCTGCGCTGGCCAGTTGATCGCTACGCTGCCCAGCCATGCGGAACTCGCGTTTGTGCTCGGCTGGGTCTCGCCGACACATCTTGCAATGAGCTGGACGGTCATGCTCTTCGCCATGATGCTGCCAGCAGTCGCGGGGCCAGTTGCGCATGTGCGCGCCCGGAGTTTTGCCCACGAGCGTGCGATGGGGGGCTTGGGATTTCTCGCCGGATATCTGGGTATCTGGTTAGCCGCAGGCGCTCCCCTGATCGGGCTGGCCATCGCCCTTCGACTAACAGCCGATATATCCTGGCTGCCCTTCGTCGTCACTCTCGGCCTAGCGTTGGCATGGCAGATGACCACCTGGAAACAGGTCGCGCTCAATCGCTGCCACATGCGATATCCGCGAGCAGCCTTTGGCAGCACCGCCATGCAGGCTTGGCTTGGCTTCGGTTGGCGCCATGGTCTCTGGTGTGTCGTGAGCTGCGCCCCAATCATGCTTTCGGCTTTGCTGGCCCCCGTGCCAAGCTATGTTTCAATGCCTATCGCAGCCCTCTGGATATGGGCAGAACGCCTGGAAGCCCCACGCGAGCCCGAGACCGGCTTCATCATCCCCATGCGCGCGTTTCGCGCACTCAATCACCGTGTGACGCACACACTGAATCTTCGGAGCGGCCGTGCCAGCTTATGAAACCGGTCGCGAAATCTACTATCATTGAGGACACGAAATCGCCCTAGTCGCCAGAAGGATCCTCGGATGATCAAGTTCTCTATCAGCCTGAATGGTCGGGGCCAGAGCGAAGAGGCTCGTCTTCAAATCGTGGAGTTTCTGGCAGAGCATGGGATTAAAAGGACAGGCGGCGGCTTTGTTACTCTCTCCTTCGTCGCCGAACCTGAGGCCTTCGGTGCTGTTTTCGGAAGCGCCTTGCAGAGCCTCCCTGACCCTCCGCCGCGCCCGCGAGGCACCGTCGGTGCCAGCGGCCAGTTCGAAGAGCCCGAGATTACTGTTCCAGAGGAACTCGAGCCATTTGTTGATAGTGTCTCAGTATCACCATCAGCACGGCATTTTAGCGGTAGCGTTTGATTTGTCAGCAAGCTAATGTAAAAGTAGTCGCTCTATTTATTATTTTCGCTAGTATTGCGCCGGCTACTCCAAAGTGATTGTGAGGAGAAATTTTATGCCAGATTCTAAAGACAAGATACATACTCGTCGCAAGGCATCAGACACCGTACGGGTGGCCATTACGCTGCCTGGGCCGGGCATGTCAGAAGGCCCGGTCAAGTTTTCCGGTGCTATCACTGGTGACACGATGGAACGTATGCGGCCTGACGACAGTCAGGTTGCGGCAACAAGCGCGCGTCTGACCGAACTCGGCTTCAAGATTACCAATTCTGGTAAGTTCTCGATAAGTGCGCGCTGCTCGCGTCGTGTCTATGAAAAGCTCTTCGGCACCAAGCTCACGCGCCACCAACTTCCCTTTAACGAGGGTGAACGATGCCAGTCAAACGCCTTCTTTTTTCCGGACAAGGACGCACCTTGGAACCCACTCGACGAGTTCGCCCGGATAATCGATGACGCCTACATCCAGTGGCCACACATCTATATGAACACGCTTTTCCCCGGCTCGATACCACCAACGGTGAGCTATCATCATCTGCGTGTGCCGGGCGATGTCACCATGCTTCTCAACGCTGATCGCGTACACCGAAGCGGTATCACCGGCAAGGGCGTCAAGGTCGTGAAGATAGACAGCGGCTTTGCGATGGATCACGCCTATTTCACCTCGCGCGGCTATCAAACCCAGACGGTGCTCGCGCCGGGCGCCACCGATCCTGATCTCGATGGCAATGGCCATGGAACGGCGGAGTCGGCTAACCTGCTAGCCATGGCGCCGGATGTGGAATTCATCGGCGTGAAGCTTGACAATGAGACTTTCCCGGCCAACGGCGCGACAATCCTCGAGGGCCTGCAGACGGCCATGCAGCACAATCCGAATGTGATCTCGGTCAGCCTCGGCTACGACATGTGCCCCACCAACAACTCCGGCCAGCGCACCAGCAACATGCACCTCACCGCCCTGCCCAACTCATTGAAGGCTTTGGAAGCGGAGATAAGGGCCATTGCCGCAAGTGGCACAATTGTGGTTTTTTCGGCTGGCAACGGGCATGTCGCCTTTCCAGGAATGATGCCGGAGGTAATTTCAGCGGGCGGTGTCTTTGTTGCACGAGATGGGACGATGCAGGCCTCGGACTATGCAAGCGCGTTCTCCTCGAAGATCTATCCTGGGCGAGACGTGCCCGATGCGTGTGGCCTCGTCGGGATGGCGAGCAACAGCGCGCAGTATATCATGCTACCACTCCAACCCAATTGCGAGACGGACCGGCAGAATGGAGACGGCACGGCGAAAGACGACGGCTGGGCGGTGATCAGCGGCACCTCGGCTGCAGCGCCACAGCTGGCCGGCGCGATCGCTCTGATGCTGGACAAAAATCCTGGGCTAACCGCGGATGATATCAAATCTGTGTTCGACCAAACCTCGAGAGACGTGGCCATCGGCAATGCAAGCCCTGCAAGCAACGAGAACAACGGCGGCATGATCGCCGGCCCCGGCCGGGACGGCGCGACTGGTCCAGGCCTTGTCGACGTTACTGCTGCTTTAGCTCTGATCTGACCACGCAGCGGGCGTACAGCGAGGGGCAGGCAATGCCTGCCAATGCCGAGCTTGTCCCACATCGCTTTGGCGACATGAACAACACCGAGGTCAAACACAAGCTCGATGAGAATATCGGCAACCTGAACTGGCTCGCCACTGGTCGCAGCCCGATCGATGCCGCCATCCACGTCTTTATCTTGAGTTTCTCAAGCATGGGTTTGTCGCTCTTGTTACAGACTACGCGTTGGATCCGAGGCTGGTCTGGATCCGTCCGCCTGGCCATGGATAAACGGAACATCGTCATGGACCGTTTTTTCGAGACAGCATCAAAAGACAGTTTGCGGGCCAATTTATGCGGCCTCGCAAGGGGTTGGCGCTG
>JBCDAQ010000198.1:0-6587 GCA_039185285.1 Pseudomonadota bacterium
CCACAACTTACCCCTTCGCCGCGAGCGTGATCTGGCCGATTGCCATGGAAACAGCGGCCTGGCAGGAATCGATCACCGGGATACCGAGATCGGCCTCGAGCCTCGCGCGGTAATCGGCCATCCCGGCGCAGCCGAGGATCAGGACCTCGGCGCCGTCCTGGTCGCGGAGCGCCTCACCGACCTCGACCATGCGCTGGAAGGTCCGGTCCGGGTCGGCGAGTTCAGCGACCCCGAGGCCAAGGGCTCGGTCGCCTGCGAAACGGCTCATCACCCCCATGGCGCCAAAGCTGCGCAGGTGGCGCGGGATCGAGCGGTCGAGGATCGCGATCACTCCAAACCTCTGGCCCTTGGTCATGGCCGTGAGGATTGCGCATTCCTGGATGCCGAAGACGGGTTTCTCCGTCCGGTCGCGCAGCGCATGGAGCCCCGGATCACCGAAGCACGCGATGACGAAGCCGGCCGCCTCGTTCTCCAGTCCCGACGCCAGCTTCAGCATATGCGGGATCGTCTCATCCGCCTGCGCCTGGCTTTCGATCCCCGGCGGACCCTCGGCCAGGGTCACGCAACGGATCGGATGGCCGAGTTTGCGCAGGGGATCAACCGCCCGGTCGATCCCCGCCGTCACATGCTCCGAGGAGTTCGGATTGATGACAATGAGGGTCATGCGCCACCTTGCGTGGCGAGGTATTCCGGCGCGGGCTGAATGCGCGCCTCGACGCCGAGGCTCTCACGATGCAGCCACTGACCCTGTCCGGGTTCGCCGAGAAACTCACCTTCCCGAACGATTGGTTTGCCGCGCAGCAGAACGGTTTCGACGACACCTTGTACCGTCCGCCCCTCCCACGGGTTGTAGCCGACATTGTCGTGCAGATCGTTGGCGCCGTAGGTCCGGCTCTCCTCGGCGTTCCAGATCGCGATATCGGCATCGAAACCCGGCGCAATCTGGCCTTTGCGCGGCAGGCCATAGATCCGTGCCGGTTCGCTCGCGGTCACTCGGGCGAAAGCCTGGGCACCCAGCCTGTCGCCCGCCACCATCGCATCAAACATCAGCGCGAGGCGCGGCTCGAGCCCCGGCAGCCCGTTGGCAATCTCCGGGAAGGTCGGCGCCTCGCCCGCGCGCAGTTTGCCCGTCTCGTCGAACCGGTACGGCGCGTGATCGGAGGAGACGACTTGCAGATCACCCCGGTCGAGCGCACCCCAGAGCGCCTCCTGATCGCCGACCGTGCGTTGGGGCGGCGAGCACATCCATTTGGCGCCTTCGATCCCATCGCGCTGCAAGACTTCCGCGGTCATGAAGAGGTAATGCGGACAGGTCTCCGCCCAGATCGGAACGCCACGCCCGCGGGCGTTGCGGATCGCCTCCAGCGCCTCGGCGGTCGAGATGTGGAAGAGCATGACGGGCGTTGCGAAGAACTCGGCGAAGCGACACAGCCGTTCCACCGCCTCGATCTCGGCGAGACGGGGGTGCGAGATCGCGTGATGCTCTGGCCGGGTGAGGCCCGCGGCGACAAGCGCCTCTTTGGTCCAACCAATCAGCCCATCATTCTCAGCGTGCACGCAGACCAGGGCACCATGCACCTTGGCAGCCGCCAGAATGTCGAGGATCGCCCGGTCGGAGAGCTTGATGTTGTACGTAGTAAAAACCTTAATCGAGCGATGGCCTGCCTCGACCAGCTTTCCGAGATCGTCGAAGAACCTATCCACTGAGGTGTCCGAGATACTGAGATGGAAGGCATGATCCACCATCGCGCCCCGCTTGGCTCGGGCGGCGTAGTCATCCAGCGCTTCGGCCAGCGGCTGACCATGCGCCTGTGCCGCGAAGCTAATGACCGAGGTCGTCCCGCCCATCGCCGCCGACTTTGTCGCCGTCTTGAAGGTATCGGCGTTCATCACGCCCATGCCGGAGATCTGTTCGATATGGCAATGAGGATCAACGCCCCCTGGCATCACCCATCGACCCGAGGCATTGATCTCCTCGGCACCGCTCAGGTCTTTGCCGATCATCGCGATGCGCCCGTCAGAGATCGCCAGATCGCCGTCGATCACGCTACTCTGTGTCACGATCCGCCCACCACGGATCACCAGATCAAATGGATCAGCCATCCTATCCTCGCACTGCCTTTGCCTGCCTGCATTCCGGCATAGGCTGGCCGCAATAGCAAGCGGTCCGCGAGCCGCTAGCCGGCACCCATTTCTGCGTTCAAGAACGCGTCTGGGCTGTCCTGCTCGATCAGTTTCTGTCCCTCGATCTTCCAGAAGCGGTTTCCAACATTGCGCAGAAAGCTGCGATCGTGGCTGACCAAAAGACAAGCCGCATCATGAACAGTTAACTCGTGCTCCAGTGCCTCCTGTCCGTCGATATCTAGATGGTTGGTCGGTTCGTCGAGCAAGTAAAAGTTTGGCTGCCGCAATCTCAGAAGCAGCATCGCCAAACGCGCTTTTTGACCGCCCGATAGAGTACCGACTTTCCTGTCCTGCATCAGGATTTCCACTCCCGCACCGGCTAGGAGCGTTCGCGCCCGCTGATCGCCAACATCAAACAGACCGGCGACGATTTTCATCGGCGTGCTGCCATCATCCAGTTGTGACAGATCCTGATCCGAGTAGCCGGAGACAACGGAGCTCGCCGATTTCACACTATCGATGCTCCCAGCTAAACAACGCGCGATCATCTTGACCAACTGTGTCTTTCCCGAGCCGTTGCTGCCAAGCAGAACGACGCGATCACCCGGTCCAATCCATTTCTTCCCAGTTCGATAGAGAACGGTTCCATCAGGGGTCGTGACGGCGGCATCATCGAGGCTGATCAAAGCCTTAGCATGTGTCCCGCGCGTCGCGAGGCGAATGTCGCCGACACTACGTTCGTTATGCGCGGGTTTAGCGGCTGCTTCCATTTTCGAGGCACGTTCTGTCAGTTGCTTGGTTTTCACCAGCAGCAGGTCCGATCCGGAGTTAATCCCAACATTCTTGAGCTTTGCGGCCTGCCTGCGCAACTGCTTGGCTTTATTCAGATCATTGGCGAAACGACGTTCATCGGCGGCATCTGATTCCTCCAGCGCGGCACGCGCGGGCGTAAAGGGCAAGCTGAAGATCCGCGAGTTGTCGGCCCGGAGAAACAAGGTGCGATTTGTCGTGGCGTCCAAAAAGGCGCGATCATGCGAGGTCGTAACGACTGGGACATCCCGAGGTAAAGCCGTAATCCAAGCCTGCAACAGCGCAATGCGGTGGAGATCAAGATGGTTCGTCGGCTCATCCAAAAGCAGAAGATCAGGCTCCTGTATCCACGCGGCGGCCAACATCGCAGTGCGCTGCCATCCACCGCTCAATGTCCTTAGTACCTTATGTTGGAGATCTTCAGGGACCTTCAGGTCGTCAAGGACGACATCAACCCGCCAACTCTCATACTCCCTTTGATCAGTAGGAAGAGAATCCAGGGCCAGTTGGTAGATGGTCGAGGAAAGTGCGCTATCTGACACCTGCTGACGAACGTGGCCGACATATAGTCCACGCGCTTTCGTAACGCTGCCTGAAGTGGGCTCAACTGTTCCAGCCAAGCAACTCAAAAAAGTGGATTTACCGCGGCCATTCGCAGCTACAAGGCCGACGCGGTCCCCTTTGGAAAGCGTTAGATTAAGATCAGTGAAAAGGTTCTTACCAAGGGTCATGCCCAAGGCGTTCGTCGTAAGGATGGTCATTTTGGTCTCAGTTCAAGCGAAGAGTGCCGCGACGCGGCTTCGGGCTGACCAAACGGGCAAGTGTTCCCTGATCAGCCCTGCAAACGGATTTGCAGGGCACGACGGGGACCATGCTGAAGTCGGCGTGTGATACGCATGTTCAGCCCTTGCCCTCCTTTTGTTGCGCCTTGAACTAGAACCAGTTTAGCCATGAAGTTGGGCCCTTGCAACACGGGACCTTCGGAACTGGTGCATGATCCAGATTGGGTTGCATCGATCGCCCCGTTAGTGCCAGACCATTGTCCCAAAATGAAAGTGACGGATACCTCCGTCGGAATAATGGGAGGGCGTATGGACGTGTCCTGGGACTTTATCGTCGTCGGCGCAGGTTCAGCTGGTTGCGTTTTGGCCAATCGCCTCTCTGCCGATCCGAACAACAGAGTCCTTCTGCTCGAAGCCGGCCCCAAGGATCGCAATCCTTGGATCCATGTGCCGGTAGGCTACTACAAGACGATGCATTCGGAGCTGTCCTGGGGCTACGATACTGAACCGGAGCCCGAGTTGGACGGGCGCCGGATCCACTGGCCGAGGGGTAAGGTTCTAGGCGGTTCCAGTTCGATCAACGGGCTGGTCTATATTCGAGGCCAGCAAGAGGATTATGAGCACTGGCGCCAGCTCGGCAATACCGGTTGGGGTTGGGATGATGTGCTCCCCTACTTCAAACGCGCCGAACACAACGAACGGGGTGCAGATGCATGGCGTGGCACCGGCGGTCCGCTGAAAGTATCTGATATTCGTGACCGCCGGGAGATCTGTGACGCCTTCATCGCCTCTGCTAACGCGGCGGGGGTACCACCGAACGCGGATTTTAACGGTGCGGTGCAGGAGGGCGCCGGATATTTCCAGACCACATCTGTTGGCGGTCTGCGCTGCTCTTCAGCTGTCGGTTATCTGAAGCCTGCGCGCAGTCGGGCTAACCTGCACATCCAGACGGACGCGCTTGCGACAGAACTGGTCTTTGATGGCGATCGGATCAGCGGTGTGCGCTACATTCAGAGTGGCGTTGACCGGTTGGCTAATTGCCAGGGCGAAGTCGTACTTTGCGGTGGTGCGGTGAACTCACCGCAGTTGCTGCAGCTCTCCGGGATTGGTCCAGGTGCCCATCTGCGGGAATTGGGGATCGAAGTACGCAAGGATCTCCCAAGCGTTGGGCAAGATCTGCAGGACCATCTCCAAATCCGATCGCTTTACCGGCTGAATAAACCAATCTCAGTCAACGACGAAGTCAACAACCTGTTGCGACGAGCTTGGACCGGTGTGCAATTCGCAATCCAGCGTCGTGGGCCCCTCACGCTTTCCGCCGGATCCGTAGGCGTGTTTGCAAAGGTTCTCCCGGAAAGCGAGACGCCTGACATTCAGTTCCACTTCATCCCGTTTAGCGCAGACAAGCCTGGTACCGGACTTCACCGATGGTCAGGCGTCACCTCGTCGGTCTGCCAGTTGCGGCCAGAGAGCCGGGGGGAGATCTTAATCACCTCTCGTGACCCGCACGCTCATCCACGAATTGTCGGCAACTATCTAAGCACCGAGTACGACAAAAGGGTCCTGATTGAGGGGCTGAGGCTCGCACGCCGGATCAGTCAGGCGATGCCGTTCCAAGGCCATGTCGCTGAGGAGGTGGAGCCTGGTCTGGACCTCATAGAGGATGCAGCGCTTATGGAGCATGTTCGCAAGCGAGCTACGACGATCTTCCATCCAACTTCTACCTGTCGAATGGGCGCCGACGCACGGGCGGTTGTCGACCCGCGTCTTCGTGTGCGGGGGGTTGCAGGGCTAAGGATCGCTGATTGTTCGATCATGCCGACGATCCCCTCCGGTAACACAAATGCACCGGCGATCATGGTGGGCGAGAAATGCGCTGATATGATGTTGGAAGACGCGAAGGCGCACGTGGTCCGCGAACCTGCGGCATAAAGCGACATGCGATGCTTTCAATCTGACGATGTCGATCCGAAATATGTTTCAATCCAACAGAAAAATCAGATTACTTCTCAACAATCAAAAGCTGTGGGTTAGCGAAGAAGGCTGGAAGCTTTGTGGCCACGAGCTTCGTCGACTCTTCACTGACTACTTTGACCAAGCTCCCAAAAACACGCATCAGCAAAACACCAACTACTAATCTCCCTCTTGCCTCAACCACTTGTCTCGCCGCTTTTCCGCGGACTTTTGCATTCTGTCCTTAACCTGTCTTGGTAGGAACGGCTGCTTTGCAGCGACACGGTGACCTAGATAGTCAACGCTTGCGAAGCCTGCTGAAAACGGGTTCTCAAGACACCGATCAAGGCGTGCTCGAACCAGCTTTAACGCATGTTCCATAGCATCTCGATCAGCAACCGCCTGATCGCGTTCTAGCTTCAACGTCTTCAAACTCTGGCTCTGGTTTGGGGTCTTTAGAACCTTCGAGCGTACAAACTCGTCGGCCACAAACAGATGGTAGATTGCGGCCATCGCCTCACCGGTCTCAGTCGCAGCATCATAGGCAAGCCCCCGTTCATCGAGATATTCTTGGAGCAAACTGATACTGTCGGGATCCAGCCGAAAGGTCTCCTTTGGAAGCTGGTCGAAGACAGGCGCTGGGCGTTCGTAAGAAATGCCCAATTCCTCGCTGAGGAACGGATAATCCTCAAAATTGCACTGTGGTGCGAAATCAGTCGCATCTATAGCCAGCTCGGACGGTAGGGTCTGTCTGCACCATTTGACCAGCTTCTTATGGGCTGATTGCAAATGCCTTCCATCATGCCTGACAATCCTCAGAGAATTTAGAAGGATCAAGGCATTGAGAGCACTTTTCGACATCGACTTGTTATGAAAGGACGGCTCTCCAGGCTTCCGAGGATCGTCGATCCCGACAAC
>JBCDAQ010000199.1:0-6482 GCA_039185285.1 Pseudomonadota bacterium
ACGGCGCTGGCCATCCCAAGGCTCACAATCAAGCGGAGGCTTACCAAGCCGCGGGGGATCGGGCGATCCGGTCGATAGGCGGCATCGATCTTCTGGTCTTTGACTTCATCACAGACCCGCATCTGAAAGAAGATCGTAAGTGCGAGCAGGAAGGCCGCGAGATAGGCGCTGATACCGGGCAATTCCCGGCCGGCGAGAAAGGCCGAAACATTGATACTTGCCGCTGAAAAGATCGCGAGCAGCGGCACTGTTTTGCCCAGTGGAAAGCGCTCAGCCTGATAGGTCCAAAGGCGCGCTGCCAAGCCAGGTCTCATCTCTCGCGAGCCAGGCTCTGATGGGCGGCAGTGAAGTGGCCTGCAGAAATGGCGGCGACGATTGATATCTCGCCGCAAAGGCAAAGCGCTGCAACCAGTTCGGCCAAAGCGGCGCCGCGCTCTTCCTCGGGCAGTCCGATCAGGTTGAGGGCGGCCGCTTGGCTTGGCAAACCGGTTCCACCACCAACCGCACCGACCAGAATGTTAGGCATTGTCACCGCGCAATAGAGATCTCCGTCACGCTCCTCCATTCGTGTGAAGCCAACGGCGCTCTCCGCGACGCAAGCCGCGTCTTGGCCCGTTGCAATGTAGAAGGCTGCAAGTCCGTTTGCGTAATGGGCTTGGGCCCCGATCTGGCCGGACATAAGCGCTCCGAGATTGGCCACCCGCCCATAGGTTAGCATCTGGTCAACGCTGCTTCGCAGAACCTGGCGAACAACATCGCGCGGTAGGCGAACTGATGCGCTCACTTTCCTGCCTCGGCCCCGCAAAACCCCGAAATATGAACTCTTCTTATCGCCCGAGAAATTGCCTTCGACGAAACAGTTTCGGATCTGCATCGGACAGCTCGCCAAGACTTCATCGCAGATTGCTTGTGCTGCGACCGTCACCATGTTTTGGCCAGAGGCGTCGCCCGTCGTGAACCGACAGACAAGAAACACGATCTCATTGTCGATCATCGGCTCGATCGTGATCAGTTTGCCATGCCGTGTCGTCGCCTCGGCCACCGTCTTCAGCCGCTCGGCGTTTGCGACAATCCACTCAACAAACAGTCCCGCCGTTTGAAGCTCATCAAAGACGAAAGCTGGGGAGCGCAGCATCTCCTCGCTCAAGAGGGCTGTCATAATCCCTCCTGACTTGTTCGCGGCCTCTGCACCGCGTGCGTAGGAGGCAACGAGTGCAGCCTCGGTGGTCGCAAGCGGCAGGAAGAAGTCGCCCGAGGCGTTCAGGCCATTCACTCTCAGCGGACCAACCACGCCGACGGGCAGTTTCACCGTGCCGATCAGTGTCTCGATATTGCCGCTGTATTGATCCAAATGGTCGAGTGTCGATGGGTCTGCGATCTGTTCGCGATCGCTTTCAGAGGCGGCACCCGAGTTGATCATCTGCCGCCAGTTCGCGTCGACGGAAGCATCGTTGGCCGTCTTGATCGTCCGCAGAACCGAGGTTGGCGCATCCGGCGACATCATGCGGTTCTTAATCTCTGCGTTGCTGAACCGCTCGCGAAGTCTTCGCAGGAACTCAACGACATGAAGGGGAACGATCAATCCGATCTCCGGCTGAAAAACTGACCCTCTGATATCGGTCGCAGCACCACTATGCCCCAAAAGCTAATCTGGAAGGAACCCGTCACCTGAGAGATGAGCTGGGTTTCTGGAGGGGGCTGAATGTCCTCCCGTCCAGTTGATCAGAGGTTGGGGATCGCGAGCGAAAATGGTGCGGTTGAACTGTCGTGGCTCAGCCACCCGTCGATCAGGCGATTAGATCAAGGCTATCGGTCGTTGTGTCCAGGATCGCTAGGTCTTGTGGGGCTTCGTTATCATTTGTCGACGCGGTGTTATCCGAGGCTTGCGGCTTTGGCTCTGCGGTTTCGTCTTCGTCCAGTTCGGGCAGGAACGGCGCCGTGCTGTCAAACTCGATTGCCTCATCGGTAAAGTCGATCAGGGCGCTACCCTCGCCCAGCTCGGGTATAGGATCAATTGCAGTTTCCTCATGAACGGCGCCTTCGACTTCGAACTGGAAGTTGAAATCGGTCGTCTCACCTTTCCCATGAGCTTCGCTATGGATCGCAATCTTCAGATCCTTCGCGCCATTCGTGATCAGACTGTTGCCGTAGTAGTTGCCATCGCCATCACCAAATAATGCATAAGGCACAATGTTCTCCACGCGAGGATCCGAACCGTTAAGGCTGAGCGATACCGACCCTGTTGGGGCAACCGTGCCATCCGAGAAAGCAACTTCGATGGAATATTTGCCGCTCTCGACCACACCAGCATCGACTGTGCCATCCTGTTCGATTCGCGCGACCCTCTCTTCGGTGTCGGTATCGATCAAGAAAACAGCAACGCTGATGTCTTTAAGGCTGGGCGTATCCTGGATGAGAGGCTTGGGAACAAGTGAGAACGGTTCTGCCATCTGAACGGGCTTTTGCACCGAAGGCTGAGCGATTTCAATCTTTTCGGGTTGTTTAATCTGCGTAACGCTCTGCAGGTTCGAGGCTTGAGTAGCCCTCGATTGATTGTCGTCGTGGCGTTGTTGAGCTTCGTCTGGATCGGCCTCGAGGCTGCTGCACTCAGCGTGTGATCCAGTGGATGAAGCTGTTCCGGTAACGTCCAATCCCTGAGTTTCACACGGAATCGAATCCTCAGAAGATCCGATCGATAATGCGGTCCATTCTTCTCTGACAGATCCGCCCTTCAATGCGCCCCGACCGAACAACTCCGTCAGAATCGCCGTAATGTTGTCTTGGATCAGGTCTGTCGCTCGGCCAAACAGACCATCCTTGGCATTGGATAGAGCGGCAACCGTACTCTCTTGATCGAGAGCCCGATCGTTGGGCCAGAGCGCATCAACAATCTTTTTGTCTTCGTCAGCCAGTTCCTGCGCCTGTTCTTGCGTCGTCGCCTGGGTGATCTCATCTTTTGCGAGAAGTTCTGCGATCTCAGCAGAATCATTTTCCGTCTGATCAGGCGTCGTTGCTGCGGCATCAGACACGGAAATTGCGAACTCAACAGAGGCGACGGTGATGACAGACTGCAAAAAGGCCAGCCCCATCATGGGCTCGGACCCTGTCGCTCTGCCTTCCGAAGACGGAAGAGTTGGATTTTGTCTCAGCCGCCCAGGACGGTCATGCAATGCAACTTCGGTTGTTTCGGAGCTCTGGTTCGCAAGGCGTTGCGTCTCCGCCTCGGGAAGCGGGGCCGTCGGCTCTGTTTGCTCGGGGGCTTGGGCGATTTCCTCTGCCTGATGCGACCCGGCCATTATCTCGTGTCTGAGTAGTTCGACGATTAGGGCCGACCACGCGGCTAGGGTCTCCCACCCCTGCGAGAGGGGGACAATTTTCGCATTCGTGCGCTGGTTGGGCGTCCTGATGTAATGAATGCAGGCGCTGATAAAGGTCTGGAGATCTTGATCCTCAGCGATCCGGCCAAGCTCATCGTCCAAGGCGACGTAGAAGCCACCAATCCGTGCAATATGCAGAACCAATGCGTCTTCTGCGAAGCTCATAGCAACGAGCCACGGCTCCTCTAGATCAGTGGTCCCTTCTGTCCAATAAAGATCGTAGAGGCCCTGCCCAAAAGAATTCTTGAGACGGGTGATCTCCGCGCGTTCAACCGAGGTCCACATTTTCACCCCCTGAACTGTGAGAAGAGGCCGATTGATCTCTCAAATCAATCGCGACGAATTGCAGCCTAAAGCTCCTGACTTTCGTTCGCCCGGCTTGCTTTGTTCGGATCACGATGTGCGAGCAGATCGTAGAGCCGTGGCTCAATTGCGGCAAGTACGGTCCATGAAAATTCCTCTCGATCTATGCTCAACGCATCAGCCCAGGGGCCGTAGAACGACTGGGGGATACGCCCAATTCCGTTTTCGACCTGAGAGATGAACGAATAATACTTCAAACCTAGAATATTTGCGAGGTCGGCCTGGGTATGGCCCTCGGCCTCCCGCCATTTCTTCAGCACTTTACCAAGGCTGCGACGCCGCTCTCGCTGCATCTCATTTTCATCCGGTTCTGCCGATTCACTCGGCTTTCTGACAGCGACCATACTTCACCCCTAATTCTCCTTAACCACTATCGAACAGAGCAGGATCTGTCAAGCAGGCTATAAATAGCAGATTCTGCTATGCAAGTTGTGCTCTATAATATATACGCTGCTGCAATGGGGCAAACGTGAGTTTGAAAGGAGAACGCAATGTTTGTGGAGCAGAACGGGATTTTGGTCATCGAAGCGGAGTCTGTCGACGGGTTGCCCGGCGACTGGGCGGACAGCTCGACAACCAGCACATCGCAGGGGATCGACAATCCAGGCCAAGCGACCGGAGAGGATTTCATCGTCTGGGAGGGTGATAACTTCTACAGCCAGCCCGAAATGGGCTTGTTGACCTATGAGATCGAGATCACGACACCTGGTCTCTACCAGTTCCAGTGGCGCAGCCAAATCGGCCAAGGGAACAACCATACCGAACACAATGACAGCTGGCTCCGGATCAACTCGGATCTCTTCTACGGCTACGAGGAAGCGACCGACACCTATGTTCACCCACCCAGCCCGGAGCGGGTTATCGGAGGGACATATCCCGAGGGCGCCACGCCCGCTCATGGTGGGTACAACACCGGTGGGTGGTTCAAAGTCTTCTCGTCCAAGCACGATTGGACCTGGTCGACGAAGACCAATGACGGCAGCTTTCATGACATTTTCGCCCAGTTCGACGCGCCTGGCATCTATGAGATCCAGATCTCCGCACGGTCATCGCATCATGTGATCGACCGGCTTGTCTTGCATCATGTAGATTATGACGGGGATCCTTATGATCTCAGTCTGCCAGAATCGTCGGGGGGAGATGAGGAAGCCCCGCCACCGCCACCGCCACCGACACCACCACCGCCTCCTCCTCCCCCACCACCGCCTCCCCCGCCCCCAGAAGAAGAACCTGGCCTTCCTGAAGAGGTGAAGATCTATCTGATCGATACGGTTTCAGACGAAAGGGTGGCTGAGATCTCGGATGGCGGCACGGTCAATCCCGCTGTCGTCGAAAGCGGTCGATACTCCATTGAAGTCGAAGTTCCAGGTGCCTCGGCCGATATCGTCAGCACGGTTTCGCTCAGCTTGAATGGCGCCAACCCAAGGATCGAGAAGATGGCACCCTACGCCCTCTTCGGCGACATAGACGGTGACTTCTTTGGCAGAGGCAGTCTTGCTGAAGGAGAGATGGATCTCGCGATCGAGGTCACGATCGAGACCGGGGAAAAAATAGGCTTTGACGTGTCATTCGACGTATTGGCCGAAGAGGTCCCGGCTGGTGCCTTGGAGCTCGGAACTGTCGAAGTCTCTCAGAACCAAGTCGAGAAATGGACACGTGTCGACTTCGAGCAAGAGATCCCAGACGCCGTCGTTGTCATGGGACCTCTCAGCGCAAATGGTGATGCTCCGGCCACCTTGCGTGTCCGCAATGTCGATGAGACCGGCTTCGAGTTCCAAGTCGACGAATGGGCGTATCAGGATGGCCTACACGCGAAAGAAACCGTCAGTTGGATGGCGGCGACGGCGGGCGTCCACACCTTGGCCGACGGCACCACCATAGCGGCGGGCTCGACCCAGGCGCGCGACAGCACTCGTGAGACGATCGACTTTGGCACAGTGTTTGACGAAGACCCCGCATTTTTCGCTCAAGTCACAAGCGATAACGGGAGCCAGCCGGTGACGATCCGCACCTCGGAGGTCACGGAAAATGGGGCCGAGGTCTTCATGCAAGAAGAAGAGGCTGCTGATCAAAGACATGCCCGAGAGAGCGTGGACTGGATCGCGATCGAACCGGGTGACTCGGCTGCCTGGCAGATCCAGACCTTTGAGCTGAGCGACAGTCCGTTCGAGTTCACGTATGATGAAGACGATCCGGTGATCCTCGCCGGGATGCAAACCGCGAATGGTCTCGATACAGCCAATCTGAGGATTGACGATCACAGCGCTAATGGGACGTCGATATGGGTAAGTGAGGAGCGTTCTCTCAACAATGAAACATCTCACACGGATGAAGAGGTGAAAGCGCTCATCGCCTCTGCGGACACGTTCGATCTTTTTGCTTAGCGTTTCTCCAGGGCTTTGCTTTACCAAAGGAACCGACAAGACAGAGTGCGCCTTCCGCTGCTGAGGACACTCTGGGTGCCGCCGAGCTGTAAGCTTGGCGGCATCCTTGATTAAACTTCCCTGTGATCTTCAGCGGTAGACTTAGACTCGGCTGAAGAACTTGCAAAAGGTCGCTTTGACTGGGGCGAGCTATTCGATCTGATCGACAATTGGGATGCGCAAACAAGCGATGACGCCACCGAGCGCTCTTTACCGCGCAAGACCAATAATTCTCTCTCGGGGGGATCGGATTTTCTATGCCGCCGATCAATCCAGCCAAAAAATCGTCGGCGAGAAAGATGTGGCTGCGCAGCCACGG
>JBCDAQ010000200.1:0-6417 GCA_039185285.1 Pseudomonadota bacterium
CGAAAAAGATGAGCCATGACGAAGCCGGGATGCTCTTCGAGCACTTTGTCGATTTCACCGATTGCATCACCCCGGAACACCAGTGAGCAATGATGTGCCCGCTCCAACCCATCGATCGCAGACTGATCAGGGTAGGAAATCGGGACACCCCGGCAATCGACGCCTCCACGGATGTGATGAACATTGGTCATAGCTATCTCCCAAATCGCGATCAGCTGAACTTCAAGTTTCGCTGCCGTGAATATAGAGGCACGAACTCAGCGCCTCATTTCACAACTTGGTGTGTGAAACACGCTATCACGAACTGGTGAAGACTTCAGCCAAAACGTTGGGCAGAGTAGGAGCAAGCTGGGCCGGAGCGGTTGTCAACGACAAACCAAACGACAGGTCCGGAGCGCAAAGATGATGGGGTCGCATGCCATCATTCAGACCGAATGCTGCAATCCTCGGCAATCAGGTCTTTATAGAGCGAACGGACCCGAGTGAAGACCGGCCCCGGCGCCCCTGTCCCAATCTGCCGCCCATCGATCTGAAGGACGGGGGTTTGAGCACCGAAAGTTCCAGTGATGAAGGCCTCATCAGCACCATAGGTCTCAAGCAGCGAGAAGTTCTTCTCCCGACATATGATCCCATTTTGCCGGCAAAGGTCGATCACATGGCCCCTCGTAATCCCATTCATGCAGTAGTCGCCGGTCGAGGTCCAAACCTCTCCCGCGCGCACAATGAAGAAGTTACAGGCGTTCGTCGTATTCACCCACCCATGGGGATCGAGCATAAGAGCCTCATCTGCTCCCGCCTTCAGCGCGTGCACTAAGGCGAGGATGCAGTTCAGCTTGGAATGCGAGTTTAGTTTAGGGTCTTGGGTTAGCGGCAATCCGCGATGCTGCGGCACCGTCATCAAGTTCAGACCCCTGCGGATCGTGCCTTCCGAGGCTTTGGAATGCTCGGCAATGATCACGATCGTGGAGCCAAAGACCGACAGCCGGGGGTCTTGGAACGGTTTCTTCTTCCGCCCGCGCGTGATCATCAGCCTGACATGAGCATCATCCCTCATGTCATTGGCCTTCAGAGTCTTGTAGAGGGCTTCTCTAAGGTCGTCGCGGTCCATGCCAATCTCTAAGTCGATCGCATAGGCTGCTTCGTAAAGCCGGTCGAGATGAGCTTCGAGGAACGCCAGCCGACCATTGTGAACCCTTAGCCCTTCCCAAACTCCATCACCAAGCATGAAGCCGGAATCGTAGACCGAAACCTTCGCCTCGGACTTGGGCAAAAGGTCGCCATCGACATAAATCAAGATGTCCTCGTTACGAGCATCTTCGTCGGCATCGTGGGCGGATCGGTGACTGCTTTGGCTCATGTTCTATCCTCCGCTCCCTGCTTAAATCGTGTCCGCACGCAGCTTCAACGGAAACGTGAGACGATCAAGCATGGGAGTTGGACACGACCCTGGCTATCTGTCCGAGAGGTGATCGGAGTTCCTATGCGCGCATTTCTAGCAGCCATTATGGCAAGTTTGATTTTGGCCACGCCCGCTCGGGCTGGTTTTGAGCGGCTTTTCGTTCCCAAATCGGAACTGATCGATCCGGCTTGGCTGCAGCGGACTGCAGGTTCTTCAACGACGATTGATCATCAGGTCTGGGGCCAGTTCCTGGGGCGCTATGTGACAAAGGATGGGGTCGGCATCAACCGCATCTCCTACGCCCGAGTCAGCTCAGCAGATCGCGCTGCCCTGGAGGGGTATCTCTCAGACTTGCGGTCCGTTGATCCTTCGCAGCTAGATCGAGACGAACAGCTGGCCTTTTGGATTAACCTCTACAATGCACAGACCGTTGCACTAATACTCGCGAACTATCCCGTTGGTTCCATCCGGGATATCTCCACCGGGCTTTTCGGGCTTGGGCCGTGGGATAATCCTGCTGTAAGCATTCTCGGCCAGCCGCTGAGCCTAAATGACATTGAGCATGGAGTTATCCGACCGGTCTATCAGGACGCACGCATCCATTACGCCCTCAACTGCGCAGCGGTAAGTTGCCCAAACTTGGCAGCCAAGGCTTATCAGGGAGCGACTCTTGAGCAGGACCTCGCCAGAGCTGAACACGACTATATCAACGACCCTCGTGGTGTTCGGCTGAGGAATGGTCTTCTGGTGATATCCTCGATCTACGTCTGGTTCCGAGAAGACTTCGCTGACAGCGAGGCAGGAGTTCTAGATTACCTGCGTCGTCATGCTGAAGGTCGGGCTGCCGAAGCTCTTTCAGGCAAGCGCCGTCCAGACGATCACGCCTATGATTGGGCGCTCAATGATCGGTGATCTAAAAGCCAACCTGATCGCCGCCCTTTAATCCCAACCGCGCGCGCGCCTCCCCCGGTGTTGCGATGGTCAGGCCGAGGTTCTCAACGATCGATCGGATGCGGGATACTTGCTGCGCGTTCGACGTCGCCAGCTCACCTTTTCCGATATAGAGACTGTCTTCCAACCCAACCCGGAGGTTTCCGCCCAACATCGCTGCCTGCGTCGCGAACTTCATTTGATTCTTTCCGGCCGCGAGAACGGACCATTCATAAGAATCCCCGAAAAGCCGCTCTGCCGTTCGATGCAGATGGAACATGTGATCTAACTCAGCCCCCATACCGCCGAGTATGCCGAAAACCATTTGGATGAAGAAAGGCGCCTTAACCATTCCTTTATCAACAAAATATGCAAGATTGTAGAGATGCCCAAGGTCGTAGCACTCGAATTCAAACTTCGTGCTATGCGCATCGCCAAGATTTTTAAGCGCATACTCGATGGTCTCGAAAGTGTTGGGGAAAATGAAGTCCTTGGTCATCCCGAGGAACTCTGGCTCCCAGGGCCGGTTCCAGGTCTCGAACTTCTCTAACAGCGGGAAAATTCCGAAGTTCATCGAGCCCATGTTGAGAGAGGCCATTTCCGGGCTGGCACCTGTCGCGGCTGCCAAGCGCTGATCCATGCTCATACCAAGCCCAGCCCCGGTCGAGACATTTACAACCGCATCCGTCGATTGTTTTACCGTGGGAAGGAACTGCATGAACGTCTCTGGCCGATGGTCGGGCTTGCCGTAAAGCTCACCAGGATCCGGGTTGCGCGCATGTAGGTGGATGATTGCGGCGCCGGCTTCTGCAGCCTCGATGCTTGCGCGAGCGATCTCCGCAGGTGTGACGGGCAGGTGCGGAGACATAGTGGGCGTGTGAATGCCCCCGGTGGGCGCACATGTGATGATCACGGATTTCTGCATAAAAGACCCCGCACAGAAAATACTCCTCTGCAAGCTTTGACACAAGTCGGACAGGGATGCACGCGGCCTATGCCTGCTTTGCATCGATCACAGCCGCGCTATCAGTTGCTTAACAATTCAACCCTAAAGCTGCATGCCAAGGGCGGTTCTGATGTTTCGGCTCATTTGCGCCCTACTGCGGTCGTTCGCAGATTTGGACAGTCGAGTGTCGAGGGCCAATTGACGCCATGAAGATCGAGACGCTGATCTCCAAACTTGGTGAATTCACGCATGACGCCGCGCTTATCGTTGATGCTCGGGAAAACAACCCGGACTGCGGCAAAATCTTATGGGGCAGCGAAGCCGTTTGCGCTTTGACTGGGTATGATCAGAAAGACCTTATCGGGCAATCCTTTGACATCCTTAATGGCCCAAGCTCGAGCTGGACGCTCAAGGACTGCTTCGATTGCAGCAAAGATGAGAGCTTCACGCCACGCCGCGAGATTCTAACCTACAAGAAAAACCGGAGCGCTCTCTGGCTCGAAATCGACAGTCACTCGGCCTTCGAGCCCACTGGAGAGATCAAGTATTGGGTCACCTTTCTCAGAGATATCACCGACTTGAAGACGCGTGAGTTGGCAGCGGAGCGCGCTCTAGAAAGCCACAATGCACTGGAAACAGATCTATCCGAGGCCCTCAAATCTGCTGAGATCGCAAAGAACCGCTTCTGGCATGCGCTGGAGACGCTGCCAGATGGCTTTGTGCTTTACGACAAAGAAGATCGCCTTATCATTGCCAATGAGGCTTTCTTGTCGATGCATCAACCGTTTCGAGATGAGATAAAACCGGGAATCTCTTTCGAACAAATTACCCGACGCGGCATCGAAACCGGCCTGTGGAAGATAGATGGTCAGGATCCCGAGGCTTGGAGCAAAGACATTCTCCACACTCGACGGGCTGAAGGACAAGCCAGCTATGTGATCCAGTTAAATGACGGACGATGGCTGCAACGAAACGACCGTAGACTGCCGAATGGTGAGTTGGTCGGCCTAAGAATCGACGTCACAGACATCAAGCAGCAGCAGCAGGAGTTAGAGCGCTCAACTGCTCTACTTCAGAAGACTAAAGCCGATATCGAACTCCAAGCCAAGACCGACGATTTAACGGGCTTGATGAACCGCAAAGCTTTGGAAGAACATATCAATGAGCGGCTCGCGCTTCAGCGTGACAACCGGCTTATGGTCATTCTGATCAATCTCGACCGTTTCAAGCAAATCAACGACACGATGGGCTACGAAGCGGGCAACCATGTTTTGCAGTCGGTCGTTTCTGCTCTAGCGGCCTTTGTCGGGAACGCTGACAGGCTTGCGCGCCTCGGCGGCGACGAGTTTGTTTTGCTGCGGGAGGTTCCAGCGGACGCTGGTAGTTGCCGCGATATCGGTCGCAGTATCGTCGAGACGATCGCGAAACCGATCCTCTATCACGAGCGTCCTTGCCATGTGAGCGCTTGTGTCGGAATTGCCTGTGAGCGCCCCGAGACGGCGAACGCCGTCGAACTCCTCCTAGACGCCGACGTCGCACTTAACAGGGCGCAACAACACGGACGCGGCCAACTACAAGTCTACTCGCAAGAAATCACTCGCGAGTTTGAAGAGAAGAAGCGCATCGCAGACGAGATTTTAGATGCGCTAGAAAAGGGCGCGTTTTTTCCCGTCTACCAGCCGCAGTTTGACGTGAACACCCTCGAGATCGTTGGCGTCGAGGCTCTTGCCCGCTGGCAACACCCGACCCGAGGCGTGCTCGCACCCATCAGCTTTCTCTCGATCGCCGAAGACATGAATGCGTTGAGTGAGATTGATGCTCAGATCTTTGCTCAAGCGGTCGCAAACATGCGTGAGTTAGACAACGCTGGTATCGAGACGCCGCGATTGTCAGTCAACATCAGTCTGAAACGCCTCTGCGACCCGAACCTCATGCAATCGATCGACAGGCTTGACACAAAAGGCCTGAAAATAGCTTTCGAACTTCTCGAGACGATCTTTCTAGATGACCCGAATGACGACTATGATTGGACCCTCGATCAGTTGCAGGAACGCGGGATCGATATCGAGGTTGACGACTTTGGCACCGGTCGAGCCTCGATCGTCGGGCTGACCCGCGTCAAACCCAAAAGGCTGAAGATCGACCGCCAACTGGTGATCCCGATTGTCGAGGATGAATCGAGACGGAACCTTTTAGCCGCCATCGTCAACATTGGCCGGTCTTTGGGCATCGGTGTCACGGCAGAAGGTGTCGAGACGATGCGCCACATACGCCATCTGCGCGAGATGGGATGCGACACAGTACAGGGCTTTGGTCTGGCCCGTCCAATGCCCTTCAACGAGCTTCAAAACGTACTCCAAACGACCGGGCGCAAACTTAACATCGAAGCTTGAGCGCCTCTGAGCATCGAAACTCCTTGACCTGAGCCCGCTTACCCGGTTCAACCCTCGCGTTGAGCACGAGCGGAGCGTTTGATGAACTCGGAAGATACCAAAAACATGATCATGGCCATCGCCCTGTCGATGGCGGTTATCTTCTCATGGCAGCTGTTCTTCGCCCCACCTCCTCCGGATCCAACCGTTGTCGAGAGCGGAACATCTGCGCCCGCTAGTGGAGGGACTGCCGTTCAATCAGGTGTGCAAGGTGATCAGCCAGCCCTGTCGCTCGATCGCGATGGCGCTTTGGCGCGAAATGAGCGGATCAGGATCGAGAACTCATCGGTTTGGGGATCGATCTCTCTCAAAGGCGGTAGGCTGGATGATCTGCATCTCTCCGATTATCGCGAGACGCTGGATCTGGAGTCCGATACCGTCACGCTCCTAAATCCGACGGGCGGGCCACACCCCTATTATGCGACCTATGGCTGGCTGAGAACTGCTGACGGCAATACCGGCAATCTTCCGAACCCAAATACTGAATGGGTCGTTGAGAGTGGCTCGGTTCTGACGCCCGGAGCAGACGTTACGTTAAAGTATGAGAACGATTCCGGGCTGATTTGTCGTCGATCCGGTAGGTCCGGCGAAAAATCAGCCCGGAATCGTTCTCATACTTTAACGTAACGTCTGCTCCGGGCGTCAGAACCGAGCCACTCTCAACGACCCATTCAGTATTTGGGTTCGGAAGATTGCCGGTATTGCCGTCA
>JBCDAQ010000201.1:0-6375 GCA_039185285.1 Pseudomonadota bacterium
ACGTTCTCGACCGCAGCCGAGCCGCCTTCGCCAGCCGCGTCAAAGGTCGCAGTCCGGATGGTCAGAACCTTGGTCGAATCGACCGATTTCACGGTCTGGATCGCGTTGCCTGCGTAGATCGGACGCACGAAAGTATCGCCGTCCTTCACTTCGATCACATCCGAGATCACCATGACGTCGAGCAGGGCTGCAACGCGAGGCATGATGTTCTTGGCATCCGTGGTCGCGGGTGCTGCGATGTGGCTGTAATCGCCTGCAAGGCTCACGATCAGGTTCGCCGTGGTCTCTGCCATGCGGTGGCCAAGCGAGTCGTCTTCGGCGCAGAGCACTTTCGACACACCATCGATCGTCGCAGCTTGCGCAGCAGCGGCCGAAGCGGATGCACCAGCACAGAGAATGGTCACATCGCCCAGCGCCTTGGCACCGGTAACTGCCTTGGCAGTAGCATCCATCGAAAGCTCACCGCTGGTGACTTCACCGAGAAGAAGAACAGCCATTAGAGAACCCCCGCTTCGTCTTTGAGTTTCGCAATAAGCTCGTCAACCGAGCCGACTTTGATGCCAGCCTTGCGGGCTGGCGGCTCGACTGTTTCGACCACGCTTAGGCGTGGCGTGACATCGACGCCGTAATCGGCAGGTGCCTTGATATCCAGCGGCTTCTTCTTCGCCTTCATGATGTTCGGCAGAGATGCGTAGCGCGGCTCGTTCAGGCGCAGGTCGACCGAGATGATCGCCGGCATTTTCACCTTGATCACCTGCAGACCGCCATCGACTTCGCGGGTCACAGTCGCGCTATCGCCTTCCACGTCAACTTCCGATGCGAAGGTTGCTTGCGACCAACCGAGCAGGGCCGAAAGCATTTGGCCCGTCGCGTTCATATCGTTGTCAATCGCTTGCTTGCCGCAGATCACGAGGCCTGGCGCTTCTTCCTCGACAACCTTGGCGAGCAGCTTGGCAACCGCCAGCGGCTCAATATCCGTGTCGGTGCTTTCGGCGGCTTCGATGAGTATCGCGCGGTCAGCGCCCATGGCGAGCGCGGTCCGCAAGGTTTCTTGCGCCTGTTTGACACCGATCGAGACAGCGATGATCTCGTCCACCTTGCCCGCTTCCTTCATACGGATCGCTTCTTCGACAGCGATCTCGTCGAATGGGTTCATCGACATTTTGACATTGGCGAGGTCGACACCGGAGTTATCCGCTTTGACGCGGACCTTCACGTTGTAGTCGATCACGCGCTTGACCGGCACCAGGACCTTCATCGGCGTTTCTCCATCGGGTTGCGGGCTCAGGGCCCAGAGTTCTGCACTCTGCTTAACGAGTTGCGCGGCCAGCACTCCAATAAAAACGACGGCGGAGAACAGGGAATCGCCAACTCTGGCTGCCAAAGGTTTACGTGCACGTCAAGTGAATGGCAAGGGCAATGTTTGCCCTGAGACAAGCTGTCCCGAAATACGAAAAGGCCACCCACGTTTAGGGCGGCCCAATCGGTTACTCTTTGCGATAGATCAGGCGTTACGACGTCGCAATACGACGAAACCTGCGAGACCCGCAAGCATCAGAGGCAGCGCGCCGGGGAGCGGGATCTCGGCAGGCGTGATGCTCGCCGATGCAAAATTCGCGTCCGCAACAGCGAACGGCTCATCAACCGGACCTGCGTTCTCGCCCTCATCCTGATCGAATTCTTGGATAACCAAGTAAGTCCCCAAAAGCTGCTGGCCTGCGATATCCGGCAGCTCCTGAGGCGCATTGCCACTGACAAGCTCAAAGAAGCTCTGATCAAACGCGAAGAATGACAGAATCTCGATGAAGGTCCCGCGAGTGACGTCAAATTCTTCAAGCGAGAAACCGAGAACATCGTAGCTGCCTGCGGCCAGCGACCCGAGTTCGGGAACCGAGGCGTTATCGATCAGTTCAAGCAGAAAGCTTCCGGAGATGTTGTTGTCGTCTGTATTGATCTCTCCAAAAAAGAATATCTCACCTCCATCGTCGATTTCGAGGTTGATGAACGGCGGCCCAGCCAAATCATAGGCGAATGACAATGCGCCATTGTCGAGACGCTCCTCGACATTCAGGCCGGAAAGATCACTGTCGATGTTGGCGGTGAACCTTGCGCCCGTTGCATCGGAGAGATCTCCTGATGGATCTCCCGTATCAAAGGTCGTAAACAGATCTTCTGTTTGAGAGATTGAGTCGTACCCGCTCGCGAAAATATTGAAGCTCGCTGCTTGAGCAGAAGGCACACAAAGTAAGAGAGCAGCGCTGAACGCCGCTGTAGTCGTCTTCATAGTCATGGCTTTGGTCTTCCCCACAATCTTGATGGTGGGAAATTATCCCATTTCAATTTTGTGTCAACGCGTTGAATCGAGATTCAATAAATTTTCTACCGTTCCGCCCAAGCATCTGCTCGGCCACCTGTTTCACTTGAGGCTCGTGCGATCCTGACACAATTTTTGAGCCGCACTTCCGATATGCCGTCTTCCCCAATGACGCTATTCAGTCTAGTCCACGCGCCGCAAGGCCCCATTTCATCTGCATGGAGACTTAGGCCATGACCAAATCCATCCTCTTGGAAGGTGGTCGGTTTCTCAGCCCTGAGAACAGTATCGAGAGCGGACCTATCTCGATCTCCGAAGGTCTCATCGTTGATGCAACCCCCGCCGATGCACACCGAATTGAATGCGATGGCTATCTGGTTTTACCAGGTATCGTCGACGTCCACGGTGACGCATTCGAGCTTGAGCTTCACCCACGTCCGGGTGTCGACATTGCTTTTGAGATTGCAATGGGTTCAGTCGACCGTCAGCTGCTCGCTAACGGAATCACAACTGCCTTTCACGGATTGACACTTTCTTGGGAGCCAGGCGCGCGCAGCCTGGAAACCGGCCGTAAGTTCATGGCCGGACTGAAAGCGCTGCGACCGCATCTCATGGCCGACCACCGTGTCCAGTTTAGATGGGAGACGTTTGCCCACGACGCGATTGGTGACATTGCGGAATGGATGCATGAAGAGCCGAAACCATCGCTTGCCTTCAACGACCATACAACGGCGACGCTCGCCATGATGGGAACGGCGGACGAGAAGAAGCTTTATAAATGGGCGCAGCGGACCGGCTGTACACCACAAGAATACATGAAGATGGCCGCCGCCGTTGGTACGCGCATCAATGATGTTCCGAGTAAAGTCAAAGAGGTCGCATCGCTTGCCCAACAAGCTGGCGTCGTTTTGCTCTCCCACGACGACCGAACGGTGGCGGATCGTCAAAGCTATCGCAAAATCGGCGCATCGGTCTGCGAGTTCCCGCTTGATCGCAGCGCCGCTGCAGAAGCCCGCTCGGCCGGAGAGCCGGTAATCATGGGCGGCCCGAACGTGATCCGGGGCGGCAGTCATCTCGGTATGCTGTCTGCCGAGGATGCCGTCACTGAGGGGCTATGCACAATCCTCGCCTCAGATTACTACTACCCCAGCCAGCTTCGCGCGGTCCAACGCCTGGTTCACCGCGGTGCGCAGCCGATCGAGACCGCGTGGGATCTCGTCTCGCGCAACCCAGCCGATGCGATGGGATTGAGTGATCGCGGTCGGATAAAGCCCGGTTACCGGGCCGATCTCATCGTCCTCGACACCAGCGGCCCTTGGCGGGTGGTGCATGTCGTTGCCCAAGGCACCGTCATCAGTTTCGGAAGATAAGCTTCATCGGTTCCGCCGCACCACGCAGTGCCCGCGTGATCTTTGAACCTGAGCGCAGATGAGCTGAGCCTCCGTCCGGCTTTGGACACCAACCCCGCCAATGTAGCGCAAGATCCCAGCCGTCCGAACGCGGCGGATCGAGGTTGGCCTGCCGCCGACCAGCTTGCGGTGCTTCTTTCGCGCCCGGTTCAGAGCGCGTTGCGCCGCTTTGCGGTTGATCCCGACAGAGAGCTGCGCCATCCAAGGGCGGCTCGGCGCGGTCGCGAGGATCGCACGCGTTTGCACAATCGGAATTTGTCGACAGGCCTCGTCAAAGCTCAGCTTCTCATCTAAGGGGCGCGGCTCGACCTCACGGCCTCTGACCCTGAACCATTCAGCAGGACGGTAGGTGATCGAGAGGACGTAATCGCGCGTCTCCAAAGGCAGCCCACCGCGCTTTTTGACAAAACGAGCAACCCGGTCAGGCCCGCCGTTATAAGCTGCCGCTGCAAGCCCCCAGTTACCGAACTGTGCTTTTAGATCAGCAAGATAATGCGCGGAAGCGGGGATCGCCTGCGCAGGATCGAACGGGTTCTGCAGGCCACGCTCCTTCGCTGTCGCGGGCATAAACTGTGCAATCCCTTGCGCCCCAACAGGCGAGATCGCCTTGATATCAAAGCGGCTCTCTTTCCAGATCAATCGGGTGAAGTAGGCACGCGGCAAGCCATGAAAATCTGCTGCCTCGCGGATTGCGTTGCAGATGCGATCCACCTCCCACCGGTTCGCACTCAAATACGCCTCTGCCTGAGCAACCGGCTTCGCCGTCGGAACAGCATTGGGTGAGAGTTCCGGCTCCAAGGCCCAAGCCAAGCTTGAGCACAGTATCCAGCTAACCGCAAAAGGCAGGCAAATGCGCAACGCCGTCTCTCCCATCGCTCCCGTCGCGGGCCATACCTAACCCAAACAGAGCGTCCGGAAAAGTCAGGCACCTGCAGGTGGCGTGATCCCTTTGTTTGAAAGCTCCGCCTTGGCAGCTTCAGTTTTCTTGAGGTCGCTTGCCTCCAGCTTATCCAAGACCGCGCGGTCTTTGAGGAACTGAATGTCCACGTAAGGCACGATCTCGATCCGGTTGCCCCAGGGGTCCAGGAAATCAAGGCGGCGTTCGGTGACAATCTCGACGCCCTCGGCCTCTAACCGCGCGCGGAGACCCTCACGGTCATCGACCACGAGGCCGAAGTGGCGCTCTTCGTCTCGGGTGATCTCATCCACCTTCGAGAACGCAAGAAACTGATCACCCAGATCGATGAAAGCCATGGAAGCGGACTTGCTCCTCAGCGTGAAGTCAAAGAACTTCCCGTAGAAGGTCAAAGCCTCCTCGATATCGCCGACCTCGAGGGCGACATGGTTGATACCGATCAGTTTGGGACGGGACATTGGCGACCTCCTGCGAAAGGGAGGCTCAGCGATTGGCCCCCGGCACCCACAACACATCGTCCTTGCCATTGCCGTTCGCAACCCGCGAGGCAACGAAGAACCAGTCAGAGAGGCGGTTGAGGTACTTGATCGCGGACTCGTTAACCCCTTCGGTCGCTGAGAGCTCGACAGTCAACCGCTCTGCCCGGCGCGAAACAGTCCGGCATTGGTGCAGATAAGCCGCCAGCGCTGATCCACCCGGCAGAACAAAACTCCGCAAAGGCTCCAGATCCGCATTCATCGCGTCGATCTCCGCCTCCAGCCGTTCCACCTGGCTGGGCGCCATGCGCAGGGGCGGATACTCAGCTTCCGCATCCAGCTCCATGTTCGGGCGGCAAAGGTCAGCTCCCAGGTCGAAAAGGTCATTCTGGATGCGGCTGAGTGCTGCATCCATATCCCCCTCCGCATGCAATCGCGCCAGCCCGGCACAAGCATTTGCCTCGTCAACGGTGCCATAGGCGGTCACCCGGGCCGCATGCTTCGACGTCCGGCTTCCGTCACCCAGGGCCGTGTCTCCCGCGTCACCGGTGCGGGTATAGATCTTGTTCAATACAACCATGTTCAGCTGCCATTCTGTGCAAAGAAAACCGCGCCTAGGATGAAGCAGATCGCCACAAACTGAAAGAGGATGCGAAACCGCATCAGCTTGTTCGACGTGGAGCCTGACGCCTTTCCGGAACCAAACCCGATAATCCCGATCGCCAAAACCCCCGCTGTAACAAGGCAGAAGAGGATCGCAATGGTCATCATGGTTCCGGACATCTTCTCCCCCAGCTAGCGCAGAATGTAGTCGATCATGCGCGTCGGCAGGATCCGCTTCAAGGTGCCCGCCAAGTAGGTGGGCTGCGTGACATAGTATCTGGGCTGCGGCCGGGAACTGTCCAGCGCATGGATCAGCTTCTTCGTCACCGCATCGCATTGCAGCTCACCCCAATCCGCCGGCGCTGTGCCTGCGTAAAGCCTCGGCTCCACCTCATCGCAATAGAAGTCAGACCAGACGCTGGGCTTGCCTTTGATCCAGCGTTCGTAGTGGGGCTGAGACTTGATGCGAATATCCGTCTTAATCGGCCCGGGCTCGATCAGAACCACATGGATTGGGCTGTCACGGAGCTCGATCCGGAGCACATCCGTATAGCCTTCCAGCGCATGTTTCGAGGCCACATAAGGCGCGCGCATCTTGAGCCCGATAAAGCCCAGCACCGAGGAGTTCTGGATCACCCGCCCATGGCCCTGTTTGCG
>JBCDAQ010000202.1:0-6334 GCA_039185285.1 Pseudomonadota bacterium
CCACCACTTCGTCGCTGCGCGCTTCGCGTTGGGTGTCACCGGCTAGGCGTTTCTTGCCCTGCTATCGGTCTCTCGGACCGATGGCGTTCCCTCAGCAGTCCATGAAGTCTTTCGACCACTTGTAATAAAGGCTCTGGGAGATGCCCTCACGGCGGCACAACTCTGCAATGCTGTCCTCGCCACGCAGACCATCCAACACGATCCTGATCTTCTCTTCGCTGGAATACTGCTTGCGCGTGGCACGCTTGATGTCTTTGACGATCTTCTCGCCGGGGCTCTTTGTTATCTTTCTCATCGTCCACTCCTCGGTGGTGACGATGAGCAACAAACACTCTCTTAGCAAATAACCCTATTTGGTCCCATAAGCGCTGACGTCAGACAGAAATTTTTCGAGCCCTCGGCCTTCTTCCAGTTGTTGAAGCGGTAGTCTGCGTTGTCTCCATCGACGCCGCATTTCTTGTCCTCTGCGCTTCATTCTACGATGGCGCGATGCGCTTTTTTTACTGGCCAAGCTGATGGCACTATTGGCTGTGTCAAACCTCTCTCGAAGAAATGGCTCTTCTTTAAATGCGTCGTCAGTGCGCCCTAAAACGGCCTCAGAGTGCACTTAACCCATTGCTCATAAGCAATCTTGTGAACGCAAAATAAGTCGATAGTTCGTTTACAGAGCATGGCTTCAGATTAGTCTCGGCTTGGGATTAAATCTCAAGTTGAACGCCTTGACGCCCAGCCAAGCTAGGCGCAATGGTACCATTCAACCTTATGAAATTTCGAAAGTCTCATGCGCCTGATTTTTTTATTTACAGCTATCTTCACTTTCTTCGCACCGATCTCGGCATCAGCTCAGCAACAATGCGATTGGCCGGCATTCAAAAATCCCTGCAGGGTCCCGGGAGGCGTCTATCGCGCCCTAGGGCCCGAGGGGCCGGGCCCGCACAAGGCGATCTTGTATCTATATGGTTCTACCGGTCATTCCCGCGACGTGACCAGCAGCCAGTTCTTCCAACGGATTGTGGATCAGTTCGGCTATGCGCTGATTGTCCCAGGCGCTTTGGACATCACCTATCGTGGTGGATTGGTCGACACCGGTTGGACATTGCGCAACGGGAGACAGAAAACCCGTGACGAGGTTCGTTTCCTCAAAAGCGTTATGAGCGACGCCGCGCAGCGTTTCAATCTGGATACCGGCAAAGTCCTTGTGATGGGACAGTCCCGAGGGGGACATCTGGTGTGGGAACTCGCCTGTCACAACCCGGAAATCGGGGCTGCTTTCGTCGTACACGCGGGCAGCTATTGGGGTCAAATGCCGCGTAGATGCCTGCGTCCCGTTCGCTTTCTGCACACCCACGGTCTTCGCGATGAAATCGTCGGTTTCCAGGGACGAAAGGATTCTCGCGGTCGCGTGCAGTTGAACTCTGTCCCGAACGCGATGGAGGTCTTGCGAGTAACAAATGGATGTCAGCAACGAGGCCGCCAACCGACCAGCCAGGTGCGAAACTTTGATCGCTATACCTACCAGAACTGCAGCTATGGTTCGGCTTTGGAGCTGATGCTCCACAAGGGGGGACATAACTATCCCTCGAACTGGTTTCAGGTCGTTGTCGACTGGTTTGAAAGCACTGAGCTAAAATCGACCTTGGGGCCAACCGTTTCGTCAGGAGGCGCCTCTCCTCGGTTTCAAAGCTCATCAAGCGGCAAGTCGAATTCTCGCTTCAAGAGCGTTCCGAAAAACTGACGTTGGTTCACAAATAGAGCGCCGACGCCATCACAAAAAAGATCAACACGCCAAACACGTCGTTGGCGGTTGTGATAAAGATCCCAGTGGCGACGGCTGGATCCATGCGCAATTTGTCGAGGATCACCGGGACCGCAGCCCCGACCGCGCTGGCAAAAGTTGTGGCAAGGATCAGCGACATTCCTGCCGCAAACGCCAATTGCAGGGGTCTGGGCACTTCGATTATGGCGTTTGCACCAAAGATCAAGATCGCGACGACCAACGCGACCGCAGCGCCATTGATCGCGGCCCCTGTGATCTCACGCAAGATCCGTCCCCACATATCACCGGGCCAAATTGTGCCTGCCGTTAGGCCTTGAACTGTAACGGTGGATGCTTGAATGCCAGCATTGCCGGCCATCGCCATGACCACGGGAATGAAACTCGCCAGGATCGCAGCCTTCTCTAGCGCTTCCTCGTAGGTCCCAATGACCATCGCCGCGACCGCAGCGCCGATCAGTCCCGCAAGGAGCCAGGGCAATCGGCTTTTCACGATTTGCAGGGGCGTGTCTTGGGAGGTTGCCTCGGGCGACACACCTGCCATCAGGAGCATGTCTTCCTCGGCCTCCTCCCTCGCAATCAAGGTCAGCTCTTTTGGCGTGACACTACCGACCAACCGCCCTGCTTCATCGCGCACGGCAACGACCCGCAAACCGCGCCGGGCGGCAAGACGCAAAACCTCTTCTTGATCGGTGTTTGAATCAACCGCGACCAAATCGGTGCGCACGAGATCCTCGACGCAGGTTCGATCGTCCTGCAAGAGCAGATCACGGACTCGGAGGTACCCGATAAGCTGTCGATCCGCAGCGACAACGTAGATTGCTTCGAGTTTTTCAAACTCCTCAAGATGGGTTCGCAGATCCTCTTTGATCGCTGCAATCGATTGTTCTGGGCGCACGGCGAGCACTCGACGGCGCATGATAGAACCGGCGGAATCTTCCAAGTAAGCCAGCTCTTTACGCCAAGTTTCTGCATTATCCATTGCGGCGACGAGATCATCTCGCAGATCATCCGGTAGCGCCTCTAGCAAGTGAAGCGCCCGATCATGATCCAAACGCCGCAGGAGCTTCGCGATACGTTTTCTGGTTCTCTTCTCATAGAGCACCGCATGCATCCGCGGATCGATCTCGGACAGAACACCCATCTGGATGTCGTCGGGCAGCCAGGATACGAGACGGCGGGCGCGCTTAAATCTGAGCGCCACGAGGAGGGAGACGACATCGACCGGCGCCCAATCCTCGAGCAACGTGAGAACCGCTGCTTCCTGATGTTCCCGGATCAACTCTTCAACTTCGGCCACAAGCGCCTGGTTGGCAGTGACCGCAGTTTCAGTCTCCTCATGGCGCCACTTCTTCGGCGCGACTTGAGGCCCCGTTTCCGTTTTCTGTGTTGTGATCGTACCTACCATCGCAGCACCATTGCATGGTTGCGCGACGGATTTGTCAATTCTCGCAACCACGACCAAAGGAGCGCTTGTTCGAGGAAAGCTAACGGATTAGGTTCAATCGGCAAGCTCGCTGTCTCATCGAGCTTTGACCATGGAGTATTTTATGAGCCTTTTTTCACGCCTTCGCGGCGGATCCAAACCCAGCAATTCGGTCGCCAAAGATGTTTTGACCCCGCTATCATCACAATGATCGCAGATGGGAGCATCTCGGAGTCGGAGAAAGCACAACTTGCAAACATGATGTCTTTTAGTCCGATCTATGCACACCACGATGCCAAACAAATCGTTGGCTGTATCAACGAGGTCCTAGAGTCGTTGAAAGGCGATCCCGCCCAGGTCCTGACAGGCTCTGCTGAACGCCTGTCGCCCGCACTTCGCGAGACCGCGCTTTGCTTTGCCATCCGGATCGCGCTCGCTGACGGGCATGTTGACGATGGCGAAAGGACAGCGTTGATTGCCACAGCCGCGAGCATGCAGATCGAGCCCAGCTCCTTCGGTGCGATCTTCGAGGTGATGTCCATGCTCCAGCGTCGGGCCGATGCCTGAGGAGGTCGCAGAGCGCTATAGCGACCAGAGGCTCAAAGCGAACTTCTTTGCGACCGTCCTGTTCGACAATCGGCTGGATTTTACGTCTGAAGAGATCATCGCCGCGGCACAGGAAGATTTTCCCGCGCTCGACTGGTCTTATAACTTCGTCATGCCTGGCCTGCATTCGTCTAAACCAGAAGTTTTGCTGTCGCCGATCAACGGCAATGGCTGGATTGGGAATGTTGCCCGGATGCCGGGACCTTTTGTTGGGACCAAAGCATATATGGAGGACTGCACAGCCCAAGGCATCGTGCGAAGTCACATTATTGATGAGGACGGCTACAAACGCTTACTCCACACCTCCCGGTTGGTGTTTCCAGAAGCTGACGGCGCCGTGCAACGCAGTGTGGAACACCTCGATGTAAGCGCATGGTCGACCGATGAGCTCCCTGCTGATGAAGATCAGCGCCTCGCCCATCGGTTTCGGGAAGCCCGTCGAATGACCTGTTTGTCGGCGGTTTTTGCAAAGCTGCCAATCGCCACGGCAGTCTACTTGCCGAGTGCTGACCTCCTGATCAAGCCTGAGGAGTGGGTGAGAGCGGCGACCCAAGCCTTGATGGAGGAGTGGCCTTTCGAATCCTGGATCCAATTCGACGTTCAGAAAGGTGCTGTTGAGAGCGGCCCCGTCCTAAACTCTGCCTCGACAATTGGGATGGCCGCCTTCAATGGCCATGAACTTTATCTGGACTACTGCGCCCTGGACGCGAAACAGGCTGCGACGCAGGTCTGGGGAGCGGCTTGGCTGTTGCTGGCGGGCGGCAACCGGTTCAAAGATGGCGATACGATCGGCTTTGAGGAGGACTCGCTTAAACTACGAATGCGCCATTGCGTCGAAGGTCAGTTCGGCGCTCAAACCGACCGGTGGATCCTGTTCCACCCGGAGGGCTACCGCAAGGACACGGATATGTTCGGAGAAACCGAATCGCAGCCGCCTCCCCCCGGTGTTGACAACTCCATCCGGCCGAAAGAGAGCTTTCTCTCACGTATCTTAGGCTCGAAGCGACGAGGTTGAGCCTGCCACCGTCTCAACCGTACGGGTTGCCCTTTTGTCGACCATCCCGCTATACCGCGCACCATGTTAGACAAGGGACACAATCAGGCCGAGCTACCGCCGCAGATCGGGCGCCGACGGACCTTTGCGATCATCAGCCACCCGGATGCTGGTAAGACGACGCTGACCGAAAAGCTGTTGCTTTACGGGGGTGCGATCCAAATGGCGGGGCAAGTGCGCGCAAAGGGCGAGGCGCGCCGGACCCGCTCGGATTTCATGAAAATGGAACAGGATCGGGGGATCTCGGTTTCAGCCTCTGCGATGTCGTTTGAGTATGGCAGCCACTGGTTCAACCTGGTCGACACGCCGGGCCACGAAGATTTCTCGGAAGATACCTACCGGACGCTGACCGCCGTAGATGCGGCGATCATGGTGATCGATGGCGCGAAAGGCGTCGAGAGCCAGACCCGTAAGCTGTTTGAGGTCTGCCGACTGCGCGACCTGCCGATTCTGACCTTCTGTAACAAGATGGACCGCGAGAGCCGGGATACATTCGAGATCATCGACGAAATTCAGGAGATGCTGCAGCTCGACGTCTGCCCCGCCTCCTGGCCCGTGGGCATGGGTCGCGATTTCCTCGGCGCCTATGACATGCTGAATGACAGGCTCGAGCTGATGGACCGGGCGGATCGGAACATGCAGGCCGAGAGCATCGCGGTCGAAGGCCTGGATGACCCGAAGCTGGAGGAGCACATTCCGGCTGGTCTGCTGGAGAAACTCCGCGAAGAAGTCGAGATGGCGCGAGAGCTTCTGCCCGCCTTCGACGCAGGTGCCATTTACGAAGGCAACCAGACACCCATCTGGTTCGGCTCCGCCATCAACTCCTTTGGTGTGCGAGAGCTGATGGAAGGGATCGCCCATCACGCGCCCCCGCCTCAACCACGTATGACCGCCTCGCGTCAGGTTTCCGCCGACGAAGGCAAGGTTTCAGGCTTTGTCTTTAAGGTCCAAGCCAATATGGACCCCAAGCACCGCGACCGGGTTGCCTTCGTGCGGCTCTGCTCAGGCCACTTCCAGCGCGGAATGAAGCTGCGCCATGTGCGCGCAGGCAAGCCCATGGCTATCTCGAACCCAGTCTTGTTCCTCGCCTCGGAACGCGAAATTGCGGAAGATGCCTGGGCAGGCGATATCATTGGCATCCCGAACCACGGGCAGTTGCGCATCGGCGATGCGCTGACCGAGGGCGAGGATCTCCGCTTCACGGGTATCCCCAGCTTCGCTCCAGAGCTCCTGCAGAACTGCCGCGCAGGCGACCCGATGAAGGCCAAGCACCTGGACAAAGCACTAACCCAGTTTGCCGAGGAAGGTGCGGCCAAACTCTTCAAGCCCAATATCGGCTCGGGCTGGGTCGTGGGCGTGGTCGGGCAGCTGCAATTTGAGGTGCTCGCCAGCCGGATCGAGCTGGAATATGGCCTGCCCGTGCGCTTTGACAGCTCGCAATTCACATCGGCCCGCTGGGTGCATGGTGACAAAC
>JBCDAQ010000203.1:0-6323 GCA_039185285.1 Pseudomonadota bacterium
ATGAAGCCGAAAATGTCTGCTGCGCAACTTGAAGCGCGCCGGAAAGCGGGGCTCTCCACTACCATTCCGACACATGCATGCAGCGGCGCCCTTCGAACGCCAAACCAGACTGCGAAGAGAAGCGTGACCCGGAGAAACGATTCCTACTCGAGACGCGAAAGGAAACGAGCTTGACCCAGACGCACAATTAGAGAAGCGGACCTTAGCGACGCCAGCTAAATTTTGCAGGCGCGTTCCTGTTTCCGGACATTCGCCGCGAATGCGAGCTCGAGGGGTGTTATGGTATCTGGTCGGCGAGACAGAGCAGACATCGATCCAAGGTGCCGCGAAGGACTTGAAGGAGCCCTCTCCAACCAATGCTTCACCGTCTGTAAATGAAAGCTACCGACCGGTCTAAATGCTCGGCTATGATGCCTTTCTGATTGAAAGAACTTACTTGGACTGATATCGACGAGGAAGAAGGCCGTGGGTGATCCGAGATGCAGCATTCTCGCACATCTTTCGGCGGGTTCCGTCGGCGCAGAGGTTGGTGTTCATCTCGGCGACTTTTCTGCTTTGATGCTGGAACTTGTCCACCCCAATGTGCTGCATCTCATCGATCCTTGGCTCCATCGGCGCGAACCAGAGTACGTTGCGGCCTGGTATGGCGGAATGGTTGAGGGACAACGCGAGATGGATCTCCGCCACAAGTCCGTTTGCGAGCGGTTTGCACGTCAGATCGCAGATGGCCAGGTGGTGGTGCACCGTGGTCGAAGTCGGGATATGCTCGGCAATATGCCGGATGGAGCACTGGACTGGATCTATATCGACGGAGATCATCTCTACGAAAACGTCCGAACAGATCTATCGCTGTCCTTTCGCAAGGTGCGCGCTGGCGGTTTAATCATTGGGGATGACTACGGAGCCGAGGGCTGGTGGAGAAACGGCGTCACCAAGGCGGTTGACGAGGCGCTCCAGGCAAACCCGGCTGAGCTACTGGACATCCAAGCAAGCCAGTATGTTATCCGGCTCCCCGCCGAGAACGATACCGACCGGTGAAGGATCATTCGACTTCGCCCCGGTTCTTTCATCATCCCGATGTTGTGGGGGAGATCGGATCCGCTCCCATCGGGCGCCATGTCGCGGGGCGTTCGCTGCTGGCCGGATACATCGAGCACGGAAACGCTGAAACGTTGTATGGCGCCGTCGCGACCGCTCAGGACGCAGCGCATTTCAAGGCGACGGCAGAGGACCAGGGCTGGGTCGGACCGTTTGACATCGTGATGTCTCACCACCCGGAGAAGCTGGTTGAGCCAGGTATCTTGATGCTACCGGGGCCGTCGCTTGGACCGTCGGCTTGGACCCGTCGGCGCGTGACGGAGACCGCTTACTCGCTTTGTGGGATCACTCACACGGTTGCAACCGAGCGCATCATGACCGGCCTTTTCGATACTTTGATCGCACCGGTTCGTCCCTGGGATGCGATCATTGCGACAAGCCGCGCTGTGCGTGAGACGATGATGACCGAGCTTGATGCCGCAGAGACCTATCTTAAAGAGAGGTTTCAGGGCGCCGATATCCCCCGGCCTCAAGTCCCAGTGATCCCGCTCGGTATTGACGCGCCGGCTTTTCAGGTCAATGAGGGCGCGCGGGAGCGCGAACGCCAGCGTCTTAATATGCCATCACATGTGATTGTGGTTATGACGGTCGCGCGGCTGTCGGTCTTTGAGAAGATGCATCCAGCGCCGCTGATGATCGCGTTGGAGAGGGCCTGCCAGCAGACCGGTTTGCCTGTCATCCTCTGTATGGCGGGTTGGTTTCCGAACGAGGAGGAAGAACAGGTGTATCGCGCCTGCGCCTCAGCCTTCGCGCCGGGTGTTGATGTCCGGTTCATTGATGCGAGCGACAGCGCTCACAGCGCCTCGGTACGCGCCGCAGCTGATATCTTTGTTATGCCCGTCGATAACATCCAAGAGACCTTTGGTCTGGCGGTGGTCGAGGCGATGGCGGCTGGCCTCCCGGTCGTCTGCTCAGACTGGAATGGCCTGCGCGATACGGTTCAGCACGGTGAAACCGGATTTCGAGTGCCGACACTGATGGTACCGCCAGACATGGGCGACGCCCTCGCCCGGCGCTATGAGCATGGGGTCGATACCTATCTCCAGTACTTGTCCCTGATGCAGCAACGCACAGCGCTCAACATCCCCGCAATGGCAGACGCTCTGGCGGCACTGATCGGAAATCCGGATCTGCGCAAACGGATGGGAGCGGCGGGTCGGGCGCGGGTGCTCGCGCATTTCGATTGGTCCGCTGTCATTCCCCAGTATCAAGCGCTCTGGCAGGAACTGGACAAGAGACGGGCGGCGGCAGACCGGGCTGACCATATGACGTCCAACCCAGCCGCGATGGATCCGACTGTCCTCTACAGGGGCTATCCAACAGCCGCGCTCAACGCCGATGCCTTTCTGGACAGCGAGACAGCACTGGACGTTTCCGAGGTTGCGGCTCTGTTTGATCTTCTGGGAAATACAGCGATCAACCGGTCCGTCGCCAGCCCATGGAACCTGGCCCGGATCAGCAGCTTGGTCTGTGATCAAGGCCCCCTGACCGTATCCGATGTGATCAATGAATCGGGCCTCTCGGTCGAGGCTGGAAATGCCGCCATTCTGTGGCTGGTCAAGTTCGACCTCATCACCATCCAGTCGCCTTGGGGAGAGGGCCTTTGATCGTCCTGAACACGGGTGTACCGCGATCCGGCACGGTTTTGACAAACGCGATCATTCGAGGGGTTCTGGCGCATGCGGGGGTCGCCGTGACCCAGGCGAACCCGCATGGCGACGCGCTTCCGGACGTGATCACCCGCCTGACCCATTCCAACGACGGGTCTGCGGTCGCACATATTGTCCACACGCATAGTTGGGACAAGACGACGGAGGCGATCTGCGCCCGACTAACGGATCTGCATGTCTTTAGCTCTTACCGCGACCCTCGCGATGTCTGCGTCTCCCTGATGCGGTTACATGATCTTGACCTGGATGCCGCGCTGCGGATGACGATCGCCGGTTTCGCCCTGTTCGAGGCGACCTGCAGTGGCGTTGCACCAGTCGTGATCCAATATGAGCGCCTGATTGCCGGCAAGCGCTCAGCAATCGAAACGGTCGCGCAGGAACTGGCTCTTCAAATAGACACTGCTGGCATCATGCAGATCGATGAAGCAACATCGGTTTCGGCGCACCGCCAGATCGTAGACGCGATTAATCGAGGCGAACTGCCCAACCTCGTCGCCCGTCAGAACCGGTCACGTATCCTCTACGAAGACCCGGTCACGCTCATCAATGACCGCCACATACAATCAGGTGCCATCGGAAGATGGCAGAGTGAACTCGCCATGTCCGACCAGGAACGCTTATGCGAACGCTTGCGCCCGCTGACCGACCAATATGGATGGGACGCCGGGCCCTGACTGGCCCGGCCATGAGCCAACGGATTGGATCAGAGCCTCTGTTCGTCCGAGGTTGGATCTAGCGCTTCTTCTTTATCGAAGAGGAAAGTCTGTCTGACGATGGGGCAGCGACTAGGGTGTCGTTGCCCCAACTGGCATTGATCGTATCGTTGCCAGTATGGACAAACCCAGACGCTTCCCGCGCCTTGTTCACCCGGATGGCGCCGCCTTGGGCATCATCCAACTGATCGTCTGGCAACTGTTCAATTTGATCCTTCGAAGGCTCTTTTGAATTGCTCATTATCATCTCCCGGCAAAGTGAAAACGGTTATCTAGGGATATTATCCCACAAGTCTTGCAGGCTGTCGTGTGGAATGAATATGCGGCGACATCAAAGAAACCGCCTTGGTCTCAGATGAGCTAGTTGAAAGGGTGGTCTTCTGGATCCTGGATCGAGCCGGATCTGTCGATCTTCCAATGGTTGGGCACGCACAGCATATTCGTCGAAATGATACCAGGGAAGAAGTCTCTTTCCTCGTTAAAGTAGTTGTCCGGGTTGAACATCAGCGGCAAATGCCAGAACGCGCAATAGCCGAGGTCGAAGACTTGCCGGATGAGGTTAGCGGATAAGTCGCGATGATTATTCTCGAGATAAAGCAGGGGCTTATAGCGCGAAATCACTCTGGAAGCGCCAGCAAGAGCAGCGCCCTCCATTCCCTCGATATCGAGCTTGATAAGGTGGACGGGGGTCTCCCCCAGTTCATCATCGATCGAAACAATCGGCACCGTGACGCCCTGAGAGCTCACCTCGACCCCGCCGAAGTTTCCCGGCACCGAGTAATCGGGCAGGTCGATAAACCCTTTGCTTTGCACCGCGCCGACCGCCGAGGCACGGGTCTCGACGTTTGACACATCGTTGAGCTCCAGATTGTCGTTCAAGATCTGGAACAGCAGGGGCTGCGGCTCAAAGGCAATGATCCGCCCGCCTGGGCCGATCTTGCCTGCCAACGGGATCGTGTGTGACCCGATATTGGCGCCCGCTTCAACGACCGTCGCTTCAGGCGCGACTAAGTTGAGAAGGAATTCCAACTCAAATTCGCTGTATTCACCATAGCTGCGCATCGAGGCGCCGATAAAGATGTCATGGCGCAAGTATCGAAACCGCCCATGCTTCCCTTCGACCTCCGCGACGAGAGGGTCCAACTCATGCAAAGCCATTCGATCTCCAACGGCTCACCTGACGAGACCCGGATCAGCGTCTGGTGAAGGCGCTAAGTTGACGCAAGGTGACCTCGATAATGCTTGTCTGTCTTTGCCGTAACCCTGAGGCACTAAGTGGTCTTACAAGTAGGATCTTAGTCGAGTTCCGGACTTGGTTCCATTAGCATTACGGTTCCCCGAGTAGGCGATTGCCAGCCCGAAACGCCTGAGGCGGCACGGATCACCAACTTCTACAGTGGGCTCGAAGGCGTCACCTGCTGCGATGCGCCCACGGCCCATTCCGGCCATTCACAGACTGGTTAGGATGCTGCGGTCGCAGCCCGCTTACCGGGCATTCGCCAAGTCATCTGAGATAAACCAAGACTGCTCAGCGGCACAACGCGACATTCGGAGTGACCGCGCGAAGGTCAGCTTCCCACAAAGCAATAGCTACTCTTTCGACGCTATGGGAATTTGAAAGTGCTGTGCGATGGCGGTAGCGGTTTCATTGGGCGAAGCATTCTCAGTTGAAAGGCTTAAACAGTTGCTTCGTGGTATCGCTACGAAATTGTTCTGCCCCAAATATCTCTTAAGTCCTTCGGGTGAAGCGATTTTGCCTTTTTGCGCTCGTTCCGATGCAGATACGCGGGTCATCAATGTCTCTTCTGAGCAGTAGAGGTGGATGGGTTCGATGATGCCCCCATACCCTTCAACCGCGTTATCATAGTCATGCAGAAGAGGGGCATCGACAGGGTAGCTATAGGCCGCAGTTGTAATAAGCATTGGCACGTCGGCCTTCGCCGCACCGCGCAGAGTTGTCACACGCAAGTCATGCACGAGGTCCCAAAATCCCGGCTTAGCGAAACCGAACACCATCCGAGCCATATCGATAGCGGCATGATTGTCCACTAGCGGCGATCCGGTTAGTAATGCGAGTTCTCGCGCTACCGTCAGTTTACCCGTCGCTGGAACACCGTGGATGAGAAGTAGTTTCATGGTTGGCAACGGTAGGTTCAAACCTGCCATCCCTCAATGCCGCAGCATCCTGTACTGAGGGCTCGGAGCGGACTTTCTCTGCGCTGCACGAACGGCCCATTGTGGGCATTGGCGACACACACCCGATTTTGCAGTTGCGTTCCCGTTAGCTGCCGTTCGCGGCGAGCACGAAGCGACCTCAACTTGTCGACGTCTGAGATGCGGGACAAATCTGCCATGGGAGTCCTTGATGCAAACGTCTGCTTTTCGCTGTGTCCGACTGACGCACAACCAACCTTAGGCGCGGGTTCCTTATGCGCGGGGCATACTAACTCGCAAACCGTCCAAAGTTGAAAGTGGACCTTCGGCAAAAACGAAGATGGATCGTAGCTCGACGGTCCGCCAAATGTCCGACTTGAGCCAAGCTCGGCTTGTTGCATCTTGATCTTACGCAAATGATGGGCGCGAAGCGGTCGTCATTGGGGTGCTTGAGCAGGCGTGAACATGTCCTTGTACTGTTCACGCAATTCCTTTTTCTGAACCTTTCCCATTGTGTTGCGGGGCAATTCGGGGAGTACGATTAGCCTTTGTGGGTGTTTGAAGCGTGCCAATGAGCCGCCAATGTTCTTCTTGATTGCGTCGAGATCTAGATCCTCGGACCCGTTTGCGACCAGCACTCCCACAACGGTTTCGCCAAAGTCCGGATGGGGCACGCCGATCACAGCGC
>JBCDAQ010000204.1:0-6296 GCA_039185285.1 Pseudomonadota bacterium
CCAGTTGCCATAATTCGCCAACCACGCCTGATAGGCGAATTATGGCAACTGGGCTCGGCCGGGGGAGGAGTAGGGGCCGGATCCTGCCGGTGTCTGGCGGCGTCTAGCCGCGCTCGACCACGTTTAGCATGCATCTGAGCGCGCCGCGCCGCTCGGCCAGGGGCAGGCAGCCGGGGACCGGGGTGGTGGTGAAGCCGAGCCCCTCCCAAATCGCGCGGTTGGCCTGGTCGATCCGGGCAAGCTCGGGCCAGCTCTCCGCCGCGAATTGGGGCAGCCAGACATGGCTGGCGGTGTCGGTGATCTCGACGATCACGTTGTTGGTGGGCAAGTGGTACCAGGTGCGCAGGCGCTGATCTTGCTGGTCGGTCCAGATGAGCGGCATCGGGGTGCGGATGACGATGGAGCCCTGGTTTTGCAGGAGGGCTGCGACCGCGTCAAAGAGCCCGGCATCCGCGTGGTCGAGGAGCGGCAGGCCGAGGCACTCCGCCCCCAGGCGCGGGCAACCCACCAGCCAACGCGGGCGGCCCTCCTCCGCCATCCCGGCGGGCGCGATGAAGAGGTCGAGGTGGAAGAGGGGTTGGGATTGATCCTCTCCGACACCCGTGCGTTGAACCTCGCGCCAATCTGGCAGGAGAGATGAGGTGACCGTGGTCTCGGGCGCGCGCACCGTCTTGGCGCCGATCGAGAGGACCTGGCGCTGAGGGTCGCATGCCAGGTGCCCGTCCGGAGCCGCGATCATGTCAGCGCCGAGGAGGAGCTGCGGACCCATGGCGAGGACGTTCCCGCCATCGAGCGGCAAGTCGGTCATATGCAACGCGAGGTTTGCCGCTTGCGCGAGGTGGGTTGCGGCGGCGGCATCATCGTGCCGCTCAAACCTGCTGGAGAGGAGCAGGCTGGGCGCTGCACCCTCCGTCATTCCCACGACCGCATCCTGTGCCCAGTGGGAGAACTCCAGCCCCTCGGGCGCTGGATGAAGCCTGCAGTTGGGCCGATGGGTGGCCCAGGCGTCGAGCCCAGTGTCGGATTGCTGCGAGACAAGGACATCCAGCGCAATCCTGTCTGGGAGCGTATCGAGGACTGACCGGATCGCGCCGCCGAACTCTCGCAGCGCATAGTCGGGCAGTGTGATCAGGATGCGCCTGATCTCACCAAACGCGTCCTCAATCAGGCGCGGTTGCTCGCCCGATAGCCGAGAGGTCAAACGCCCTTCATGCGTTTGCCGACCGGGTTGTTGGTTCCGTTCTCGCGAATGCCGAGCTGCCGGATACCGCGTTTGCGGATGCCTTGCTGGCGAATGCCCTTTTGCCGAACGCCCATGATCCGCTCGGACGCGAGGTCAGTGGCACCAGCGATCGTCGAGGATTTGATGTTCGTATAGTTCAGACCGCCGCCATGAGCGTCGTCAAGGCTTGTGTCATCGATCTCGGTGGGAGACGACGTGTCGATTTTAGGGTCCTTCGAAGTCATCTTAAGCTCCTTTCGCCAAACGCGCCGCCCATCCTTTGGGCGCTGCAACATCGGTCTGAGAACCGGTCAGGCAGAGACTACCATAAGCCTGGCCGTCGAAAAGTGAGAACTCTCACAGGTTTCAAAAGCCAAAAGGAACGCCCGCCCAATACAATGGCCCAGAGATGCTTTGGGCCGATGCGATCGATCTTAGAAGCGGGCTGCTGAAGATGACTTGACCTGGCCAGATCGCCCTGCCCGGTCAGCTCTCCGCTCGGGTAGGTCTCTCGGAGTTAGGGGCTCTGATCGACCGACCCAGTTGGATGCCGCTCACATCGCCCAGCCGGACGTGCTCCGCCAATCGGGGGCTGGGACTTGGGGCTGCACGGCCTCCCACTCAGCCGCTTGGTAGATATCGTTGAGCTTGAGGGCCGAGCGTTGAAGGACGTAATCCTCGGGCCGCGGCAGCATGGGCGTGAAGCTCCAATAGAAGGGCACGCCCTCGCCGCCCGCTTGCTGGATCAGCCCGTCCGCCGTGACCTGTGCCCGCGCCGAGGCGATCAGATCGGCGACCGAGATGTCATACCCCTCGGCCGTGATAAACCGCGTGCCGAGCCGGATCCGCCCCCGGTCGCGGATCTTGAGCGCCCCATCGGCCTGTTTCTCACCGGTGACCGCCCAGATGAGCTGATCCTTGGCCGAGTCCACCGGCTCATTCGTGCAAGCCCGGATCTTCTCACCGCTCTCACGCACCAAAGCGCCATCCGAGCGGAGAATATCGATCATCGGCACATGCCGCCCCGCAAAGGGCCCGTCGCCGCAGAGGGTCACATGCCCAGGGGTCACATGGAGCCCGAAGACATCAAGGATATGCTTGACCCGGTTCTGGAAGACGCGAGTGACAGTGCCCGGAACAAGACCGCCGTGCTGGTCGTAGGAGGTGACTTGGTCACCGACTTTGACTTCTTCGATGAGCCTCTTGGCGCCGTCGAAGATCGATACCTCTGTACCCGCTAGGAAGCAGCCACCCGCAACTGCCATTACGACTTGCTGGATCCCTTGCAACTCAGGAAGGCTCAGTGCCACCGGGGCATGGCCAACTAAAGCTTCTGACAAAGCGTCTTCAAAGACTTCAAGATCGCTAACGAGATCAGGGTTCGCGCGCACCGTTTCTATCAAGGCTGCTTGTATTGCAGCCGCATCACCCGTCGACACGCCTACAAGGCTTTGGGACAGTAACACTTGCTCATAAACTTGGTTCTCTTTTAGTCGGTCGTGGTAGAAAGCGATAAAGTTCTCGATGATCAACGGATCTCCATTGTTCAGTTGAGTGACAGCATAGTTATGGAGTTCAAGCGCAATGCCTTCTCCAACCTGTGCTCCAGCTATCCCTCCTGCGACCCCACCAGCCAAGAGTATGAGAGTCCCAGGAATGACGCCAACTCCCGACCCAGCAACGATCGATCCTGCTAGGACCACACCTGCCGCAGTCCCTGCCGCCCCGCCAGCAAGACCTCCTGTAAGCTGCGCATAAACAGCCTCTGCCCGTACTTCAGCGTTCTCGTCACCAGCCTGCAGGATCTGCCTAGCCTCTGATATCGCCAAAGAGACTTCGTAGACATCACCAACCACACCCGCTATCTTTAGAGCCTCAGCACCGACAGCTGCCGCTGTGAGCACGCCTGGGGTGATTTCGATCCCGCCGTAGGTTACCCGTAGGGTGGGCCCATCAGAGTCTACACCAATCTTTTCGATTTGGGCGTCACTCGGAACGTACGCGCCATAGGTTGCAGCCTGTACCCGAAGACCTGGAGCAAAGAGCTGAAAATCCTGCTTCGAAATCTCGCCGTTCTCGAGTTGGTAAAGCAAAAGGTCCGCCGGGTTATTAGGAGTTTGAACAAACCCTGGGCTCAACTCGTCAATAGTATCTGATAGAGCACGAAGCTTATTATCTTTACTAATTAAGAATGAATCCCGAATGCCCTGACTATTAAAATCAAACGCGCCTTCTTCGGCTAGATAAGCGTAAACGCCGTCACCTAATTGCGATCCCGATGGAAAAAAAACATTCCCATTCGCATCATAATCGATTGTTACCTTATACCTCGCTGCAATCTCAGGATCGGTAAAGTCGACCTCTTCACTCACGGGCAGAATTGTTAATGCGCCAGTCGCATTACCCCAGTTCTCGAGCTTCGGTCGAACGTCTGCTGAGATCTCTCTAAACCAGATGTAGTCGGGTATTATGTACTGGTGGTTAGTGGATAGAAATTCCAAACCAATCGCGGCTGACGCCAGATCTTGAACCGCATCATTATCAAAGTAAATCTTTGCCATACTGCCCTCCTTCAGATCTGACAAAATCTTCAATTTCACGTATCAAATGATGTGCGTTTGAAATTGGAATATTCTCACTCTGCAAATACAAAACTACATAATTATATATTTCATGCGTGTTTCTAGAAATGGATTCACTATCGCTATTCTCAAAAAATTCTCGATTCAAAGAGTTTCTTACTCTGGAAAGAATACTTTCATCCGCCCGCGCATGATCTAAAAAACCCTCAACCTGCTTATCTGATAAGGGTTTCATCTTGATGTATTCACCGACCGGTATGGGAGTTAACTTGCTCATGTTACCGACTTCCTTTTGATATCTGCCAGCGATTTATCCAAAGAGTACTACACTCACACCAACAACTCCCCATCATCGATCCAGGTTTGTAGGGTCACGGCCGAGCTCTGAACGCCCTCTAGCGTCACGGAGACGGTGCTGGTTCCTGCACCCGTGCCGTCTCGGTCGATTGTGAGCTTTGCATGGCCGCCTGTCTCGGACAAGGTCACGAAGTCGGTGATGCTCGAGACCCCCGGCGCGTAGCCGATCACCAGTTGCGCGAAGTCGAGTTGGTCGACCCCCACTTGGTAATCGGTGATCGTGTCGTCGCCGGCGTCCTCGAACTTGAAGACGAACCGGTCCGCGCCCGCGCCGCCGGTCAGGCTGTCATTGCCAGCGCCACCCACCAGCTCGTCATTGCCCGAGCCGCCGATCAGCACATCAGCCCCGCCGAGGCCGTGGAGGACCTCGGCTGAGCTGGAGCTCGACCGGCTTAGCGTCTCCGCCCCGCTCGTGCCCACGGTCACGCCGCTCGCCAGGGTCGCGCCATCGATGAACCAGTTGTAGGTGTCGACCAGACGTGCATGCGAGGTCGCATCCGTGTAAGTCATCCCGCGCGAGCCGAGCGTCACGCCCGAGTTGATTGCCGTCTCGCCCGCCGTGGTATCCAGCACCGACCAACCGGCCAGCAGCTTGTCGAAATTCTCCTGGCTGATGCCGCTGAAGTCAAAGGCGTTGGCGGCGTTGGTGAGGCTCGAGATATCCCAATCGCCGAGATCCTGATCAAAGGCCGAGGCGCCATAGAACATGAAGCTCATCGTCGTGACCTTGCCCACATCCCAATCGCCAAGGTCATGATTGAAGGCTTTGGCGTTGATGAATGTCCGCTCCATGTTCGTCACATTCGCCACGTTCCAACCGCTTACATCGCCGTTGAAGACGGTCGCCCCGCCGAAAGCGCGACCGAGATTGGTGACACTGCTTACGTTCCAAGCGCCAATCTCTTGGTCGAAGGCGGGGGCATTGTAGAAGAGTTGCCACATACTGGTAACGTTGCTTACATCCCAGCTTCCGATGTCTTGGTTGAACGAGGCGGCGTTGGTGAACATAAAAGCCATGTTTGTGACCGCGCCCACATCCCAGTCCCCGATGTCTTGGTTGAAGGCACCCGCGCCATAGAACATGCGGTCCATATTGGTGAAGCTGCCCACATCCCAATCGCCGATGTCCTGATCGAAGACGACGTTACGGGTAAAGAGCCGGCCGCCGCTGGTCACATTGCTCACATTCCAGCCGCTGATGTCCTGGTTAAAAGCGTTGTTGTTGTAGAACATCATCCAGATATTGGTGACTTGGGACATGTCCCAGTCGGCTACATAGCTCTCATTGAACGTGGTTTGGCCATTGAAAAGCCTGTTGATGTTGGAGTTCTCCGCATCGATGAGCGCTTGGATCTCGGTAATGGATGGCAGGTCGCTGAAATTCGTGGCTGCCTGGATCGCGGCCTGATAGCGGGCCTCCATCGGAGAGGCAGCCGTGTCGCTGCCTGCAAGCACCCGCTCAGCCAGCAAGGCGAGTTGATCGTCGGTAACCAGCACCCCATTGGCGTTGCCCGCGCCGCCTGGGGAATTCGAGTCTTCGACGATCTCCGCCCAAGCGGCGAGTTGATCCGCCGTCCAATCGACGGTCAAGTTAACTGCTGCATCGGCCGTGGCACCGTCATCGTCTGAGAGCGTGTATGTAAAGGTATCAGCGCCGGTGAAACCCATCGCTGGCGTGTAGTCGATGGTGCCATCCGCATTGAGTGACACCTCGGCCCCTGAGGATAGAACAACCGATCCGCCGATGGCGATCGCGCTCCCCGAAATTGCTGTGATTGAGAGGGCGTCGCCCGTATTCAGGTCACTGTCATTGGCCAGCAGATCGACGCGGCGCAGCGCTTTTCCAGCCGGTACTGACAACGTATCATCCCCCGCCACGGGGGCTTCATTCAACGGTTCGACATAAAAGAGGATCGTTCCTGAGCCAGAGGCCAATACGCTGAAGTCTGCCACATCTGCGGGGTAGAGCCCTTCCAGTGTGATCGATAGATCGCCAACACCGTTTTGATCCGTGTCGATCACCAACACTAAGCCAGCGCCTGATCCAGCACTTACATCTGATGTCTCGAAAGACGCATCTGAGACAAAAATTTGGTCTTCGGAGGAGAAGTCGGTGATCCGATCGCCGTTGAGCG
>JBCDAQ010000205.1:0-6287 GCA_039185285.1 Pseudomonadota bacterium
CCTGGCAAACGGCCGAGCCGCCGCCCCCTCCCCCCGTGCGGGGGAGGGGGCGGGGAGGGGGGACACGCGCGCGCGGCGCGCCAGGCAAAGGTACATGCGCGCCTGCGCGCATTCTGTTTGGTTCATCGCGAGATGTTTTCCTCATCAGCTCAGAGAACCCTTGCAGTCGCAGTCCGAACACTGTCCACTGGCTTCGCAATGACCCAGTTCGAGAAACCCTTCACGCAGCAGGAGCCGATCCCCGAGGCCGCGATCGAACGGGTCGGGGAGATCCTGCGCACTGGCCGTCTGCATCGCTACAACATCGTGGCGGGCGAGCGACCGGAGGTGAGCCTTCTGGAGGAGGAGTATGCCGCCTACCAAGGGGCCAAGTTCTGCCTCGCAGTAACCTCAGGCGGGCAGGCAATGCAAATCGCGCTCCGGGCGACCGGGGTAGCACCTGGAACCAAAATCCTCGCCAATGCCTATACGCTGGCACCCGTGCCGGGCGCCCTGCACGCCAGTGGCGCTGAGGTGATCCTCGTTGAGATCGATGAGAACTGGCATACGGACATCGCGGATCTGAGGGCCAAGGCAGAGACGAGCGGCGCGACCCATTTCATGCTCTCCCACATGCGCGGCCATATCTGCGACATGGACGCAGTCATGGAGGTGGTAAGAGAGTTCGACCTGATCCTCATCGAGGATTGCGCCCACACAATGGGCGCGCGTTGGAAAGGCTCGATGTCGGGAAATTTCGGTCATGTAGGCTGTTTCTCGACCCAAACCTACAAACATATGAACTCAGGCGAGGGTGGGTTTCTGACGACGGATGATCCGGAGATCGCGGCCCTCGCCACTGTGGGATCAGGATCCTACATGCTCTATGGTAGCCATGGCGCGATCCCCGAGGAAGAGGTCTTCGAGCGGCTCCGCCTCCACGCGCCAAATTGCTCGGCCCGCATGGACAATGTGAGGGCAGCGATCCTCCGCGCGCAACTCCCTAAACTCGATGATAACATCCGTCGCTGGAATGAACGCTATCAAGTCCTGGCTCAAGGCTTCGCCGAGATCGAAGGTATCCGGGTGCCTGGGCGCGCCCAGCACGAAGCCTATGTCGGCTCCTCCTTCCAGTTCCAGACACGCGCACTCGGCCCTGCCCGAACGCCTGACTTTGTCAGCGCCTGTGCGGCCCGCGGCGTCGATGTGAAGTGGTTTGGAGCAGATCAGCCACAAGCATTCACGAGCCGCTACGACAGTTGGAAGTATCTCGGCGCGCAACCGGATCTCATCCAGACCAAAGAGGTCCTATCCACCACCTGCGACATCCGGGTCCCGCTGACCTTTGAGCCGGAGGATTGCGCTCAAATCGTTGAGATCGCGAAGGAAGCCAGCGCAGCTGTATCGCGGGTCTGACGTGATGGCCCTGCGGCCCATCGCACAGCTCAGAGTTGCATTCGTAAACGGTTGCTGATTTAGCGTTGCGTCCCTTAACCCTCTGCGGCAAAATTCGCCTGTTAATTTTTAAACACTCAATTTTGATAGGAGCTTTTCATGGCTGTTACTCTTCGTGTTGTAGGTATTTTCTTCCAGACTGACGTCTCTTTCGACAGCAGCATCCAAACGGTCAAAGATGTTATGGACGCGGCGCGAGACGCATCGGTCGTGGACGATAAATACACCTTCAACTATCTCGCGACATCTCAATTGCTAACCGCAGGATCCGGTGGATCCAGCAATCCCAGCGTTACGGCATTCTATGCCAAGCAACCGCCAACCTTCACGAGCGTTATCAGCGGCATCGAGTATAGCGGCGGCGATTACTTCCTTAGCGAGAGCATGGTCAAAAATCCCGGATACTCGGTCTGGCAATACTATGTCTTCGACCAAGACGGGAACTTTGTGCCGCGCCCCGTACCAACGCAGACTTTCGCCGAGGCATCCGTCCTGGATGGATACAAAATCATCTGGCGATTGGTGAACATCCTCGCTGGCGCGAACGATATCCCGACAGTGTATCGCAAGGCGCTGACCGAGGTCCCGGAAACCAGCTAGCGGCACGTAGCCCTAAACCAGAACCCGCCAAACCAGCCCCGCACCAGAGGCGAGCAACAACCCGGTCACAACTTTCCGGAAGGTTGCGGGGTTGGCCATCCCGAACGCCTTATTGCCCAAGATCGCGCCGATGATCGAGGCTGGGACGACAACCGCCAAGGCCATGAGGACTTCGACCGTCATGAGTCCACCGATCCACATCACGATCCCAGCAAAACCCAGCATCAGGAGGTTGAAGGTCTGCAGTGTTGCCCGGCTTTCCTGTGGCGAGGCATCGGCGAGTTGCAACCACACCATCGGAAGAACACCAGACAGACCAGCCAATCCCCCGAGCACGCCGCCAACACCGCCGATCCCGGCATCCCGCCAGCGCGTGCGCAGTTTTATGCCGAGCGGCTTCACGATCCCACTAAAGCTCGCGACGCCATAGGCGACGAGAACCACGCCAACCACGATCCTGAGCATATCCGGTGGTAGAATCGCGAGCAGCGCAACCCCCAAGGGCACACCAAGAGCACCTGTAATGAGAAACGGCATCGCCGGGCGCCACGCACCCCAGGAACCTGAAACCGCGATCGTCACCAGATGTGCAACGACCGATCCCGTGACGATCAAGGGCGGCACCATAATCGGTGGCAACACATGAAAGTAGAGACCGGAGGCCATCAGGGCCGTCCCAAAGCCTGCAAACCCCGCGACGAAGGCCGCAAGCCAGCCCCCAGCGAACAAAAACGCAATCGTCGTAGCGTCGAGAATCACAGATTTTTGCCCAGCTCGATTTCATAAGGCGCATAGCCCAAGGTTTCATACAGGCGTATGGCCCGCTCATTGCTGGTGATCGCCGCGATATGGATCCGCCGAATACCCGCTTCTTTAAAGCGCCGCTCCGCCTCGGCGATCAAGGCACTGGCGATGCCTAGCTTGCGATACTCAGGCTCGACCCACAGATCTGAGAGCTGACCAACAAGGCGATGCTCTTCAGGCACCATGAAGCCATGTACCGTGGCGACCGCAAAAAGCGCCCAGCCCACCGGCTTTCCGCCAACCTCAGCGATCACATTGCCGCCCGCATAATGCTGATTAACCCAGTCTTCGAGCGCTTCCAGATGCTTCTCCGCCATATCATGGCCCGGTATGCGGTTAGGTTCGGTCTCGCGTTCGAAATCCTGTAGCGCCGCGAGAAACCGCCACACTGTCTCGCGATCCTCAGGCGTCGCATCGCGGAGCCGGATCTCAGTCATCGACCGCCACCATGAGATCCGCCAACGCCTTTGTCTCCATGCCGGGAGTGCCGCCCGCCGATAGCATCCGAGCCGCCCCGTTGCGCGCGGCGGATGAGCGGTTCTGATTGAGCTTGAACGTGCTCTCAACGCCTTCGATGGTCATGGTGACGGGAAGGATCTGGCGCATCATCTTCTCCATTACCCCGTCTGACATCTTATGATGCGTCCAGATGGGTTTCGGAAGCTCTGCCTCGAAACGCTCAGACAGTTGCTCAAGATGCGGGAGCAGACGTTCAGGATCCACCAGGTTCAAGGTCCCAGTCACATGCACGGCGACATAGTTCCAGGTCGGCACTTTGTCGTCCTCGCCATACCAATCGGGCGAGATATAGCCGTCCGGGCCCGAGACGATCAGCTTCGCCGGCAAAGACACGGTCTTCAGGGCGCGCGCGAGTGGATTTGAGCGGACCAGATGCGCATCAAGCCCCGCCTCGCCAAAGACGAAGGGCACATGAGCCGCCAGGACCTCACCCTCAACCGCAGCCGTCAGACACCCAAACCCACGCCCTTCGGCAAAGGTGAGCGCTGTCTCGATATCCGTGTCTCGGAAGCTGGGATTAGGATGCATCGGCCCCTCGCATTCGTTGTCGATCCACCTGCGACGTCCCAGACCCGCCAGTCAAGCGCAAAGATCTCCGCAGGGCGCCGGCCGGTCCTCCGGACAGCTTTGCTGGACGGCAGGCGGGCATCTGCCCGTCGATGGGTCCTTGGGCTTGCCCAAGGACAGGACCGGCATCACCGCCCTCTGGCTACTGGCCGAGCGACGGGCAGAAAAACCCAGGCCCAGTGGCGTCATAGATCTCCGGCACAGAGCAATCGATGAACTGCGCACAGAGCGTCGCCACCCGCTCAGGCTCTTTTGCGCGTGCTTCATTGAACTGCGACTGCATTGCGTCCGGCGCGTCAGTCAGCCACTCCTCGACCAACTGGCCGGCCTCTGAGCCGGGCGAGCATCCGTTCACCACCACATATGACCGCCAGAACGCCCGATCCCTCGTCACATCGAAGCCGCAGAGCGCGCGCGGGATGTAAAGCGCGTTCAGCGTTTGCCCGATCAGAGAAAACGGCGTCTCACCGTCCGCATAGCCTGCAGGCCGTGCATCTTCCGGCGGATCCGACAAATAGCAGATATCCAGTTCCGCAGCCTCTGTGGGCGCTGTCAGAACGGCCCCAAAGCACGCGCCCAAGAACCAAAGACTAACGCTCTGCGGCGGCCTAAATCTCATCGGCAAAGTGCTTCATGGTCAGCAGGATCGGGTTAGGTGCTGCCTGACCAAGCCCACAAATCGAGGCGTCGACCATGGCCTCGCACAGCTCGCCCAGCAGCTCCTGATCCCAGCTGTCTTCCTGCATCAGTTTAACCGCTTTCTCGCAACCGACCCTGCAGGGCGTGCATTGTCCACAGCTTTCATCCTCGAAGAAACGGAGCATGTTCAACGCGGCATCCCGCGCCCGGTCTTCATCCGACATAACCACCACCGCAGCCGAGCCGATGAACGACCCATGCGGTTGCAGCGTGTCGAAATCGAGCGGGATGTCATTCATGCTCGCGGGCAGGATCCCGGCAGACGGACCGCCTGGCTGATAAGCCTTAAAGCTGTGCCCATCGAGCATTCCACCACAGGCCGCTATCAAATCCGTAATCGTCGATCCCGCAGGCAACAGATGCACGCCCGGGTTCTTCACACGGCCCGAGACGGAGTAGGAACGCAGCCCCTTGCGCCCGTTCTTCTCGGTCGTATTCAGACATTCCGGGCCTTCCCGGCAGATCTTCGCGATCCAGTAGAGCGTCTCGACGTTATGGACCAGGGTCGGCTGGTCGAAGATGCCCACTTGCGCGACATAGGGCGGGCGGTGACGCGGTAGGCCGCGCTTACCTTCAATGCTTTCAATCATCGCGCTTTCTTCGCAACAGATATAGGCCCCTGCCCCACGGCGCAGATCGATATAGCCCGGCGTGACGATGCCCGCCTCTTCCAGCGCTCTGATCTCTTCAGCGAGGATGTGCAACACCGCCGGATACTCATCGCGCATGTAGATGAAGCATGTCTCCGCCTCGACAGCCCAGGCAGCGATCAGCATGCCCTCAAGGAAAAGATGCGGTGTGCGCTCGAGGTAGTAGCGATCCTTGAACGTGCCCGGTTCGCCCTCGTCGCCATTCACGGCAAGATACTTGGTGCCCTTGGCGCCGCGCACGAAGCCCCATTTCCGGCCTGAAGGGAAGCCCGCACCGCCGAGGCCGCGCAGGCCTGATGCCAGCACCGTCTCCTGCACTTCGTCGGGCGTCTTCGAGCCGCCACGCAGCGCTTTGAGCGCCCCATATCCGCCGTTCGCCGAATAGCTGGCAAAGGCCTCGTAGTCCGGAATATGAGCATGAGTGTCGCCGCTCTCGATGGCAGCGGCCACTTTGTCCGGCGTCGCGAAATCTATGTGGTTGTGACCCAGCTCCAGCGTCGGGGCGGTGTCGCAGCGACCCATGCAGGGCGCGCGTAGAACGCGGACCTCCCGTCCCCCATTATACTGTTCTGAGAGCTTCGCCATAAGCTCCTGCGCGCCCGCAAGCTCACAGGACAGGCTATCGCAAACCCGGATCGTCAGTGCGGGCGGCATCTCTTCGCCCTCTTTGACCACATCGAAATGGGCGTAGAAGGTCGCGACCTCATAGACCTCGGCCTGAGCAAGACGCATTTCCTCTGCCAAGGCGCGCAAATGATCTGCAGAGAGGCCGCGGTACTTGTCTTGGATCAGATGCATGAACTCGATCAACAGATCCCGACGGCGCGGGCGATCGCCGATCAAGGCACGGACCTCCTCCAGCGCTTGGTCGTCATATTGACGCCCTTTCGGGGTAATCCGACCCTTACCGCGGCCGGACTTCCAGACGCCTTTGCGGTCTTTTCCCTTGTCGTCGAGCGGGCTCATGCGCTTTCTCCCTCCACGCGTCGGTTCTTTTTGGTATTTGGTATACCA
>JBCDAQ010000206.1:0-6267 GCA_039185285.1 Pseudomonadota bacterium
GTTCACCACATGTTCCGGTCCAAATCAAGAACATTTTAAAAACATTTGAGAACAAATCTGTCTAAGCCGCTGATATCAAACGAACAGAGGCGTCTCTCCCCATCAGATAGAGAAGGATTTTCAATGCTTTACCCCGCTCCGAGCTCAGGTCGGGATCTTCATGCAATATCAGCCGGGTCTCGGTTCGCGCCCGTTCCATCAGCGCGCGGTCCCGGTCGAGATCTGCGATCTTGAATGCGGGCGCGCCGGATTGAGCGGTTCCGATGAAGTCACCGGGGCCACGGATTCGCAGATCCTCCTCGGCGATTTTGAAGCCGTCTTCGGTCGCGCGCATGACCTCCAGCCGCGCTTTGCCCGTCTCACTGAGGGGTGGATCGTAGAGCAAAAGGCACGATGACTTGCCCTCCCCGCGCCCTACCCGACCACGAAGTTGGTGGAGTTGCGACAATCCAAAGCTCTCGGCCTGCTCAATCACCATGATCGTGGCTTCAGGGACATCTACACCGACTTCAATCACCGTTGTCGCCACCAAAAGCTGCACGACGCCCGATTGAAACGCGCTCATCGCCCGGTCTTTTTCTTCCGAAGGCATTTGACCATGGACAAGCGTCACCCTGTCAGGGCCCAGACGCTCTGCCAGAGCACGATGTCGATCTTCGGCCGCGATCTTTAGTGCGGTCTCGCTTTCCTCGACCATGGGGCAGACCCAATAGGCGCGCACGCCGTCGTTCATTGCGCTGGCGAGGCGCGCGACAACCTCGTCGTACCGCTCCCGCGAGACCAGTCTTGTCTCTATTGGCTTTCGTCCAGGGGGCTTCTCATCCAGAATCGAGAAGTCGAGATCCCCATATCCCGTCAGAGCCAGCGTCCTGGGAATAGGAGTCGCTGTCATCACCAGCAGATCAGCGCCAGAGGGCGCCTTGGCAGCCAACTCCATGCGCTGACGAACACCAAACCGATGCTGCTCGTCGATGACGGCGAGACGCAGATCGCTGAACTCAACATCTTTCTGAAACAAGGAGTGCGTTCCCAAAACGAGTTGGGCTGACCCATCAGCAATTGCGGCGAGCTTGCGCCTTCGCTCAGACCCGGTATCGCGACCGGTTAGGATCTCCAACGACACTCCGATCTCCGCCGCGATACCGCCCAGGCCTTCGGCATGTTGACGGGCCAGAATTTCTGTCGGCGCCATCAATGCCGCCTGCCCGCCTGCCTCCACAGCGGCGAGCATCGCCATCATCGCCACCCAGGTCTTGCCAGATCCAACATCGCCTTGAAGAAGACGGAGCATCCTTGTCTCAGCAGCCATATCCGCTGCGATCTCCTCCAAAGCGCGCCGCTGCGCCTCGGTTGGCCGAAATCCAAATGCCGCCTGAGCAGAGGCGGCAAGAACACCCGTGCCTTTCGTCCTGCGCCCTGCCCCGCGTCGCATTTTTGACCGCACAAGGCCGAGAGCCAATTGATGCGACAGCAACTCGTCATAAGCCAGGCGCGAACGGGCCGGGGCACCCGGGGCAAGCACGGACCGGTCTTTTGGATCGTGCATTGCCTCCAAAGCATCCCCCAAACTCGGCCAAACAAATTCCCGCAAGGTGTCGGCACGCTGCCACTCCGGAAGTGCAGGTCTCGCACTCAGCGCCCCGTTAACGGCTTTTTGCATCAGTTTTTGCGAGACGCCTTGAGTAAGGGGATACACCGGCTCGAACGACGGCAGTGCCCCGGCCTCGGCCTCAGTAAGAACGAAATCAGGGTGCGGGACTTGCAGGCGGCCATCGAAAATCTCCGCCTTGCCGGAGATGACCCTGACCGCGCCAATCGGCAATAACCGCTCAATCCAATCCCGCTTCGCGTGAAAGAAAACCAGCTCGAACGGGCGACCACCACCTTCAACAATTACCCGATAAGGCTGGCGATCCGTTCGTCCTCGACGGTGTTCAATAGCCTGGACCCGGCAGGTGATTATCTCCCCCGCATCGACCATCAACAAGTCGTCGCGTAACCGGCGGTCAACAACACCATGCGGCAGCAGGAAAAGCAGATCTCCCACCTTCTCTAAACCGAGCCGACCCAAGGCGAGCGCTGTTTTCCCGCCAACACCGGGCAGTGTCGTCAGATCAGCAAAGAGAGGGAACAGGATCTCGGGACGGGCCATGAGGCTATGGTTGCGCAGGCATGAAGGCAGGATCAAGTGTTGATGAGGCGCAACCACTCCTCTTCAGTCAGTGTCTCGATGCCTAGCTCAGTGGCCTTCTTTAGTTTTGAGCCAGCACCAGGCCCAGCGACCAAAAGATCGGTTTTTGCCGAAACCGAGCCTGACACTTTCGCCCCCATCGCCTCTGCACGCGCTTTCGCCTCTGCTCGGCTCATCTGCTCCAGCGTGCCGGTGAAGACGACCGTTTTACCAGCTACAGGGCTCCCATCGGCTTTAGGAGCCTCCATGACGCCAGGTGTGAGATGCGCCAACAGCCGGTCGACCGCGGCACGGTTTTGCAGCTCCGCAAAGAAGGCGATCGCCGCATCAGCCAGAACATCTCCGACACCATCGATCACCAGCAAACGCTCCCTCGCCGCCGGGTCTTCTGCCGCCTCTATCAGGGTCGCTTCGAGAGCCTCCCACGAGCCATGAACCCGACCGAGCAGACGGGCCGTCGTCTCGCCTACATGCCTGATGCCGAGCGCGAAGATCAGCCGGTCCAGCGCGATGGCCCGACGATCATCGATCGCGTCGAAAAGATTGGTCGCCGATTTCTCACCCCATCCTTCGAGCTTAGCGAGGCGTTGGATCTCGATCCCCTGCGGCCCGAATCGGGCCTTCAAGGTGAAGATGTCCGAAGGCTCCTTCACCCAACCAAGCTCCCAGAACGCCTCAATCTGTTTGCTACCGAGCCCCTCTATGTCAAACGCTTGACGGGAGACGAAATGCTTCAGCCGCTCGACAGCCTGGGCCGGGCAGATAAGCTCACCCGTACAGCGACGTACAGCCTCGCCAGCCTCGCGCACAGCAACCGATCCACAGGCGGGGCAGACAACAGGAAACTCATAAGGAACCGCATCGATTGGTCGGCGGCTCAAATCGACATCCATGATTTTGGGGATCACATCGCCCGCGCGATAGACAGTAACCGTATCTCCGACACGCAGGTCCCTGCCCTCGCGGATCGGCAAGCCATCACCGCCAATGCCAGCGATATAGTCCTCGTTATGGAGCGTTGCGTTCGAGACGACGACACCGCCAACAGTCACCGGCTGCAACCGCGCCACGGGCGAGAGTGCACCAGTCCGCCCCACCTGAATGTCGATGGCCTCCAACACCGTGACAGCTGTCTCAGCTGGAAACTTATGAGCGACCGCCCAGCGTGGGGTGGTCGAGCGAAACCCCAATCTCTCCTGCCAATCTAATCGATCAACTTTGTAGACAACGCCGTCGATGTCATAGCCCAGCCCCGCGCGCTCAGCGTTGATGCGTTGATAATGTGCCAGAAGGCTCTCCAATGTCTCGTGTCGCTCGGTCAACGGGTTGACCTGCAAACCCCATTGGCTGAACGCCTCCAAGACGCCAGATTGCGTCTCGGCTGGCAGAGCACTGGTTTCTCCCCACGCATAGGCAAAGAACCTGAGCGGGCGTTTGGCCGTAACCGAAGGGTCGAGCTGGCGTAGACTGCCCGCTGCTGCATTGCGAGGATTGGCAAAAACCTTCCCACCGTCGGCCTCTTGCTGCGTGTTCAGCACGCGGAAGTCTTCGTGGCTCATGTAAACTTCGCCACGGACTTCGAAGACATCTGGGACCGGGCCCGTCAGACGATCCGGAACATCGGCGATGGTGCGTGCATTCTGCGTAACATTCTCACCCTCGCTACCATCGCCGCGTGTCGCTGCTTCGACCAAGATTCCACCTTCGTATCTGAGGGCCAGCGAGAGACCATCGATCTTGGGCTCCGCCACGATCGGAACTGGCGCCTCATCGAGCTTCAAGAACCGACGAATACGATCGATAAAATCGGCAACATCCTCATCGCTGAATGCATTGCCGAGTGACAGCATCGGCACCCGGTGGCGGACTTTGCCAAACCCATCGGCAGGGGCTGCGCCAACCTGACCGGTCGGGCTGTTTATCTGCTTCAGCTTAGGAAACGCCGCTTCCAGGGCGACCAATCGGCGTTTTAGCGCATCATACTCGCCATCCGAGACCGCGGGCGCGTCTGCCTGAAAATACGCACGATTGAACGCCGAAAGTTTTTCGCTGAGCTCCGCGATCTCGCGGCCTGCGTCAGCTTCGGTAAGGGTGGAAGTCTCCGGCACATCACTCATGCGCCGGAGATTGACTGCACCATCCGTCAGGTCAAGCCTGAACGGCCTAATTCTTGGATTTGAGTACGATGCCCGACCTCGGAACGTCGACCACCGGCTGGATCTCGGTGCCGATACCTTCGCCACGTAGCCACCGACCGATCGCTGTGATCGGATTGCCATAACCGCCGGCGCGCTTCGCCTGAGCGAACTCGGCCTTCAGTTTTGCCCGCTGTTCGGGCACCGCATTGCTGCCGCGGCGCATCGCATCCGCTGGCGCGGGCATGATGATGGCGACCGACAAGCCCGTCAACACGGCGGCGAGAGTGGTTTTCTTCAGCATCTCTTCCTCCATCTTTGATGCATCTCTACACGAAAGATGGAGAGTTCAGGGGCGAAGCCCAAATAGCGTTACGTCACCCTTTGGTGACGGTCCGTGGGTTGGGTAGTGGCCTTAGAACTCGTCGTCAGCGACCGCTTCGGCACGCGACTTGCCGGAAACGTCTTGTGCCAAAGCTGCCGCCATGAAGGGATCAAGCTTACCATCCAGAACCCCTTGACTGTCCGATGTCTCAACCCCGGTTCTGAGGTCTTTGACCATTTGGTAGGGTTGCAAAACATATGAGCGGATCTGATGCCCCCAGCCGATATCCGACTTCGCATCATGTGCGTCCTGGATCGCCTGAGTGCGCTTCTTCATCTCCAGATCATAAAGCCGGGATTTCAGGGCGTTCATTGCGATCTCGCGGTTCTGGTGCTGAGACTTCTCCGAGCTTGTGACTACAATGTTGGTCGGGATATGGGTGATCCGAACGGCTGAATCCGTCGTGTTCACGTGCTGCCCACCCGCGCCTGAGGAGCGGTAGGTATCGACCCGCAGGTCTGAAGGGTTGATGTCGATCTCGATGGAGTCATCGACCACCGGATAGACCCAAACCGACGAGAAGGAGGTATGGCGCCGCGCCGCACTGTCATAGGGTGAGATCCGGACCAAGCGATGCACCCCGCTCTCGGTCTTCAGCCAGCCAAAAGCGTTGTCGCCCTTGATCTGGTAGGTCGCGGATTTGATGCCCGCTTCCTCGCCCGCCGTCTCAGACTGGAGATCGACCTTGAAGCCCCGCGCCTCAGCCCAGCGGATATACATCCGCGCCAGCATGGATGCCCAATCGCAGCTCTCAGTCCCCCCTGCCCCGGAATGAACCTCAATGAAGGCGTCGTTGCCGTCAGCCTCACCGGAAAGCAACGCCTCGATCTCTTTTGCTGCCGCTTCCTCTTTGACGTCCAGAAGGGCTGTTTCCGCTTCGGCGACGACCTCTTCGTCCTCTTCCATCTCGCCCAGCTCGATCAATTCGCGATTGTCGTCCAATGCTTGAGCGAGTGTCTTGTAACCATCGATCCCATCGGCCAGTTTCTGGCGATCACGCATGACCTTCTGCGCTTTTGCCGGGTCGCTCCAGAGGTCAGGGTCCTCGGCCCGGGCATTCATTTCCTCCAGCCGATGCTCCGCCGTGTCCCAGCCCAAACGCTGGCGCAGCAGTTCGAGAGACTTCTCGATCTCTGCAATAACGGTTTCGGTTTCGGCCTTCATGACGGTCCTCGGTCTTCAGAGATGGATCAGGTGAGGGGGGTCAGTACAACCCACCGGTCCCGATATCAACATCATCCTCGGCCGGGGGTTGAGGGGCCGAAGGCCCCGACGACGTCTCTTCGGTCTCACCAGCCGTCGGCTCGAATAAGCTGAAGGATTGATCACTGTCATCGTCGCCAAGGTCCGAAAACGGCAGATCCGAACGCGCGATTGTGCCGAAAAGCTCCTCATCGCCCGCGAGGTAGATCCCACCATAAAGCGGTGGTTCCGTGCCCGGCTCGAAGAACTCAACGATCACATGTTCACCGGTCTCATCGTCGGGAATACGCTCGCCAGTTTCCCGATCCAACTTGACCATGATGAGCTCACCTTCACCCCCACCTTGGAACTCA
>JBCDAQ010000207.1:0-6214 GCA_039185285.1 Pseudomonadota bacterium
CGCATCGTCTACATCAGCAAATCTACAGTCGCCCCGGTTTCCGAGGCGGTCTCAAATATTGCTCGGAAGTCATTGTCTCGGAACATGCAACTTGGGATCACCGGGTTCTTGTACTTTGACGAGAAAATTTTCCTCCAAGAGCTCGAAGGCGTTCGTAGCGATGTTGAGTGGCTCTATGCCAAAATCGAGGCGGACCCGCGCCACTCAGATGTTCGGACAATTCTGCGGCAAGACGCTGAAACCCGTGTTTTTGGCGAGTGGTCCATGGCCTTTTTCGATGGCAAAGCGTCGGACAATGAACTGCGCCGCCGCTTTTCTGCGGAAGCACTCGATGAGCTGTCCGAAGTGGATGGTCCTGAGATTTTGCGGCTTTTGAGGGAAATCTCAGTCAGCTACGATCCATCAAAAGCGATCGCGCGCTCTGCTTAGAGCTCCGCGAGGGCGTCTTTCAATTTTTGCTGACCCCGTTGATCCAGCGCCGCTAATCCTCATTTCAGGACCAGTGGATCACGGAGAACTGCGATGAAAGTCAGCGATATTGCCTTCACCGATGCCGTAAAAGCGCAGCAGGCACGGCTCGGGTCTCGTGAGAGTTACCGTAAGTCGATCGATCGTCAGGATTGGTCAAACGAGGTGACGCCTGATTTGGCGGCGTTTCTGGCGGAAAGAGACAGCTTCTACCTCGCAACGGTCAATAGTGATGGACAGCCCTACATCCAGCATCGCGGGGGGCAGAAGGGATTTCTGAAACCAGTCGGTCCGCAGTCTGTCGCCTTCGCCGATTTCGCTGGGAACCGGCAATACATCTCCATGGGCAACCTGAGCGAATGCGACAAGGTTTCGCTTTTCTTCATGGACTACGCTAATCGTCGGCGCATCAAGATGTGGGGCAGGGCGCGGGTTATCGAGGACGACCCAGACCTGTTGGCGCAGCTGACCGATCCAGGTTACCGCGGCAAACCTGAGCGCGCCTTCGTGATCGATATCGAGGCCTGGGACGTGAACTGCCCCCAGCATATTCCAGAGCTCTACAGCGAAGATGTTGTCCGCCAAGTTGCCGCCAAACTGAGCGCGCGGGTTGCCGAACTCGAAGCCGAGAACGCAGAGCTGAAAGCGTGGGTCGGGCGACCGAAAGCAGAGTAAAGCGAGATCAAAGATCAGCAACAGCCTGATCAAAGACGGCGAGATCTGCGTATGTTCGACCCAAAATCAAGGCGCCCTCGAGGCGTGCTAGAACCGCGAGCGCTTTTCCTCGTGGGTCAGCGTGATCTTTCAGATTGGCCTCAAGATCGGTCGTGATTGCTTCGAAGAAGTCTTTTGCCTTTGCGGTAACCGATGCCGGTAATCCAGAAATCTCAGCCCCAAGCATGCCGCAGAGGCACATTTTACCGCCATCTTTCAGAGAGTCGCGAAAGAGTTCACGATAAGCGCCGATACGGGCTGGACCGGTCGGTGCGGTCTCAAGGGCCGTCATAAACCGCTCCGTGTAGCTCTCCGCCAACCTGATCGCCAACGCCTCCTTCGTCGGGAAATGGTGATGCACGCTCGCGCTCTTGATCCCGATATCCTCTGCGAGGTCGCGAAAGCTAAAGCCGTTATATCCGGTTAAGCGCAGACGAGCTTCTGCCGCGTCGAGTATTCGATCGGATGTTGATTGACCCATGGCCATCTCCTCAGGCTACCGAGTGATAGATAGATGAAGTCGATTGCGGCGCATTGCAAGGGATTCACAATTCTATCTATCAGTAGGTTGACAAATTCTCGACACAGCATTATGTCCTGGAAAGCAGCCTACCTTGTGATAGGTAGGCTATTGCACGATAGGAAAGGACACACTCTATGACCACCTCTATCAGCTACGTTATCGGCGGTTCTTCAGGCATGGGTCTCGCCTCGGCACGCCAACTTATCGAAGAAGGACGGACAGTCGCACTGATTGCCCGTGACCCAAGGAAGCTGGCACGCGCTAAGGCGGAGCTTGAGAACAATGATACGACACAGGTTGAGACGCTCTCGGTCGATTTATACGACGAAGCATCCGTCGACAGGTTCATCGCGAAGATTGCTTCTGAGACGCGTCACATAGATCAGCTCGTGAACGCGGCAGGTACTTTCGCACCCAAACCCTTTCTCGAGAACAGCAAGAGCGATTACGACACGTACATGGCGCTAAACCGTGCGATCTTTTTCGTGACCCAAGCAGTTGCGCGAAATATGGCCCATCATGGTGGCGGTGCGATTGTAAACATCGGCTCGATGTGGGCGAAACAAGCGATTAAGGCGACCCCTTCAGCTGCATACTCAATGGCCAAAGCGGGGCTTCATTCGCTGACCCAGCACCTTGCTATGGAGCTGGCCGATAAAAACATCCGCGTGAATGCGGTTTCTCCGGCTGTTGTTGTCACGCCAATCTATGGCAGTTTTATTGAACCGGACCAGATCGAGGAAACGCTCACCGCTGGTTTTGATGCGTTCCACCCGGTTGGTCGGGTCGGGCGGGTCGAGGATGTCGCAAACCATGTCTCCTTCCTCCTGTCCGACCGGGCGGGATGGACGAGCGGGGCAATCCATGATGTCGATGGCGGGGTCATGGCGGGTCGAAACTGATGGATCTACGCGGAGCGTGTCAAATACATGCTTCGCTCTCTCAACGAACTGGAGAGTTCAAATGGAACTGAATGCGGATTTCTCAAAACGGGTGGTCGTCAAGTCTGAGACTAACGAATGGGTTCCCTCGCCTATGGCTGGTGTGGAGCGTAAAATGCTCGATCGGATCGGTGATGAGGTCGCTCGCGCAACCACAATCGTGCGCTTTGCACCGGGTTCGGCTTTCTCTGCTCACACCCATGATGGCGGAGAGGAGTTCATCGTCCTCGACGGCGTGTTCCAGGACGAGCATGGCGACTTCCCAACGGGGAGTTACATCCGCAATCCGCCGACCTCGTCGCATACGCCTGCATCTGAGCCTGGTACGACGATCCTGGTGAAGTTGCACCAATTTGATCCCAAAGACCGGACGCATGTGCGGATTGCAACCGATAAGACAGAACCCGTTGCCGCTGCAGGGCGCGTAGGTGTGAAGGTTATCCCACTCTACAAGGATAATCGTGAGCATGTCCGGATCGAAGATTGGGCTCCTGGCGCAGAGATCTCAATGGATGTTCAAGACGGGCTCGAAGTCTTTGTTCTACGCGGTGGCTTCACAGAAGCAGGCGACAGGCTGTCGGAGTGGGATTGGCTCCGGCTGCCGAAGGACAGTCAGCTGCAAGCTGTTGCAGGGCCTGAGGGTGCCAGGGTTTGGATCAAATCCGACCACTTGGCTGAAATGGTGTGATCGACGAATGAGCTATTGAGCCCGCTGACCATGCACACGGATATCGCGATCATCGGCGGCGGGCTCTCAGGGCTCGCAACGGCAGACTTGCTCCTTCGTGCGGGGTACGATTGGCAGCTCCTTGAGGCGAGAGACCGCCTTGGTGGGCGGATCTTGTCGCTTCCGGCTCGGGAGGGAGCCTCGAAGTCGGAACGCTACGATCTGGGGCCTGCCTGGATCTGGCCCCACAATCCGCGTGCTCTTGCGCTGACCAACAAGCTGGGTCTCGAAGTTTTCCCGCAACATGCTGAGGGACGTTTGGTCTTTCAGGACGGTTCTGGCTATGTGCGCCGCGACATGAATTTTTCGACAATGGCAGGTTCATTGCGTATCGGCGGTGGGATGCATGCTCTGACCCAAGGGCTTGTGGATCGCTTGCTTGCGAACCGCCTCAGTATCGAAGCGCCGGTCATCCGAATTTCTGAAGATCGTGCGGGATTGAGGGTGACGGGCCCTAATGTCGAGCTGTCGGCGCGTATGGTCGTGCTGGCTCTTCCTCCTCGGATTGCAGCTCAAATCAGCTTTGCGCCAAACTTGCCCGAGGCGGCTGTTCTTGCGCTGTCCGCGATACCTACATGGATGGCGGGACAGGCGAAGGCGGTTGCGGTCTACTCAAGTCCATTTTGGCGAGGCCAAGGGTTGTCTGGTGATGGCATTAGCCAACGTGGACCGATGGTTGAGATCCATGATGCTAGTCCATCCACAGGTGGCGAGGGCGCGCTTTTTGGATTTATCGGCGTATCACCGGACATCCGGCAGGCCGACAACACAGGATTGCGTACTGCCATCCTCCACCAATTTGGTGAGATGTTTGGGCCAGAAGCTGAAAATCCGGATGCCCTTCTTCTACAGGATTGGGCCGCAGAAGCCGCTACGTGTACCAAAGCCGATTTCGCGCCACTTCGGGAGCATCCAGCTTATGATTTACCTCCCGCACTGAAAGGGCTGATGGGCGGGCGTTTGGTCTTTGCGGGAAGTGAAACCGCCAGGGAACAGGGCGGTTTCTTAGAAGGAGCGCTCGTGGCAGCCGAGGCTGCGGTGGCTCAGGTCACAAAGACCGGGATGCCAGTTCCTTCATAATCTCATTGGTGCCGCCATAGATCCGCTGGACCCGAGCATCCACGAAAAGCTGAGCGATCGGATACTCCATCATGTATCCCCAGCCGCCGAAGAGCTGCAGGCATTCATCGATGACCTTGCCCTGGACATCGGTGACCCAGTACTTGGCCATCGCCGCACGGTCGACGGTTAGCTTGCCCGCTAGATGCTCGACCATGCACTGGTCTACAAAGGCTTTCGCCGCCAGCACATGCGCCTTGCACTCCACCAGCTTGAACCGTGTGTTCTGGAACTGGATGATCGGCTGGCCAAACGCTTCGCGTTCCTTGCAATAGGCGATCGTCTCATCGATCGCGCGCTCCATCGACCCGACTGAGCCCACGGCGATGATCAGTCGCTCCTGCGGCAGCTCTTCCATCATCTGGCCGAAACCGGTTCCCTCGGCACCGCCCAGGATGTTTTCTGCAGGGATCAGGCAGTCCTCGAAGAAGAGCTCCGAGGTGTCCTGCGCCTTAAGTCCCACCTTGTCGAGGTTGCGCCCGCGACGGAACCCGTTCAACCCGTGTGTCTCGACACCCAGAAGTGAGACCCCCTTCGCGCCTGCTCCCTTCTCGGTCTTGCAGGCAACCAGGATGAAATCCGCGTTCTGGCCGTTGGTGATGACTGTTTTCGAACCGTTCAACCGGTAGAAGTCGCCTTCCCTGATCGCATTGGTGCGAATGGACTGGACGTCCGAGCCGGTGCCGGGCTCGGTCATGGCAAGGGCCGCAACCAACTCCCCGGTCGCGAGTTTCGGGAGCCAGCGCTTCTTTTGCTCCTCAGTGCCGTGGTTCGCTATGTAGGGCGCGACGATGCCCGAGTGGATGCCGCCGCCAAAACAGCTGAGATTAGCACGCGCGGCCTCGATGTTCACGATCGCCTCATGGCCGAAATCACCGCCAAGGCCGCCATATTCTTCTGGGATCATCGAACAGAGCAATCCATTCTCACCCGCCTCGTTCCAGGCATCCCGGGGCATCATGCCGGCCTTGTTGAACTCTTCGTTTCGAGGGACCCACTTGTCCTCGAGAAAACGGCTGACCGAGTCCGCGTAAATCCTGTGGCCCTCATCCATCCAGGGCGTGTCGAAATTGGCGATTGGCATATCTGGTCTCCTTAACTTGGCCGAAGAGTAGCGGGGCAAGACCAACTTGCAAGCATCGACGTCGCGTCATCGTATGTTTCTGAACGGGGATCGACGCGCAAGCGCCCGGGGGCAACTGCGTGACACCTGCGGTGCCACGACACCCACCCACCCGGGCCTTTTCCATGATTTTGGTACATACGCACAATACCTCTTGATCTTGGTACAAACGCGCGATTCCGGTTTCCCAACCTCGCGGAGCAGAGGAGTGCGTCATGGTCCCTTCACACGCGCGGGTCGTCATCGTTGGCGGCGGAGTTATGGGCTGCGGCTTGGCCTATCACTTGGCTCATGAGGGCTGGACAGACGTGGTTCTCCTGGAGAAGGCGGAGCTGACATCCGGCTCCACCTGGCACGCGGCGGGGCAGATTACGCACTCGACCTCTTCCTTCTCCTTGGGCAAATGCGTTGGCTATAACATCGACCTCTACTCAAAGATCCTTGAGGAAGAGACCGGGCAGGGCGTGACCTGGCACGGTTGTGGCTCCTTCCGTCTCGCCTATGATGACGACGAGGTCGATTGGCTCAAGCACACGATTTCGGTTGGTGCCGCACTTGGCTTCCCGATGGAGATCGTGGGGCCGGAGACAATCCGCGAG
>JBCDAQ010000208.1:0-6206 GCA_039185285.1 Pseudomonadota bacterium
CGCGCCGGAGTGTCGGCTGGGCCCTGGGACCGCACCTAAAGACCCAGCTCGTGCGCGACGCGGTGACCATGGCGATCGTTCAGCGCACACCGTCGGACGTCCTCCATCGCAGCGACCAAGGCGTGCACGACACATCCGGGGCCTGCGGTCTCGGAGGCAGGGCGGCAGGCGTCAGATCGTCCAGGGGATCCGTCGGCGACGCCTACGACACCGCGATGCGCGAGAGCGTCTTCGCCATCCTCGAAGGCGCGTTGCCGGATCGCAGGACGTTGAGCCCCAAGGCAGACGCCCGGATGGCGATCTTCGAGGTCATAGAGGGCCGGCACACTCCCCGCCGCCGTCCCTCGGCTCGGGGATCTCTCTCGCCGATCGACGACGAAAGACGCGCCCTCGAAACCCTAGAGCCCCCTGGCCCATAAACGTCCACGAAACCGGGCGAATTCCAGTCGCTGCGAGGGCTGCTGCTGAACCTCGGTCTGTAGGGCGGCACGATCAGTCGCGTGTCCGCTATCAGGTTTTTTGAGACAGGTGGCTGCGGGAGCGAAGAGAGTGCATGGCTGATCTGGTGACTGGGACGATGCGGCTGCATTGCGGTGAACCAAGCGGCGGTGGTCTATTGCCTTCCGTTCGGTCCCTTCGCGTTGGTGCAGGATCGTCTGGCCGCGACCGAAAGAGACATCGATCAGGGTGAAGTTTCGCAGGCTCTTGAGGTCGCGCGCTCGATGGTGGTGCCCGACGGTGGCACCGATGTGCGGTTGCAAGTCGCCAGGCAGGCCGTCGTTTTCCTGCGAGATTCGGTTCTTTGGGGCCTCGGGCTAACGCGCAACCTGACCCTGCCGGTCAGCGGGCAATGATGTCTTGGCCCTCCTTGTCGAAGATGGTGCTGGGATCGAACCAGCCCCAGCCGGTCGCCCGCGCGCAAGGCGCATTCTCCCGATTTTCAGATGCAGGACACCTCGCTCGACGTTGTCCCCTTGCACGTTTTTGTTGTCTTTGAGCGGCCGCAGCTCCAGCACCTGCTCTGCCACGATCGCATTCACATCGCCGGCCTCGCAGCGCACGTCTTTGACCTTGCGCGATGGCGCCGCACATGGCGTCTCCCCCGCAAGACGCGTCTTGTTCGCTTCGAGACAGTATTTCGATCCGCTGTCACAGAGGCTCTGAGCAATACAATCACAACGGCACAGCGCGGCAACACTGTCCTCGCCCTTGAGGCCATCCAAAACGTTCCGGATCGTCTCCTTGGCAGAAGAGTGTCTGCGCATCGCGCGGCGGATGCCTCTGACGAAGGTCTCGGCTGGAGGCTTTGCTCACGTCCGGGTTCCTGCTTCTCTCCAAGTCTTGGCAGTGCCCAAGAGCCAGAAAGCCTCCCTGATCATACCCCCGGCAGAGTATCCCTTTTGCCCTGACCTTCGGCAGCGCTCAAGGCGCCATTCGCTCTTACAAAGGGAGGAGCTTGACTGCTTATCCGGCCAGTAAGATGTCCACCGCGTCAAGGTCGTCTATCGAAACTCCGACCAGCTCGATGCTGCTGTTGGCCGAGATTGAGAGGACAGTGCCTCCCTCACCGGTGCTCACGGCACTGGAAAGTGCGGCCATGACCGCAGAGGGGGCAAGCTGGTCGAGAACAAGCCAGTCCGTTCCAAGCTCAAAGTCCTCGATAATGTCGTGACCGCTCTCGATCTGGATCAAGAACACATCCTCCCCACGCTCTCCTAGAAGCGTGTCGTCCCCGTCTCCCCCGGCGAGGAGGTCGTCTCCTCTGCCGCCATGGAGAAAGTCATCCCCGGATCCTCCGTCCACGCGATCATCGCCGCCTCGGGCGAAGATACGATCATCACCGGCGTCGCCGAGAATGACATTCGAACCGCCATTGGCCAGGATATTGTTGTCCAGCGCGTTTCCTTGGACGTCTAGATCGTTGTCTCCTTCGGCGTAGACTGCGTCCAACGAGGGCCCCATCGTCACGGAGACCTCCGTCTCCTTGCGCTCCCACCCTGTTCCACCATCAAGGTCGACAGTCTCGTCGACTGCCATCTCTGGTGTCAAAATCAGCGGTGGGAGGCGATCGGGATCGTAGAGTGCCGACCAAGTGAAGTCATCGTCGTCCTCGTCGGGACCGGCGTCCGCCACGTCGCTGTCACCGGTTCCCGTTTCTGTGTCCGGTTCCACGTCGGTGGAGACGTCGCCATCTTGTTCGTCAGCGGGATCGTTGGTTGGGTCCGGCTCTGGCTCTGGTGCCGGGGACTCGGTGTCATCAGAGACGAGGTCTCCGTCGGTGAGGAGCGGAGGAGTGTCACTGGTCGTCAAGATATCGATCTCGCCGACATCCTCTAACGTGAGCCCCTCAAGGATAACCTCGGTTCCGGCTTCCAGAGCAATCATCACGGCGTTCTCGCCGTCGCTCAGGACTGCCTGTACGGCAATGTCACGCGGTGCGAGCGGGGTTTCATGGAAAAGCAGCCAGTCTTCGGAGGGGGCGAAGTCCTCAATTACGGCGCGGCTGCCCGCCCCAACGGCGAAGACGTCCTCCCCTGTGCCGCCCGCCAGCGTGTTGGACCCGGCACTGGCTATGAGGTAGTCGTCGCCCTTATCGCCCTTGAGATAATTGCTACCGGCGCCACCATCGAGGGTATCGTTCCCATGACGTCCGAAGATCCGGTCATCGCCCCCGGCTCCGAGCACAAGGTTGTCCCCGCTGTCGGCGAGGATGTTGTTGTCGAGGTCGTTTCCGTAGACATGCGCTCCTTGCACGTCCGCCAGAGACAGGGCATCGAGTTGGTCTCCCATGACGGTCGAGTGCGAAACCGTTTCGCGCTCCCATCCCGCGCCGCCGGAAACCTCTTCGATCGTGGAGATTCGCTCATACTCGGTCAGAAGTAATGGGGGGAGGCGCCCGGTTCCGCTCCCGTCGTCATCATCGTCTGGCGCGGGCGCCGGATCGGGCTCTGGCGATGGGGCAGGATCAGGCTCGGTACCCGGATCATCGGCAGGATCGGGCGCCGGGGCGGGGTCGTTCACGGGATCGGGCTCGACGGGGCTCTCAGAAGGAGCGCCTAGCTCTGACACAAGGTCTTCTGCGTCGAGAGCAGCATCGTCGAAGCGGACGACTTCGATCCCGGTCAGGTCTACCGTGCCATCCGGCGTTGTGATCCTGAAGCCCCCCCCCAAATCAACCACACCGGCTTCGTCGGCCCGATACCGCAAAACGAGCACATCCGTTCCGCTACCCCCGTCGACCGTATCCTGCCCCGCCGACCCAACGATTGTGTCATTGCCAGCGCCCCCGATGAGGCTGTCGTTCCCCGCGCCGCCGTGGATATCGTCCGCCCCGCCGACGCCATCTATGACCGCGCCGTCCGCGTGTGCGACCACCCAATCGCCTTTCGACGTGCCAACGACCTCGCGAAACACGATCGTATTTGCGTCGGGATCTGTCGGCGCCCCGTAACTTTCACCTGAGTTAACGAACGCCACCCAGGCCATGTATGCCTGCTCTTGCGCGTTGCGCACGGACCGATCCGTGACGACGACGTTTCCGGTATCCCGTCCACCATGGAAATTGATGTCACGATTGGTGTCCGACACGTGGATGAAATTGTTTGCCGCAGAAGTGTAGCTCGCCATGACGATGGTGTGGCGGGCATCGAAGGCGCTCAGATCCGTGAAGCTGCTGTCGTAGACATCTCGGATCCAGAAGGAGTAGCCATTGCCTCCTCCTCCCTTGTTGTGCGCGCCTTCGGTGTGAAGGTTGCTCGCCGTAAGATCGAGCGTCTTGGCGAAGAGAAAGCCGTGTGAGGCCGGTTGCTCGACGGTGATGTCCGAGAGCGAAACCTCATCCGTGCCGACCACACTGATCGTGGGCTGCCGATGTGCTACCGATACCGTGTTTTGGAAGGTTCCTGGGTCTGCCTCGCCATAGGCGCCCTGCACGCTGAAACCCGACAGCGAAACGTTCTCGACCAAGTCGAGCTGCGTGACTGTCGTTTCCGACGGTACATAGTCGAAGGTCAGCGGGCGGTCGACAAAGACCGTGCCACCAGACGTACCGGTTACCTCGACCAGGTTGGTTCTGAGGGGTTTATCCCCACGCCATGCGTCGTCACCGATCTCGTCGAGAAAGGCATCCGTGTTTGCGCGTTCGATCCAGAGGGTATCACCTACTTGGAGGTCGTGCCCATCCAGTTCAATCGACGTCGCACCGGCGACGGCCTGCTCGTCCAATTGGTACGTGCCCGACTGCGGGACCCGATAGAGCGGTGCGCCGACCTGAATGCCCGGATCGTCTCCGAGCGATTGGGACATCTGGAAGATCGTTTCGCCTTGCCCCGCCCCAACCAGGGTGATGTCGGACCGCGACACCACCAGCGTTTCGTCAAGCTCGTATGTGCCGGCTTCGAAGCGGAGGACCGATCCGACCTCTGCCGATGCGATTGCAGCGTTGATGTCAGAAATCGAGTCTTCTGGCGACAATACTAGTGTGTCATCCCCCTGCCACCAGGCGGGTGCAGTGCCCATATGAACTGGCCTCCATGCCGAACTTCTGCGTTTGCGTTCGAATCGATCCTTCGGAGGACCGTCGTTCCGAGGGGGGCGACTCGTCTCTGTTGCCGCGCGCTTCTGTCTGAAGCGTCTCTTATTGGTGCACAGATGTTGTGCAGAACTCGCGCTCAGTCACATCATCTATTGCGTACTACGAAAAGTGGCAGTCGCGCGAGTCAAGAAACGGCCAGCGTGCTGCATGCGTGCAAAGAATCGCCGATGCTGCACCTGCAAAGAGGCCTGCGACCGCTCAAAACCCTCTCAGGTAGTGAGCGTTAACTTGATCTTCAACTTTCTGTTGAGCGCGTTTGGATGAATGTGCAGGAGCATGGCTTATTCAATGAACGAGGCGCCACATTATTTGGCAACTGCGACATCTCGGAGGATGAGAATCACTAGGCCTTAGGGAATCCCTTAACGCAGGCCAGAGCTTTGTGGTTTAAGTGAGACACATAGAGTAGTGGCGGGTGCCGGGGAGGGCATCGGCCGAGTTGTTAAATCGCACATTCCCATTGTGCAACGAGGTGCGGAGGCACTGATCGTTGACTAATACAGCATTGGAAATTTTCCACGTTTCAGTAGTCGAAGATAATCCTATTTTGGCAGATGCGCTTGCAATTTATGCGCGCTCGCTAAGGAACATTTCAGCGTCGACTTACGATTCACGAGCATTCGATCCGGATGCTCATTTAAACGCAGACTGCCGCAATGTTGTTGTCGTTGATCCGTCACAACTTGAGTGGCACGCATCGACCATTCTTGAGGCGTCGTCGGGATGGATGGAGCAATGTCTGCTCATAGGGTACACCCTAAAGCCCACAGCGGAGCAGCTTCAGATGGCCATCGGGAAGCGCTTTAACGCGTTCATGTCGAAGCGCTCGGGTCTTCGTGAGTTCGAGGCGGCACTTGAGGTGGCAAATCTGGGCGGGTTCTACCTCGACCCAATCTGCATGAAGGTCCTCTGGTCTGATCGGGCGGATGTCTCGAACAGCTCATCGGTGTCCTCCTGTCTCAGTGATCGGGAGCGCAGTGTGCTGGTGCTCGTGGCACGGGGACACACAGCAAAAGAGATTGCAATACAACTCGATGTAAGCTGCAAGACCGTGGAGACCTATCGCTCGCGGGCGATGCGAAAGCTCTCCTTGGTCGGCCGCGCAGAGATCGTCGACTTCGTAGCTCAGAACAGACTCACCGCCTAGCGAACACGCGGCGAAAGCGCAGAAATCCCAGGCTCCGATCTCCGAGAGCCTCAGGGGACGCGAGCGTGATAGCGCCCGCGGTCGTATACTTCGGCTCGCGCGTGTTCACCCGAGCTTAGTCGTCGTCTATTGCGCGCAGTTGGAACATATCCCCACACCCCTGAAGGCCCATTGGCTCTGTTCTCAGTGGATGGAATCGTGAGGGAAAACCGAACATCGAATGAGCGCGATATCCTACTTCCAGCACGCAATTGGTAAAATCCCCTACACGATCTATTCCACTGTGAAGATCGTAAATTAGGGGAATGCTGGATCGTTTCTTTCAATCAAAGGGCTCACGGAGGGCGTGGTCAGACGGGATAAGAGGTGTGAGTAATTCCTATCATAACCAGAAAGAGCTCTGATTAATCACATAAATCCTGTTAACCCCACACAGCGACTTCTCCACCGGGGAAATTCCCCTCA
>JBCDAQ010000209.1:0-6095 GCA_039185285.1 Pseudomonadota bacterium
AGGTCTCTCGGAGTGGGTGCAGGACAAGGTCGTCGAGACCGACCGTCCCGAGCTTACATCGGCCAAAGTCGTCATCTCCGGCGGTCGCGGCATGGGCTCGGAAGAGAACTTCGCCCTGATCGAGAAAGTCGCTGACAAGCTGGGTGCTGCCACTGGCGCCTCGCGCGCAGCCGTCGACTCAGGGTACGCCCCGAACGATTGGCAGGTCGGTCAGACCGGCAAGGTCGTAGCACCCGACCTCTACATCGCGGTGGGCATCTCGGGCGCTATCCAGCACCTTGCTGGGATGAAGGACTCGAAAGTGATCGTTGCGATCAACAAGGACGAAGAAGCCCCGATCTTCCAGGTCGCCGATTACGGCCTGGTGGCGGATCTCTTCGACGCCCTGCCGAAGCTTGAAGAAGCCCTCGGCTAACCGGATCAAGGCCCGCCCCAGCGCGGGCCTTCTTTCTTTCCGATGCATATCAATCCGACCCGAGCGCAGTTCGATCAACTCAAGCACCTCGATCGTGAGGCGTCTGTGTCGATGCTCAATCTTGTGCGCCTGCGGGCGAAGGCCGAGTATGAGGATGGCCGCGAGGCAACCGGGGCCGAGGCTTACACCGCCTATGGCCGCGAGAGCGGGAAGTTCTTCAAACAGGTTGGCGGTGAGTTGATCTGGCGCGGCAATCCCCAAACTGTCCTTATCGGGCCTGAGGCGGAGCATTGGCATATCGCCTTCATTGCCCGCTATCCCACAGTCGGCGCTTTTATGGCGATGGTGACAGACCCCGGCTATCAGGCCATTGTGTTTCACCGCAACGCAGGCGTTCAAGACAGCCGACTTATCGCCATGGGCGACCGACAAGCTGGCGGTGGTTTCGGCTGAAAGCCCGGGAGGATCCAGATGAGCTCGAGCACCCAAATGATGCTGGGCGCGTTGGTGACGATCCTGGGTATGATCATTCATACTGCGGTTCTCTTCGCGGGCCGTGAGGTGCTGGACCTCGCCGCGACCGCCTTGGGAGACGCCCGCTTTTGGATCTATTGGACCTCGACGACAGTTGTGGTGGTATTGGTCGTTCTGTTTGGTCATGCCATCCAGATTACGATGTGGGCTCTGATGCTGGTCAAGATGCGGGCGATCGAGGACTTCGATGACGCGATCTACTTCGCCCTCGTGACCACGACAACGCTTGGTTATGGCGATATCACGCTTGGGAGGAAGTATCGCATCTTTGGCGCGACGGGGGCGCTCAGCGGATTGGTGACCTTCGCGCTCTCGACGGCGTTCCTTGCCGAGAATCTTGAGTACGAGTTGCGGATCACCACCGGTTGACGCGGATTTTTTGCAAGGTTGCTTGCAATGGGACCCGCCAAGCCCATACTTGGCTGTCGCAGCGCACAAAAGAGGCGCCGAGAATAACCAGGGGATAACTTGCGATGAGCATTCGCACGATCGGCGTCGTTGGCGCCGGCCAGATGGGCGCCGGTATCGCCCAAGTCTTTGCCCAGGCGGGCTATGAAGTTCACTTGAACGATGTGAACCCGGCAGCCCTCGAAGCCGCCCATGAGCGGATCGTCAAGGGGCTCGACCGGCTGGTCTCCAAGGACAAGCTGACGCCCGCAGAACATGAAGCGACGGTCGGTCGTATTCATGTTGAGATGGCCCTGAGCGATATCGGACCTCTGGACTTGATCATCGAGGCAGCGACCGAGAACGAGCAGATCAAACACAAGATCTTTGCCGAACTGAGCCCGCATCTTGCCCCACAGACGATCTTGACCTCGAATACCTCGTCGATCTCGATCACCCGCCTCGCCTCAGCCACGGACCGGCCAGAGCGGTTCATGGGCTTTCACTTCATGAACCCGGTCCCAATCATGCAACTGGTGGAGTTGATCCGTGGGATCGCCACCGATGAGGAGACGTTCAAGTCTTTGAAAGCGTTGGTCGACTCGATCGGCAAGACCGCCACAACATCCGAGGACTTCCCCGCCTTCATCGTGAACCGGATCCTGTTGCCGATGATCAATGAGGCGATCTACACTCTCTACGAAGGCGTCGGATCGGTGCAGAGCATCGACACAGCCATGAAGCTTGGTACCAACCACCCGATGGGGCCTTTAGAGCTTGCGGATTTCATCGGACTGGATGTTTGCCTAGCCATCATGAACGTGCTTCACGAAGGACTTGCAGACACCAAGTACCGGCCTTGTCCACTCTTGGTGAAATATGTCGAAGCTGGTTGGCATGGTCGCAAGACAGGCCGCGGTTTCTATGATTACCGCGGTGAAGTTCCGGTGCCGACCCGCTGAACAGGTCGGCACCGCCCCCGAACCTGCGGGAACCCTCAGTCTGATCAGACTTTGCCAATCACCGAGTTTGCGGTGTCGTCGGTCTTCTTTTGAACCGAAGAAGCCGTGCTCTCAGCCTGATTGAAGCGGCTCATCAAGTCCTGGATCTCAAAATTTCCAAGTTTGTCTTGGGATTTGGTGTAGGCACTGCCTTTGCTTGCAGCCAACAAAGAGCCCCGACCAGCGCCTTGTGTCTGATCAAGGTCCGCGTCGGTGATCTGCTCGGGAGTATGTTTCGCGTCGGTCATCCTCGGTCCTTTCAACGTATTGGATGACTTTTCTTAAGCGAATCGGCCTCGCCTTTCTGTGACTGCTGGTACGGTCTACAACAGTCGGGTCGGTTCTAGATCTCGTAGCCCCACCGTGCGGCCCAGGGTTGGAGCGTGTCTAAGACGGGATCCATCTGTGATCGGTATCTTTCCCAGCGCGCTTTGGGAACAGTGAAGAACCCCAGTTCTTCCTCACCATCGATCGACCCGTCATTAAGACCATGTTGTTGCTGAACAGCGGCCATTTCCTCGCTCCAGCTAAGGCCGAGTTCTGAGAGCAGAGGATTCAAGGCACTTTTGGCATCGTGGCGCAAATCTTCGTAGCGGATTTGGCTTGAGGCTATCGGAAGTTTCTCACAACTCCCGATCCAGGCCTCCATTGCCAAGCTGTAAAGTGCAACCGTATCCTCTAGATCGAGATAGTTCGCTGTGGCATCGGTCAGCGGGAAGTTATGCATGAAGCAGCTAAGAGTAACATCGCAGGGATGGCGCAGATTGAGAACGAAATGCGCAGCTGGGAACAGGCGATGGAGTAAAGGCGTGGAGACGATGTTCAAAGGTTGATTGACGAAGACGCGCTTTCCTGGGGTGGCCTTAGCTATCTGCAAGTCAAGAGCAGACCGATAGGCTGCACGCATCGCATCCAGCTTCGCTTCGCTCAACGCCGATAGGGCATCAATGGTTGCGGTACCATCGAGAAACCGATGAGCGGCTTCTACCATCAATCCCTCTTCTACAGTCTCAATCAGTGGATGGGCCCGTAGATGGCTGCCTAGCAAGCTAAAGCCAGATCGCGGCATACCGACCAGAAACACCAGCTCAGACCCTTCATCGCTGGATGGCCAATCAATGATCCCAGCCTCATCGAGAGAGACGTTGATCGCGGCGATTTCGTCAACGTAGCGCAAGGGGTCTGCAGGACCTCGCGCTTGCTGGTCCATAACCAGGTTGTTTGTTCTTTGGAAGGCCTCGAAGGCGTCCGCAGACCGCTCCAGCCGGTCTTGGCACTTACCGAGCGTCTCCGCCTGCTTGATCTGCCCCGTTGTCGGCAATTCGTCCTGAAAGATGTTCTCAAGAAACTCACAGGCCTTTGCATCATCACCTTGATGCGCCGCTAGCACACCGGCCCAAAGCCGGTTTTGCGGATCCCAACTCCCGATTGCTTCGCCCGCCGCTGCCACGGTCTCTGCCAACTCCGGAACCTTAGCCTGCGTATCGTAGACGGCGCAGAGGTTGCTCCACGCCTCGGCTGAGTCGGGCTGCAAATCCAAGGCTTCGCGGAAGCTGGTGATTGCGGCGTCATGACGGTGCAATGCTGTAAGAAGTGTCCCGCGAGCATTTAGGTACTCGGGCTCACGGGCAAGCTCTACTGCGGCATCATAGGCTTCAATGGCCTCTTGCGTGCGATCAAGCCGCTGAAAAACACTGCCAAGTTGAGCCGGGTATTCGGCTTTCTTTGGTTCAAGGAGTGCTGCCTGGCGGAGGGAAAGCAAAGCCTCCTCGAGCTGACCTATGGAGAACAAACAGCTTCCGAGGTTGCCGTGAGCGTCTGCCAGTTTGCTATTAAGGCTGACCGCTCTGCGATATCCCTCAACCGCCTCCTCAATCCGGCCAAGTTGGCGCTGCGCATTCGCCATGTTGTTCTCGGCTTGTGCGTAGGTTGGATCGAGCTTGAGTGCCTCTTCGTAGTGTCCGATCGCATCGTCCAGCAACGAGAGTTCCGCTTTGGCCGCACCCAGATTGTTATGTGCTGGAACCAATGTCGGGTCGAGCTCAAGCGCGCGTTCATAGTGTGGGACTGCCGCCTCATAGTCACCCTTTGCCGACAGCGCTGCGCCGATCATGTTGGGTAGGATCGGCAGTTTTGGCAGCGATTTCGTCATCTCTTGGGCTTGAGTGATCACGTTGTCGTACCTGCCAAGATTAAAAAGCTTTATCAGGTCGTTCAGCGCCGCTTGGATCCGCATCTGAGCGGTTTGCTGAGGATCTGGCGCAAGACCTTTGAGGGCTTGTGCCGCGCGTTTGTTGGCTGGGAACTTGGCGAGGATCTGCTGATAGATCACGCGCGCGTCGCCAACACGCCCCTGCGAGGCCAACGATTTGGCCTGCTTCATTGCCTGATCAACTGAGAGGGATTTTGCCATGCCCTTTGCCTCATACTGCGCATTTAACCACCGGCACTCGGGTAACGCGAAGTTCAACCTTCAGCAACAGTCGCGAGACCTCCGCTGGTAACGAAGGGATCAGGGAGCTATATCCCGGAGTGAAGGTAAAGCCGATGGAGGAAAGTAGTCATGCATCAGGTCGCCAGGATTTTCGCCATTCTGTCAACGTTCGCATTGGCCTGGAGCACGCCTACCCTGGCGGAGCCCTATGTCCTGGACAAAAGCCACGCGCATGTGACCTTTACCGTCGATCATTTGGGGTTTTCGACCGTCCAAGGCACATTTCGCACGTTTGATGCCGAGATTGAGTTCTCGCCCGAAAAGGTGGAGGAGTCGAAGGTCCTTTTCGTCATCCAGGTCGACAGTGTGGACACTCAATGGCCTGCCCGCGACAAACATCTGAAGAGCAAGGATTTCTTCGATGCTAAAAAGTATCCTGAGATCGTTTTTGAATCGAAGTCGGTTACTCCAAACGGTACTGAAACCGCTGTGATTGTCGGCGATCTAACGATGGTTGGTCAGACCCGCGAAGTGCAGTTGGACGCACGTCTGAACCTGATTGGCCCTTCTCCCTTCAATCCGGCTGTGACCATTGCGGGATTTGTAGTGACGGGAGAAATCGACCGCTCGCAGTTTGGGATGAACTTCGCGGCACCTGCGATCGGAGTGCAAATTCCGGTTCGCATCGATCTGGAAATCACACCGGCTGGGTAAGATATAAAGATGCAGCGGATTCTACTCTTCCTAGCGTTAACCTTCGCACCGCTTGAGGCGTTGGCAAAGGGTTGGACTGTGGATCAGGAACGCTCTGAAATCCTCTTTACCTATGAGCGCGCGGGTAAGCCGGATACCGGACGTTTCCACGAGTTCGCGGGCGAGGGATTTCTCGATCTCGGGAAACTTGAAGCGACACGTCTTTGGATTCGGATAGAAAGCTCCAGTATCGATCTGAACGATAGCGTGGCGAGTGCGTTCGCGACCTCAGCGGAATGGTTTGACAGCAAAAACCATCCTCTGGTTGTCTTTGAGTTGACAGAGATTGAGCAGCTTAACGAGACTGATTTCATATCGAGCGGTGATCTGACGATCCGGGGTAAGACGAAGCGGGTCGAGGTGCCGATCCAACTCACCATCAAAGACGGAGAGGCCTTTGCCAAAGGTGATATTCAAATCGATCGCAGTGACTATCTCTTGGGTTTTGGACCGGGCGCCGCGTTCGTGACCATCGGCGATGTCGTCTCCGTCAACTTCGACCTGACCGCTGAACCCGTCGATTAAGCGCTTAATGAGGGCATCATGGCGATGATGAATGACAAGCGGGGAT
>JBCDAQ010000210.1:0-6081 GCA_039185285.1 Pseudomonadota bacterium
GCTCGGTGGTTGGGCGGGGAGGTGGGGTGGGAGGAGGCTTAACGCGTACACCGATGCGGCTCGGACGCTTCGTCGAAGATCGGATGGATCACTTGGGTTCCTGGCTGAATGCCGAGTTCGGCCGCCAAGCCACCATTGATCTCGAACACCGCGCGCACCTCGTTTTGGGACGCAAGCGACTGCTCCGAATAGGGCACGGCATCGGCCGCGATGCTTTCGACGACGCCCGCTCGATCGATGAAAATCAAGTCGAGCGAAATCATCGTGTTCCGCATCCAGAACCTCGCAAAGCGGGGCGGGTCCATCACAAAGAGCATGCCTGATTCCCGCGCAAGTTGTGGGCGGAACATGAGGCCCCGAGCTTGCTGATCCGGTGTCTCGGCAAGCTCTATCTCAAAGGTAACTGGCGGCTCGGTCAGGACAACGATCTCTTCGCGCGCGCACTCAATCGCTTTCGCGGGTGATGCGGCAGCAACCCCGGCGAGCACGATCAAAGACGCGAGGCGCATCGATTAATCCTGTGTGCTTTGGACTTTCGCTTCTTCGACGCCCGCTTCCCAGAGCCGCAATTCAGCGACCATCAACCCACGCGGCCCTCGGAAGGTTCGGCACGCCATGCCCTCGCCCCCCGCCAGATCTTGAAAGCCACAGCGCCGGACCGTCTCCATGTGTACGAAGACATCCTCAGGGTCGCCATAGATGTTGACGAAGCCAAAACCCTTCTGTTTGTCGAACCACTTAACCCGAGCAGGCAACAGCGGCCCAACCTCCGAACCATGGTCCAAAACTTCGGTTGGCCGCGCCATCTCCAGACTGTGATCAAGTTCACCCATTGTGGGCTCTTCGACTTCCAGAAGTCGTTCAGCATGAAGTCCGCGTTGGCCTTTCTCCGATACAATTTTGACCTTTGCGCCTTCTGCCAGGGTTACGATGCCAAACGCCCGAACACAGGACGCATGCACCATAATATCACCTTCGTCTGCGTCGTCTGGTACTACAAATCCGTATCCTTTCACGGCGTCGTACCATTTCACATGTCCTGACACGATTTTTCCCGTGCCGTTCAGTTCGTCCGTCACAATTCACCTTTCCCGCAAGAACCCACACACCTCATTATCACTTTCTTTTTGCCGTGCTAAGGACTTAATGCAGCTGGAATAACTTGATTCGACGCATTTGTGCCACAAAATCGGGTTGGGAGTGCTTGTATGATGGTTTTCAGCATGAACGGCCCGTGGGGGAAGTTAGCGTGTATCAGCGCATTGGCCACCCTTGCGGCTTGCAGTCAGTTACCGCCGGAGGAACGCTCTCAGCGCCTCTCGGTGGATGAGGATTGGCATCTCCAGAAGATGATCTTGCTCGACCGTCCGCCGGTTATTGCGGCGGAACCTGGCGATGACTTCTCAGAGGCGCGACGGGTTGCACAAAGATCAAACCCAGAGGTGCTGGGCAATCGAGACCAGGCGGACAAGGTCTTGATCGACACGCTGCCCTACCTCATCGGATCGGAGCCCGGACGCCAGTTTCTGCAATCAACCGGATCTCGGGCTCTCGCGCGGGGGGCGCCCTCGCTGTCCTGCCCGGCAACTGCTGTGGTAGCGTCGCCTGAGACCCTGCCAAGACCAGATTTGGCGGAACAGGCGCTGCGCCTATGTATCGCGGATCTTCCCCAGGATCGACCTGATTGCGGATGCGAGGTGATTGCCATGAATAACCTCGTCACGGTTCCTAGGGCGTCCCTTGCCTATGCCACGGGATCGAGTGCTCGGCTGTCTGTGCCCGCGCAGGGGGTCGACAGTTTGCTGGTCGCTGAAGAGGACCCCAGCGGGGGTCTTCTATTGCGGGATTTAAAGGGGCAGATCGCTCAGGTAATTCCCGGTAAAGGCGAGGAAGTCACGATCCGCTTTGGAACCGGCGCAACCTATGAGGGGCGGCGTATCCAAGTTGGTTTTCGCAGAGGGCGCGTTGCTGAGAGGATCTATGCAACGACCGAGAACGGTGAGCGATTGTCCTTGCTCATTGGCTTTGAGCCCGACGAATTAGCGGATCAGGCTGGCGCATGGCTGGCCTGGCCAAGTGGGGGTTAGTAGCCTCGTTCTGGGCTGACCACGTTTTGCAGAGCCTCGCCTCGGCGCCATCTGCCCAGGTTGTCCGCGAACCATTCGACCGACCGCCTTTCCCACCCTTCATAGACCCCCGAGCAGTGCGGGGAGATGAGAACTTTTGGATGGGACCATAAAGGGCTTTCTGTCGGTAAGGGCTCGGGCTCTGTGACATCCAGTGTCGCGCCGGCGAGGCGTCCTTCGTCCAATGCGGCGATCAGCTCCTCTGGCACAAGGATCCCGCCGCGAGAAACATCCACTAAAACAGCGCCCCGCTTGACGGCTTGCAACGCGTCGCGGCCAATCAGGCCCCTTGTGGTTGGAAGCAGCGGGAGACAAATCAGCACGAAGTCGGCGTGGCTTAGCGCATTGGGCAGATCGTACGTGGCATAGATCTTATCGACATTCGGTGTCGGTTGCGGTCGTGCGCGCACACCCAGAACCTTCATCCCCATCGCCTTGGCGATCCGGGCCGTTTCCGCGCCGGTTTTGCCAACACCAACCAACACAAGGGTTTTTCCGTCCAGTGGAACAATCCCACGCATTGGCCAATGGCGATCTGTCTGATCTTTCTGCATCCGTGGAATGTCCAGGCTGTGATGCAGGAACATCCCAATCGCAAAGTGAGCCATTGCTGCGGCGGCCACGCCCGCGCTGTTGGTAACGGTGACCCGTTCTGCGTCCCAAGGCATCAAGTGGTTGACCCCAGAACCTGCATTCGACACCCATTTAACGCTCGGGGTTGAGAAAAGGGCTTCACGCGGGAAGGGTTCACTGGCAAACCGAGAGCTATAGACAACCTCCGGCGCTATTTCGGCAAGCATCGACGGCAGGCTGGCAAAGTCGGTGCAGACAGCTGGCTCCAGGTCTGGATGACGCTCCGCCATCACCTCCAAAGCGGTCGAGGGCTCATCGGTGTGCAAGAGAAGCTTGGTCATGCTGCCACCTGCATCAAGGTTCCGCAGCCCCGCTCCGGCGTTCTCCCAATGAGTTCAAGTGCCTGGAACATCATAGCCTGGTTCGAGCAGATGACGGGTTTTCCAGCGGCGGCCTCAAGCCGATCGATTACCTCGACCGAGCGCATATCCGTGCAAGAGAGGACGATCGCTTGCGCGTCGGATGTATTAGCCTCCAGCCCCAGGGCATAAACCTCATCCGGGGTTAGTTCACCCTGCCCGTAGTTGCCGAGCTCCCGACCGATATCGGCGCGAGAGACAGTTTCGACCCCCTCATCTGCCAGAAACGCGATCGCCTTATCGTTGATTGCATCTACATAGGGGGAGGCGAAGGCGATCTTGCTGAGCTCCAGCGTTCGGGCGGCATGCACCAGAGCGCCGGCAGCGGTCACCGACTGCGCGCCCGAGCTCGCTCGGATCTTCTCGGCCAAGCTGCGGTCAAAGCTCGGCCCGTGGGTCAGCGTGGCCGACGTACAGCCATAAAGGATCACATCGGGTCGCGCTCCTTCGATCAGACGCAAAGGCTCCGTCAAATCCGCCGCACCCAGACCTGCCATTTGCGTGTCGTCTGGGATCTCATCAACATCATATCCGCCCAACCGCTCGGCATAGATTCCGACATCCGATGGTGCCAGATGCTGCATATCCGGTTCGAGATTGGTATTGGTGAAAGGCACCAGAACGCCAAATCGAGCCGAAAATCTTGGATTTAGTCTCATTTTTTGACCTCCATGAGGCGGGCGAGCGTTCCAGCCGTCAAATCCATCTCGGCCTGCTGACCAATGGTAATCCGAAGGCAATCGGGCAACCCATAAAAGCCCATCGCCCGGGGCATGACACCCTCATCTCGCAAAGCTTGCTCAGCTTTTTTAGCTGCCTGGCGGTCAGAGAAGCGCAGCAGGATAAAGTTTGTTCGGCTGGGCACCGTTTCGATCCCGATCTCGGCAAGGCGCGTGGCGAACGCCTCTCGTTGGTGGACTGTCTGCGCCACAGTTTCATGCATGTAGGCTTGGTCAGAGACTGCCGCGATCGCGGCTGCCTGGCTGACGCCTGAGATTGAGCCGGGCGGCTGAAGTTTACGGATCGCGGTCGCAGCTTCTGGCGGAAACAGACCCCACCCCACCCGGATACCTGCCAAGCCATAGGCTTTAGATAACGTCCGGAAAATCACGGTATCGCCGCGGTCGACGAGGTCGAACACCCGCTCTGCCAGAGCATCCACAAACTCGCCATAGGCTTGGTCAATGATCAGCAGAACGGTGGCGGGCAGCCCGTCACGGAGGCGCCGGATCTCCGCCGCCGGGATCACGGTCCCTGTCGGATTGCCAGGATTGGCGAGGCAGACGATCCGGGTTCGAGGCGTCACTGCAGCGAGCAGCGCGTCAACCGAGACGCTCATCCCCGCCTCTGGCGCTGCGACATAGGTAGCCCCCGCGATATGGGTCGCCGTTCTGAAGTAAGCATAAGCGTATTGGGTGGAGAGGACCTCGTCTCCCGCCCCAGCGAAGGCCCGGATCAACAGACCGATCAGCTCGAGCGAACCAGGACCGCAGAGGATCTTGTCCGCGTGGAGTTCATGGACAAGGGCGATCTTGGCGCGCAGCTCGGCCCAGCCTGCATCCGGATAGCGATGCGTCTGACCGAGAGCGGCGGTGATCGCCTCGCCAACCGCAGGGCTAGGCGGGCGCAGGCTTTCGTTCACATCGAGCGGGATCGGTGTCTTGCCGGGTGCGACCACCCGGTTCTCCACGCCATAGGGGGATAGATTGGCAAATTCTGGCTTTGCGGTGATCATGATGGCTCCTCCCATCCGTAGAGCTTTTGGGCCTCTTCCCTGCTGATGATGCCATCGGCGAGGTCTTGGGCGACCAGATCTCGCCCTCGCTCCTCTGCCGCGCCAAAACCACCACCGCCGGGTGTCTCGAAGATCAGCCGTTGGCCGGGTTCAACACGGTAGGCGCCCTTGCCCGGCAAGTTGGGTCCATCATCGATAGCGATCCGCCCCGCCGCACCGGGCTGTCCACCTCCGCGTCCTTTCGCGGGAAAGAGGATCCGCTCGACCGCGGGGAAGACGAGGAACGCATCCTCACCCGCCGGACTCAGTTCGATCCGCTGGCCGAGGCCGCCCCGAAGGCGCCCTGCCCCGCCGCTATTGGGTCGAAGCTCACGACAGAGGAAGCGCACAGGCGCCACTTGCTCCGAGCTCTCGACTTGGCTGCCCCAAACACCCGAGGGGAAGGCCGTGGCCGAAAGACCATCTTTCCCAGGCCGCGCCCCAGTGCCGCCATTGTGGACGAATTCAACCGCAAAAGCCTCCCGCCCGGCCTGAGCTACTTCCGGCGCGCTGCGCAGCGGCAGGTCCCACATAGTGCAGGGCCCCTCGGCGGGCACGCGGTCGGGGATCGCCTGGGCCAGACAGCCAAAGACCAGATCCGCCGTCATCTGACCCAAGGAATGGCGCATCGCGACCGGCGCGGGCGGCTGGGCGTTCAGAATGCAATCCTTGGGCCCGGTGACGCGAAACGGCTCAAGTGAGCCTGCATTGTTCGGGATGTCCGAGCCGATCAGGCAGCGCATGGCAAAGACCGAATAGGCCGTCGCATAGTTCAAGGGCACGTTTATCCCCTTGGCAGACAAGCCCGCCGTGCCAGCGTAATCCAGCAGGATCCCGTCGGCATCAACCGTCATCGTGCCCACGAGTTCAATCGGCGCCTCATACCCGTCGACCATCAGGCGCGCCGAGTAGCTGCCGGGTGGGATCTCAGCAATCGCCTCCAGCGTGCCCCGGCGGGAGGTCTCGATGATATGCTCGGCCAGCGGGTCGAGATCAGCCAGCCCGAATTCCTCCATCATCTCGACCAGCCTGCGCGCGCCGGTCTCGCAACAGGCGATCAGGGCGTAGATATCGCCCTCATTGGCGATCGGCTCGCGGGAGTTGGCTTTGACGATCTCCATCAGGAGCGCGTTGACCTCGCCTTGACCCACCAGCTTGCAGGGCGGGATCAGGAGGCCTTCATCATAGA
>JBCDAQ010000211.1:0-6033 GCA_039185285.1 Pseudomonadota bacterium
ACGAGGCGGACGATTTCAGCTGGGCCATTCGTCGCGAACAAGGTCTAAGCTGGGATGAGTGGGATCGCGATGATCTGCAAGATCGCGATCCCTATCTTGGGCCAGAACACCAATTTGGCGCCGCTTTGCACAATCATGGCTGGATTACGCATCCATCGGCCTATTGCCAGGCCTTGTTCAACGCTTTCGCCGAGGCGGGAGGCAAGATGGCGCTAGGTGAAGTGGTCGATGTCGCTCCACTTGACCAAGGTCGCGCGAAAATCACCTTGGAAGGAGGATCGGAAACAGAGGCGGATCGCGTCATCCTCGCAACCGGTGTATGGTCGGGTAAACTTGCGAGCAAGTTGGGGCACCGAGCAATGATGCAAGCAGAGCGTGGCTATCATCTCGTCTTCAAGGGCGCGAACCGACGCCCCCCGACACCTTACATGCTGAGCTCAGCCAAAGCGGCGGCGACACCGATGGACCCCGGCTTGCGCGTGGCCGGCCTAGCAGAGTTCGCGCCAATCGATGCACCGGCGAAGCAAACGCCATACGCATTAATCAGACGTCAAGCAAAACGGCTTTATCCGGATCTTGAGTGGGAAGGGGAGACTTACTGGATGGGCCGTCGTCCCTCCACGCCAGACAGTTTGCCGCTCGTTGGGCCGAGCCCGAAGGCGCCCGGCATCATCTTCGCTTGCGGAGGCCAACATCTCGGCCTCACTATGGGACCAAAAGTGGGCCGGATCGCCGCCGGGATGGCAACCGATCGACCCACCAATATCGATACCTCGCCCTACCGGGTCGAACGGTTCGACGCTTAGGACGCCGAAGATGCCTTCTTTTCAGGAACGTGCGAACAACCTGTTTCTCTCGGTGCTCTTCGTGTTGCTGGCAGCGTGGCAGCTGGACATGCATCCGGCGGGCATGCACTCGGAGCACAGCTACAGCACGTTCCAGATCGCTCGAAACATCATCTTAACCGGTCAACCAAGTTTTGACGGCCTTTACGTGACCAACGGCTTTCATCTGCTTTGGATGGCGGTCTTGAGCGGTCTTGCAGCCCCTCTCGCGCAAACCATCCCAGTTGAAACCGCCCTGATCGGCGTCGCGCTTCTTCCCGTCCTGATCTTTGCCTGGATCACACGACCTTTGGTCTTTGTGCAAATCCTGGTCGCGGTGTACTTGACGGGCTTTGGTACCGAGGGGGTCTTTGCAGCCCTGCTTTTCATAGCGCTTGCTTGGGCCTTGCAGGCCCGCTCACGAGCCATCGTACTGGTCCTGACCCTAGCAATCGTGCTCACCCGGATCGATTACTTGATCTGCACTGGTGTTTTGATCATTTGGGCATGGGCCAAGGATCGACAGTTCCTCGCGCCCATCATCGTCGGATCTTTGCTTGGCGTTATCGCCTATGCAGCGATGCATTGGGCGATCGCAGAAGAACTTTATTCCGTCTCCTTGTTGCAAAAAGGCGTTTTGCAACAGGCCACATCGCTAGACGGAGTTCTGCAACGGACGATCGAGAACTTCGCAGCGGTTGAAAACCAGATCAGGATAGCCGCCTGGCTAGGGGCGATCGTAACGCTGCTCATCTCTTACTTCACCCTCGGAATCGATCGCCAAAGGATCATCTTCAATCCACTGTTTCATCTGGCTCTCTACGCTTTCCTCTTGGTTCACGGATTTGTCTCGACCCTAGGCGAGTGGTACTTTGCGGCGCCTCTTTTGGTAGCAATCTACGCTGCAGGCAAAGCGTCGCCAGATCTTAAATGGCGCGCAGCACCGGCGATCCTATTCTGCATCGTCATCCCAATAGGCGCCTCGGGTGTTCAGTTCTTTCAAGCCTGGGATGCGTCACGCGAGTACGCGAAAATGATCGATAGCACGTCCGAAGTTGACGGACCCGTTTTTGCGTATGAAGGATCCGCCTACCTCGCTTGGCGGCGTCACCCTGTCCCTGTGCTGAACGGGAACGGTGTCATGAGCACGTTTGAGTTTGCCCGAAATTCGGGCAATGCTGCTTGGTTGACCAGCTACCTCGCCGAGCACGAGGTAAAACAGTTCGCAGGAACGCCTGAGCTTGGTGTGTGCCCAGTACCAGGGCTGTGCTGTGGCGCTCGTACTCTCGAACCCGGTGCAGATTATCCTCACCGCGATGCCGAACATATCGATCGGATCTACATCTTCAAAGGGGGCAGTCCCTGCCCTCTGCTGCATTCCGATCAGAATTGACACTCATCGAGTCCGTTCCGAACCGAGCGATCAATCTTAGCCTGACAGGTCTATTTGCATTCGTCGCGTATCTTCAGCTGGAACTCTACCCCGCTGGGATGCACGAAGACGACGTCTTTTTCTACTTCCAGATCGCTAGAAACGCGATCGAGAATGGCTCGCTAAGTTTCGACGGCAGCACAACAACCAACGGGTTTCACCTCCTTTGGATGGCAGTTCTTGTTACTGGTGGCATGGTGTTCTCGCAGGCCATCGCGATCGAGACCGCCCTGCTCGCCACAAGCGCGATCCCTCTCATCATCTTCGCGTGGATCTGCAGACCAATCACGTTCGTCCAAATCCTCACTGCAGCCTACTTCGTCGGCTTCGGGATGGAGGGTTTGCTAGGCGCTTTGCTTTTTATAGCGCTCGCTCGATCAATCGATCATGGCAACAGCGCGCTTTGCGCAAGTATCGGGTTTCTAATTGTAATGACCCGCGTTGACTACAGTCTTCCACTCTGCCTAATCGCGTTCTGGATGCTGTGGCATAACTCGCGCCTATCTGTGCGAATCCTCGGAAGCATCGCTGCCGGTCTAACTGTTACTGCGTTGGGAAACTGGTTGATTGCGGGAGATCTTTTGTCCGTTTCGTCGCGGCTGACAGCTGCAGAAGCCGCCGAATTCGACATGGCTCAGCTGGCGCGGATCAACTTCTACTCTTTGGGTAATATGATCCGCCTGTGCATTTGGGCTGGGGCGATTGGAACAATTCTCTATGCTTGGGATCCCACGCGAGAGACCCGAAGAGAACTGGTTCTACAGCCGCTGTTCCATGCCACCTTAGCCAGCTTTTTACTGGTCCATGGCCTCGGCGGGTTTCTACGTGATTGGTATTTCGCGATGCCTGTTTTGGTGGCGATCTATGGGGCTGGCAAAGCAACATCAGGCTATCTTCGTCCCGCGATCCCAGCGCTGGCACTTGGTGTTCTGCTGCCAGCGAGTGCTGCGGCTACCAAGTTTTACCGCGATTTTGATACCGCCCAGGCCTACAGATCGTTCGTCGAGGATCTACGATCCACAACGACGGGCCCGCTCTTCGTCTATGACGGCTCCGGATACATCGCTTGGCATTTGCACCCACACCCAGTGATCAATGGTGACGGTCTCGTCAACAGCCGCAGTTTCGCGCTTAACCAATTTGATCCAGCTTGGATGCAAGCCTACCTACGGGACCATCAGGTTCGCCAATTTCTAAGTGACTTCAACCGCGATCATTGCCTCAATTCCGTTGTCTGCTGCGAGGAAGGGAGCTTGCAAAAAATCGCACAGTTCGATGGTTCGAGGACGGGCCTATCCGACCGGCTTTATGCGTTTGCAGAAGGCAAAAGTTGCGAGCTAGCGGAGTAAGCTCGACAACAACTGACCGGAAATCGTCTTTTGGTCCGCCAGAAATGACAAAGGGGCCGCAAAGCGGCCCCTAGTCATGCATTCGCGGTTTTTGGACTACGCAGCTTCTGCACTCGGCTGGTACCGGCCGTAGAAGGTCTCCCCTTTTGCCGCGATATCTCGCAGGAGATCTGGGGCTTTAAAACGTTCGCCGTGCTTGGCTTCCATTTCGTCACAAAGCGCCACGACCTTAGCTGGGCCTGTGATATCGACCCAGGAAAGTGGGCCCCCCGACCATGGCATAAAGCCCCAGCCGAAGATTGCGCCAACATCTCCCTCACGGATATCAAGAAGCACGTTCTCCTCAAGCGCGCGAATGGCCTCGAGGACCTGAGGCAAGATCAAGCGCGCTTTCACCTCTTCGACGTCAGGCTGCTCTTCGGCAACCGGGAAATGATCTGCAAGACCAGGCCATAGGTTTTGGCGTTTGCCCTTCTCATCATAGTCGTAGAACCCTTTGCCGTTCTTGCGACCAAACCGTTCCAGATCATCGACCATTTTAAGGATGAGATCGTCCGCACCACCTGGAACATAGGAATTGCCCATCTGCTCCTTCGTTGCTTTCAGGATCTTGGCACCCAGATCCAGCGAGGTCTCATCGTTCAGTTGCAGCGGCGGCACTGGCATGCCCATCAGCTTGCCCGCATTTTCCACCAAAGCTGGCGCAACACCTTCCGCAACCATCGAGCCCGCTTCGTTAATGTATGGGATGATGCAGCGGTTGGCGTAGAAGTAGCGGGCGTCATTAACGACGATCGGCACCTTCTTGATCTGGCGGACAAAATCGAGGGCTTTTGCCACCGCCACATCTCCGGTTTGCTCGCCCTTGATAATCTCAACGAGCATCATCTTGTCGACCGGGGAAAAGAAGTGGATGCCGATGAACTGCTCGGGCCGGCTGGAGGCTTTGGCAAGCCCCGTGATCGGCAGGGTCGAGGTGTTGGAGGCAAAGATTGCATCCGCCGGGATCACCGCCTCGGTCGCCTCGGTGACCGTGGCTTTGACGCCCGGATCCTCGAAAACTGCTTCGACGATCAGGTCGCATCCCGAAAGATCCGCATAGTCCGAAGTTGTCTGGATCCGGCCCAGAACGTCCACCTTCTTCTCCTCAGTAACCTTCTTGCGCGAGATGCCTTTGTCGAGGATGCCAGCGGAATAGGCCTTACCCTTCTCAGCCGCTTCAATGTCACGATCGAGCAGTACAACCTCGATCCCTGCATTAGCCGAGACATAGGCAATGCCAGCACCCATCATGCCCGCGCCCAGAACACCGACTTTCTTCACCGACTGATCATCGATGCCTTTTGGCCGCACAGCACCTTTCTCCAACGCTTGCTTGTTAAGGAAGATCGAGCGGATCATCGCTTCGGTCTGCGGATGCATTAGGACATGTGTGAACCAACGCGCCTCGACCCGCAGCGCTGCATCCATCGGCAGCTGAGCACCCTCATAGACAGCCGACAGCATCGACTGGACATTGACCATATTGCCCATGGTCTTGCCATTGGCCATCGCCATGGCGCCGACAAACATCGGGAAGCCAGGAGCCGAGTACGGCGCACCGCCCGGCATTTTGTACTTCTTCTCATCCCAAGGTTTCACGGCATCGGATTGAGCTGAATTGCGCACCCAATCCTTAGCTGCTGTGAGCAGATCTTCGGCGGGAACGACCTCATCGACCAGACCAGCCGACTTCGCCTTTTTCGGCTCGACCGTCTTACCTTGCATCAGGAACTCGCCGGAGCCCATCAGACCCAGCATCCGGGGCAGACGGGTTGCTCCGCCGCCACCGGGGAAGACCCCAACCATCACCTCAGGCAGGCCGATTTTGGCCTTTGCGTTGTCCGCTTGGAAGCGGCGATGCGCTGCGAGACCAATCTCGAAGACGCCACCCAGCATGGTGCCGGGCGAGGCCACAGCCATTGGCTTGCCGCCCTTGTTGGTTTTCGGATCAGCACCGCCACGCTCGATCTTGCGGAGCACGTTATGCAGACCCATCGAGAACTCGAACATCGCCTCTGCAACGTTCTTCCCTGCTTTCTGAGCCGCCATTTTGGCGCCAGCGAGCATCGACAGGTCAGCACCCGCGCCAAGATCTTTCTTGCCAGAGGTAAAGACCGCGCCCTTGACAGCGTCATCGGCAAGATAGCGGTCAACCAACGCCTCCAGCTCCGCGTTGAAACCCGGGCCGATCACATTCATCGATTTGTCCTGGATGTCCCAGGTGATAACGGCGACTTCGCCGTCGGTTTCGTAGGTAAATTGCGACATCGATGCCTCCCCTTACACGCGTTCCAGAACGGTTGCGGCGCCCATGCCCGAAGCGACACAGAGGGTCGCGAGGCCGGTCTCTTTGTCTTGGCGCTCCATCTCATCAAGCAGCGTGCCG
>JBCDAQ010000212.1:0-6017 GCA_039185285.1 Pseudomonadota bacterium
CGAGGGACCGAAAGCGGTTGCCGACTGGATGCTGGCTCAGGATCGCCTGCTAATCACCGACACGACAATGCGTGATGGGCATCAGAGCCTGCTCGCGACCCGGATGCGCTCGATCGATATGATCACGGTGGCCGAGGCCTATAGCCGGAACCTGCCAGAGCTTTTCTCGGTCGAATGCTGGGGTGGCGCGACCTTTGATGTCGCCTACCGGTTCCTGCATGAATGCCCCTGGAAGCGGCTGGTGGACCTGCGCGGTCGCATGCCGAACCACCTGACGCAAATGCTGGTGCGTGCGTCGAACGGGGTTGGCTACACCAACTACCCCGACAATGTGGTCGAGCAATTTATCGGCCAGGCGGCGAAATCCGGCATGGATCTCTTCCGCATTTTCGATCCGCTCAACTGGGTCGAGAGCATGCGGGTCGCCATGGATGCGGTGATCGCCTCCGACCGGATCTGCGAGGCGGCGATCTGCTACACTGGTGATATCCACGACCCCAACCGCACCAAGTACGCGCTGAACTATTATGTAGATCTTGCCAAACAGCTCGAAGCGGCAGGCGCTCATGTCCTCTGCATCAAGGATATGGGCGGGCTGGTGAAACCCTACGCCGCGATGGCGCTGGTCGACGCGCTGAAGAACGAGATCAGCCTGCCAATCCATTTCCACAGCCACGATACCAGCGGCATCTCCTCAGCCTCGATCATCGCTGCCGCCGAAGCAGGTGTCGACGCGGTCGACTGTGCGATGGACGCGCTCTCAGGCCTGACCTCGCAAGCCCCTATCGGCTCGATCGTGGCAGCGATGGAAGCCCATCCGCGCGCCACCGGGCTCGATCTTGGTGCGATCCGCGAGATCTCCAGTTACTGGGAAGATGTCCGGCGAATGTACACGCCGTTTGAGAGCGATCTGCGCTCAGGCAATTCCGAGGTCTACCTGCATGAGATGCCCGGCGGCCAGGTCACCAACCTCAAGGCCCAGGCGCGCTCCATGGGTCTCGAAGACCGCTGGCACGAGGTCGCCCAGACCTACGCGGATGTGAACCAGATGTTCGGCGATGTGATCAAGGTGACCCCAATCGCCAAGACCGTTGGCGACATGGCGCTTACCATGGTCGCCGCGGGCCTGACCGTCGAGGATGTTCTGGACCCGGCTCAGGAAGTCTCCTTCCCCGACTCGGTTGTTACCTTCTTTAAGGGCGAGGTCGGACAACCCCATGGCGGCTTCCCTGAGGCACTGCAGGCTAAAGTGCTGAAAGGCGCTGAACCGATCACGATACGCCCCGGCAGCCTGATGGAACCCGTTGATCTGGAAGCCGCACGCGTAGAAGCACAGGAGGCGATGGGCGGAATTGCCGTCGATGACGAAGATCTTGGATCTTATCTGATGTATCCCAAGGTCTATCTCGATTACATGAGCCATCGCCGGGACAACGGGCCGGTCCGTGTCCTGCCAACCCCAACCTTCTTCTACGGGATGGAGCCGGGTGAAGAAGCGCTGATCGACTTGCGCCCTGGTGTAACTCTCGTAGTCCGCCTGCAGGCAATTTCTGAACCAGACGAGAACGGTGAAGTGAAGCTTTTCTTTGAGCTCAACGGTCAGCCGCGCACCATCCGAATTGAGGATCGCCGCTTTACTGGCGAGAGCCACCGCGCCGAAAAAGCCGAGGATGGCAACCCGAGCCATGTTGCGGCCCCGATGCCCGGCGTCATCGGCTCGGTCGCCGTGAATCCAGGCCAGCAAGTTCATGCGGGCGACCTGCTGCTGACGCTCGAGGCGATGAAAATGGAAACTGCGATCCATGCTGACGCCGATGGCGTGGTCGAGCGTGTGGTGACCCCGGCAGGCACGCAAGTGGATGCAAAAGACCTCTTGATCGTCTTCGCCTGAGCGTCAAGAAAAATTGGCAGACACACCCCCTTGCGTCCGCCAACAAAACGTCATAACTACCCTCCACACCACTGTCGCGGGATGGAGCAGCCCGGTAGCTCGTCAGGCTCATAACCTGAAGGTCGCAGGTTCAAATCCTGCTCCCGCAACCAATCTTTCCAGATACTTATGACACGCCCCGTTGACTGATCAATGAGGCGTGTCTCCACCATGTCTCCACTACACCTAACTTCGACTCTGATTCCTCGCGAACTCCAACTTGCTGCCCATACCCAACCGGCCATGCATCCACGTGGTGCCTCTTGATCAAATGCGAGAATCTTTACCTCGGCACCCGCATCTAGAATCGCCTCTCGAACTGCCCCGACTGCATCACCTTCGGCTGAGATACTTACTTCAGCACTTTCCTCTGGAATGATAATGCCTTCGGAGCGACGAAACCGTCGTTCGTTCTCTTTTCTGTCGCTGTCTTTACTGAGATACTTGGCTAGGTAGCGTGCAACGCGTTCGAGACGACGACCTCGCCCTCCTTGGACGTCGATGTTGCCGAGGCTCTTATCGTCATGAGAGTTCAATTCCGACTTCTCTAGAACTGAGAGCCAACACTTCCTCAGCAGAATGATGTCCTGACGTCCGCGAACTGCAAAGTGGAAATGAAGGGCGCCACGTTTTTGCCGCTCGTAGACAACCACATAGGGCCAGTCGCCACCTTTGCCTGGACGGCATCCTTGTCGTTTGCCGTACTCCAATCGGACTTTCCGGATAAATCGATTGCAGAGCTTCCAGGCTGTTTTTTTGTCGCGCAGGTTTGCGCGAACGGTAAGGGTTAGTAGGTGATCGAGGCGCGCTGCCATTACTGTTCGACGGATGGTGGTCTTAGCCCGACGAAGACTATCTTCCGCCCGTTCAGCATTCTTTGCTTCTAACTCTTCGGGTGTCTTTGCAGCCTGTCCTCTTAGTCTGCCATTCGTCTCATCGGTCTCCAAACTTCGTTCGCGTATTCTGCAACAAGTAGCCTCAACCCGCCCATCACCGTAGTTCCGACGAGTGATCCGATATCTTCCAGACGCCCTTGTCGAGTTATGCGGAGAGGTCAAGTCTAAAGGAGTGCCAGGGTTCGTCGCGCTGCGCGCGTCGGACCCAGTCACTCCTTCAATCCGTTTTCATGCCGCACACTGGAGACTGCTTTTCGGATTTCTGCCACGCGACCTTCCTGATCGGTCATCCAACGCACAACTGCTTCCAGCCTGTATCGAACACCCCGACCGACCACGAACCAGTCCGGTCCAATCCGCAGCTCACGCCACCTTCTTAAAGTTCGCTCGCTTTTGCCCAGCATCCTGCCGAGCTTCGCTGGCGTGAGGATATCTCCCTCCGCCATGATTCAAACCTCCATATGAGTGTTCATTGACACCCACATAGATACGTGAGAGTAAATCCACTCTCAACACCTAATTAGACAAACTGAGACCAGTTTTGAAGCGTTTCTGATCTAGCTGGAGGGCGGTATGGACGAATACATATATGTTCAATGCGAGTTCCCAAATTACAGTTCTGATCGTGGATACACGTTCCACGTATGCGATGGGCTCACAGTGGTGCCCGGTGACCATGTGATTGTGATCACTCGCAACGGCGAAAAAGAAGCAAAAGTCACAGCGGTTGGTGTTTCAAAACCACCGTATCGGACCAAGCCGGTTGTAAGAAGAATCTAGACCGGCCCACAGCCGACCTTGGTGCGTCGCGCAGCGAATGACGGGAGTCAGCCCAGATTACATCCACCTTTCTTCAGGCGTGAGCGGAAAGCTGCCGGTCGCTGCAGCAGTGAAAGTTTTAGCGTCGCTCCAGGGAAGCGGACATTCAAGCTGTCTGCAACGCCAAACCTTCGAACTCGAATGCGGGGTGGTGGAACACTGCCAGCCGCTGATGGCGCGAGCAACCAAAACTGAATCCATAGGGCGGGCATTCGAGAGTGGGCTGTTTTAATTCAGAATCTGAACGTCTGGCGTAGTACGAGATATCGGTCGCCAATAAATGGCGAGCTTTCTTCCCCACAACCTTAAGATCGCGAATTAAACTGCGAGGAAGAACGAACTACTATCATTTCTTGTAACTGAGTTACGCAGGCCAAGTTCAAATTTCCGATCGCGTAAGCAGCGATTCCATTCTGCTAAGTGCATTGAAAATTCGAAGTAATTTCCCAAATCTACCTCCTAGAACGAGAGGCGCGCAATGTCCGTCACAGACACATCGATCCGCCAATGGGCGGACCGCCACGATTGCAGAGACCAACTACCAGTGCTGGTCCGCCGACTTATCCGAGAAACAACGCCAGAACTCCGCTCGATGCGCTTCCCTGGCAATGATGCAGTCGACCTTCATGGACTGGATGGCGACACAGAGGCCGAGGTGGCATCGACATGGGTGCCGGAAGGTCGGACAGTTTGGGAAATGGGATGCAACCAAAACCCAAGCGCAAAAGCGAATGGAGACTACACCAAACGTACTGATGAAACGCCCCAGGAAGTTATGCAGTCATCGAGCTTTGCCTTCGTCACACCGCGCAGATGGAATGACAAACAAGAGTGGATTGATGCACGCCTCACTGAAGGAAAGTGGAAGGATGTGCGTGTCTTTGACTCGGTAGATCTTGAAACGTGGCTCGAAAACGCACCCGCGACTGCCCGATGGCTTGGCGAGCGCCTTGGCATCATGCACCCCGGGTTGCTCACACCTGAGGAGTGGTGGCTTAGCTGGTCGAGCGCATCAACGCCTCCAATAATACCTGAGCTTGTTTCGACCCGCAGACAAAACGAACCTAGCGAGCTTTTGAGAAAACTGCGTGCAAATGAAGCCGTGGTTACTGTACTGGCAGACGATAGCCAGGAGGCAGTGGCGTTTACGATTGCGTCCGCTATGGAAGCAAACGCAGACGACATTCTCGATAGAATGCTCATCGTTACTCGCTCTGACACGAGTATCAACTCAAACGGCGAAGCTCGATCAATCATCGTCGTTGACCTACCCGAGAATTCAGATGTCAATCTTCGTGATCGCCGGAAGCTAACGCTGATCAGGCCGTACCCAAAAGGTCGTCTCGACGTTCAAGGGCCACTTCAGTTGTCACACGTTACCAAGGACGCATTTCGCTCCGCTCTGGTTAAGATGGGTCTACGCGAAGATGATGCCGCGCGATTGGGAATGGACACCGGCCACTCGGTCGCAGTTCTACGACGCCATCTTTCGCGAGATCCAGAGGTTCGCCTTCCGAGATGGGCGAGAACTCGGGCTGCCGCAAAGCGCCTTCTGCCGTTCGCTCTAGCGGGTTCATGGGTCGAAAGTGGCAACCAAGAGGATCAAGCCGTTTTGGAGCTTCTCGGTGAAGTTTCGGGGGAAGAACTGGAAGCGAGCCGCGACGACCTACTCAGCCTTGAAGAGGCGCCATTGGCCCGATACGGCAACGTCAACGTTGTCGTCTCCAAGATTGATGCGATTTTCGCGATCGGCCCATTCCTTACATGCGCAGATGTTGACCGCTTTTTCCAACTCTATGAGGGCTTGCTGAGCGAGCGCGATCCCGCATTGGACCTTCCTCCTGAGCAATGGTGGATGGCAAATGTTCTTGGCCACGATCGGTCCTACTCCGGTGCATTGCTATCAGGTCTGGGCGACACTCTTTGCATCTTGGCGACTCACGGGGAAGCAATCTGCGGAAAGCGGCTTAATATCGATCTTTCGTTCAAGGCAAACCAAATGGTTCGAAGGCTTCTTGAGGACGCCACCGCTGATCACTGGCTCAGTTTACGCAATCAACTTAGAATACTCGCTGAGGCGGCCCCCTCCGCATTCCTGGACGGGTTGGAAACAGAATTAAGGCGACCGGAACCACCCATTGAGTCCATTATGGGGACGGTGAGCGGCGGCGTCAGCGGAGATTGCCTACGGACCGACTTGCTTTGGTCGCTTGAGCTCCTAGCGTGGCTTCCAAACTGCTTTTTCCGTGTGGCGGCTGTTACTTTTGACCTTATGCGGTTTGAGCTGGACGACAACTGGGTCAACACGCCAACAAATACTGCGGCGGCGCTTTTTCGAACCTGGCTGCCGGCTTCTACATTATCTGCTTCGC
>JBCDAQ010000213.1:0-5943 GCA_039185285.1 Pseudomonadota bacterium
AAAGCCAAGAGGAAGTAAGCCATGGGTAAGGAAAAAAATCCCCGCCGCGTGGCTGACAACGAAGCGATGGCAAAACTGCGCATGCTTCGCACAAGATGCGCTACTGGAAATTCAAGAGCACCAGCAAAACGGGCCTGACCGGTCAGCCGACCGCTTATAAATTGATCCCGACTTCGGCGGTGACCCCTTTTGTTTCACCTGAAGGCCCTTCGGGTCGTCGTGGCGGCTATACCTATCAAGACCTCTGGGTAACAGCCTTCGATGCGGATCAGCGCTTCCCGGCCGGAGAGTTCGTCAACGCCTCAGACGGATCCGACGGGTTTCCTGCCTTCATCACAGGCGACCGGCCGCTGGTGGAGGAAGATCTTGTCGCCTGGCACACCTTCGGTTTGCATCACGTACCGCGGCCAGAAGACTTCCCAGTCCAGCCCTGCATCACCTGCGGATTCAAGCTGATGCCGGTTGGTTTCTTTGACGACAGTCACCTGCGGGACCTCTCATGGGAGAGAAACGAGAAGAGCTGCCATGCGCAGTCCCAAGCGGACTGACGGTCGGTGCTTCACGCGGTGGATCGGGGTGGCGCGATCTGATCGGTCACCCGAACCCTGCGAGGCGGGTTCGTAGCATGTAGCGAACGCGAAATCTGCGCTGGTTGACCACGGAGACGGGCGCGGTCAATCCCAATCGCCGAAGTACTGTCTCCAAATCTTCTCACCGATGAGGCAGTCATACCCTTCGGATTGCTGGGCGAGAAGCGTGCTCGATTGCGAGCTGGCAAGCTCGAGCACCAGCTTCCTGCGAACCGCGTCGGGAAAATCCTCCCATTTCAAAACCGGGATGACAAAGGATGTGGGTCCCGTGATCACGCAATCACGGTAATAGGCATCAAGATCATCAAGGTCGAATTGATCGCCCATGCCTTCGCGGGTCATCAAAGGCAGCCCGTTGATCGTGATACCGCGAGAGGCCGCATCTGCGCGCGCAGCCAGAACCGGGCGGCCACCATTGTTCGGCCCGTCGCCTGAGATGTCGATCACTTGGCTCTCGCCCACAAACCCATTGCCCTGGAAGCGTGGAATCACAAAATCGATGAGGCCCGAGATAGAAGTTCGGGGCAGTGCATCGGGAAACGCGGTCGTGAGCTTCGCGGCGAAAGCCTCGGCGTCTTCCCGAGTGCGGATCAGCGTCCAGTCGATCATCACCCGCTGCGAAGCTGGTCCCGCCCATTCGATATAGGTGAGCGCGATTTGACCATGGGGCACCCCGGAGCCAATCGCCTCGACGACATCGCTGCTCACCAGCGCCTCGGCATAGCCTCGACGCTGGATCTCAAGCTCGCGATCGGTCATCGAGAGAGAGACATCGACTGCGAGAACAAGCTCGACATCTACCGGGGTCTCAGATCGGGCCGATCCGATGATCGCGAGTGTAACAGCAAAGCCGATGAGCAAGATGCGCATCGCAAGAGTTCACCGGAATGCTTCGCGATTGTCGAGTGGCATTGCGATCTGACATATCCGACGGGATCAAACAGCCCGTCAACTTTGTGTCAGGAGCGCTCAATGACCTGGCATGTCTGCGTCTGCATCGAAGGCACCGCGATCATGGATGGCCAACCAGTCGTCCAGAACCGGTGATCCGCCCTGTGAGCGCCTGTGTTGACGCAGCGCATTGCGTCGCGCGCAGCGGGTCAGACGGCTCGTCGCCATCTCCTCCGGTTCGGATGCTCCGCCCTTGGCGAGTGCAGACCAAACCCGCTGTTTGGTGTCGACATAAGCCTGCGGGCCCCATGCAGTGAGGAGTTCCTGAAACGCGTCGAACAGGTTTCCGTCGAAGGGCTTGTCTTCGCCCAATGGTCCCATCACCGGGCTGCCTGGATGGAGGTTCATTACAGGCATCAACCCGTCGGGAATCGGGATGTTGGCCGAATGCGTACGCCCGGCTTTCATCAGATCTGGCAGGACATGGGTGTGCGGTCCGGGCGGGGATTTTCCGCCTGTATCCTTGCCACCGATTTTCTGGAAAACCTCACACCGGCCAAGGGTTGATACCGCGATCCGATGGGGGTGCGCGGCCAAAATCGCGCCCATTGCTGGGTTGCCAGGCTCGCTCAGCGCGCGCCCTTCCGAGCCTCGGAGTGTCTCGATCAGTTTTGGGTCGGCCGTTCGCACGCAGAAATCGAGATTGCGTTGACCAAGACCCATGTCAAAGAGGATGGCATCGCGATCCTCGAACCGAATGGCGTTGCTGTCGGGACCAAGTTCGGTGAGGACGGTCCGAACCTGGCTCGTCGCTTCGTCAGCAGGCAGGCAGAGTGCGATACCTTGCTGCCAGCGCGCGGGGTTCTTGCTCAGCGCCTCCCACGCGATGGGAGTGACACCCCCGGTCCGCTCGATCCGAATTGCGCCGCGGGTTGTCGCACGGGTCAGAGGCTCCTCCACCAAAGCTGGTTCACCCGGATCCTGGTGGAATTCAGCGATTGCACCAAAGGAGCCGATGTTCCAGCCCGCTTGAGAATCGCGCAGATGCTGTTCGAGCGTTGCTATGAGATCAGGCATGTCCACTCTCCTGTTCGATCAACCATTCTTGGACGCCGCAGCCCGCCGCGTCCCGTGCTGGGCCACCGATCGCTGGAAGCGCCAACTGTTCGGCCAGGAGAGTGATCAGACCATGCACTGATTAGTTGGGCAACCCAGCATTGTAGGCATCGATCAAAACATCCCGAAGCGACTTCGTGCCGCTTGTTCTGCCAGAGTTTATAACAACGACAGCCGTCATGCCGTTCGGGAAAGCCATGATGTTCGCACCCGCCCGACCCGTCGCCGAATTTCCTGGAATGGAGTTGCCGCCCAACCTCCGACCACCAGCCTTATGGACGGCAAGGCCGTCTTCGACCTCCCGCGCACCATTCCAGCCATGTAAGCGTTCGCTATCGGGGGCCAACAGAGTGTCGTAGTTTTCCGCAGAGATGAGGTTTTCCGTCTGGGAAAGCGCATGCAGAAACTTGCTCATATGCTTGGCGTTCATGATGACACCGCCCGTCGAACATCCGCTTGCGTCACTCGGTGTTAGGAGAAACCCCTTCTCTTGATCCCGGTTGCTGTAGAAAAGGGCATAGTTTTGCCCTGAATGTCGGCTGTCGTTGCAAGAGGCGTTGATGTTCAGCGGAGTAAGGATACGACCCTGGACCACGTCCGTATAGATCGACAACCCATGAGCGTAGACATAGCTGTCATAGTCGATCTCACCCGGTTGGTAGGATTGCTCGATCGAGTCCCAATACCCCTCGCGGAAGAACCGGCCCATGTAGAGAAGCAGCGCGAACTCAATATTGTTATAGGTCCGTCGACCAACCGGGCGGGCCGGAGGCTGCGCCAGTCTCGCGGCAAGGTCTCGCCGGTTGACGCCTGGCGGCGGATTGTTCGCCAGACCTGACCGATAACTCAGTAAGTGGCTGATGGTGACGTCGTCGTAGCCCCCATCAACTCCGCTGCGCCAGTCCTCAGGCAGAAAGTCGATCATAGGCTCGGTGAGACGACGTGCCGTGGAACGCTCCGTCTTGTCGATCACGGCTGCCGTTGTGATCATCTTGGTGACACTGCCCCAGGCCGCTTGGGTGTTGATCGAGAAATTCTGCTCACCTGCGCTCTCACACGGGTTTCGCGCGTATCCATACTCGACAGACGCGATGATACGACCCGATTTGCTGCGGAGCACGGCTGCATAGCCCATCACAGCGCGGTCCAAGTCATCGACGATCGACGCTGTGAACGCCCCGGTGTCGAACCGCGCTCTGTCCTCGGCGAGAACATCAAGCGGGCGGGTGCTAGGCACCTCGCAAGCAAGGGCACTGGTCGTCGCCATAACGACTGAAGCCGCTGCTATTCTGTAAAGAGACCTCAGATGATTTCGCATGATGATGGTTCTCCAAATTTCATGAGTTAATCCGCGGCTCTACTAGCCGTTTAGGTGGCCCGAAAAAGATCTAGGGCAGCGCCTGAGAGATATTATACAGCAAGATCAACAACCTAAGAACGCCGAAATTCGTTTGTTCCGGCGGTCGACTGAATTTCAGGGGTTTACCCCGTTTCCGGCGGTGTCATGGCGTCTGGTATTTAGCGCAGGGCTGCGCTAGGCCCAGCTACAACATGTGTCGACGGCGCTCACCCCAGGATGGCTTGGACATGAACCGACCTCCAATTCTCTGGACGTTCCGCCGATGCCCCTATGCCATCCGCGCTCGGCTGGCATTGACGCGTGCGGGTGTCAGGGTCGAGTTGCGCGAGATCTTGTTGCGGGCAAAGCCTGACCAGTTCCGCGACGCCTCACCATCGGCAACCGTCCCTGCTCTGGAGCTGGGGAGCGTTGTTCTAGACGAAAGTCTGGAGATCATGACCTGGGCGCTGGGTCAGAACGATCCGGACCGACTGCTTGAAATGCCCACCGAGGGGTGGGAGCTGATCAAAACCAACGATGGACCGTTCAAAGAAAGGCTCGACCATACGAAATACGCTGTTCGCCACCCCGAACTCGATCCTGTGGCAGAGCGTGAGGCAGCAGCTGAGCATCTGCATGACTTGGAGCAGCGACTGAGAGGTCAACCGTGGCTCTTTGGAGATCGCCAAACGATTGCCGATATCGCGCTTCTGCCATTTATACGGCAGTTCGCGGGCATCGATCGCCCATGGTTTAATGCCCAGCCTTGGCCGGCCCTAGTTGGATGGCTCGATCGGTTCCTGGACAGTTCGGATTTTGCTGGCGTGATGATGAAGTATCCGGTTTGGTCCGAGGGTGATCCTCCGACTTGGTTCGGCTAATCCCAGCGGCGTTACCTCGGCGGATTGCACGATTAGATCTCGTCAATGGCTTCAAGTGATTCTGGCAGGATCTGACCACCATCCACGACAATTTGCTGACCGGTAATGTAGCTCGCCTCGTCACTCGCGAAGAAGAGCGCGGCGTTGCCGATATCCTCGACATCGCCGAGCCGTTTGAGCGGGATCGAGGCTGCCATGGTCTTCAGGTAGTCTTCGCCGAGGTCTTGCAGACCTTCGGTATAGATATTCCCCGGCATCACGGCGTTGATTGTCGTGTTGTATCGCGAAAGCTCCATGGCCGCGGTCTTGAGAAACCCGAGCTGACCGGATTTCGATGCGCCATAGTGCGACCAGCCGGGGAAACCGGTGACCGGCCCAGTAATCGAGGAGGTCAGGACAACCCGACCCTTGCCCGCCTTCTCAAAGGCTGGGATCGCTGCTTTCACGCAGAGGAAAGACGACTTCAGGTTGGTTTGCATCACCTGGTCCCACTCGTCGGGGTCCATCTCGACGATCTTGGTCTGAGGGAAGGCGCCTGCATTGGCGCAGAGCACATCGAGCCCACCTTGGGTTTCCACGGTAGTCGCCACAATCCGTTGCACATCCTCCCACTGTCCGACATCGCCGGTCACGTAGGAGGCGTCAAGTTCCTCAGCCGTTGCCTTCGCGGCCTCCTCGCCCCGGGCTGCGATCATTACCTTGGCACCCGCTTTGGCAAAAACTCGAGCAATGCCTTTGCCGATACCCATCGAACCTCCGGTGACCAGAACGCTTTTGCCAGTGAGGGGCGTGAACATAGAGATTCTCCTTCAGGTCGATGACTGTAACTGGTGCAAGAATGCGCTCGCCTGAAACCTGACGAGTGAGTTGGGCTTAGCCACTCCTAAATCCACAATGCGCAGAACTGTGGATCTGCGACCGGAGACCGCCCCGGCACGTCCAACAGTTTGGCGTGCAGTGATCAAGCGTCATCCCTTCTGTCTCCCAGTCGCTACTTGGCTCGATGTGCCGCTCAGCGCGACAGTCGCAATAAAGTTGCACTGCAACATCAAGGTCACTTTGTTGCGTTGCAAGATGTTTTGTTGTGACTCGCAGTTTTTCTGCCTAACCTCATATGCGACGTAGC
>JBCDAQ010000214.1:0-5910 GCA_039185285.1 Pseudomonadota bacterium
AAACCGGCTCGGCAAGGCGCTCTGCCAGCGGCCATACATGTGCCGGTTCGCGGCGAAGCTGATGGTGAGATGCTTCTCGGCCCGGGTGAGACCCACATAGGCGAGGCGGCGTTCCTCCTCCAGCCCCTGCATCCAGTTCTCATCCATTGAGCGCTGTGATGGGAAGAGCCCATCCTCCCAGCCAGGCAGGAAGACCGCTGGGAACTCGAGCCCCTTAGCCGCATGCAATGTCATGATCGAGACCTTCGCGCCAGCCTCCTCGGTCTGGTTATCCATCACAAGGCTCACATGCTCGAGGAACCCTTGCAGGTTCTCAAACTCATCGAGGAAGCGGATCAATTCCTTGAGGTTCTCGAGCCGCCCGGGTGCCTCGGGCGACTTGTCCGCGAGCCACATGCCTGTATAGCCGCTCTCCTCTAAGATCTGTTCGGCCAGTTCCTGATGGCTTACGCCCGAACTAGGCGCGAGCAGCCCGTGCCAGCGATCAAAATTGTCGATCAGGAGCCGGAGCTCCTTCTGCGCTTTCTTGGAAAGCCCTTCACCCCCCTCTGCGGCTAGCCGCGAGGCTTCGAAAAGCGTGATCCCATTCGTCCGTGCGATGTCGTTGAGCGTCTGTTGCGCCTTGTCACCGATCCCGCGTTTGGGCGTATTGATGATCCGCTCAAAGGCCAGGGCATCGTCCTGACTGACAGCGACCCGGAAATAGGCCATGGCATCCCGGATTTCCATCCGCTCATAGAACCTGGGGCCACCGATTACGCGATAGGGCAGGCCGATGGTGAGGAACCGATCCTCGAAGGCACGCATTTGGAAGGATGCGCGCACCAGGATCGCACAATCATCGAGGCTGAGCGCCTCGTGGCCTCGGGTGCCGCGTTGTAGCGCCTCAAGCTCCTCGCCAATCCAGCGGGCCTCTTCCTCACCGTCCCAATGGCCGATCAGGCGGACCTTTTCACCATGGTTGGAGTCGGTCCAAAGGGTCTTGCCCAAACGCCCTGCATTCGTGGCGATCACGCCGGAGGCGGCGGCAAGGATATGCGGCGTGGAGCGGTAATTCTGTTCCAATCGCACCACATGGGCGCCGTCGAAGTGCTTCTCGAAATTGAGGATGTTCGAGACTTCCGCACCTCGCCAGCCATAGATCGACTGATCATCGTCCCCGACACAGCAGATGTTGCGATGCTTCGCCGCGAGGAGCCGCAGCCATAGATACTGGGCGACGTTGGTATCTTGGTACTCATCGACCAGGATGTATTTAAATCGGTTCTGGTAATCTTCGAGCACGTGGCTGTGCTTTTGAAAAATCGTCACGACGTGCAGCAACAGATCGCCGAAATCGACGGCGTTTAGCACCTTCAGCCGGTCCTGATAGGCCTGATAGAGTTCCGCGCCCCGGCCATTGGCGAACCCACATTCGTCGGCAGGGACTTTGGCAGGGCCGAGCGCCTTGTTCTTCCAGCGATCGAGCATCGAGGCGAAGAGCCTGGGCGGCCAACGTTTCTGGTCGATCTCCTCGACTTCCAAGATCTGTTTGATCAGCCGGATCTGGTCGTCGGTGTCGAGAATGGTGAAGTTGGACTTCAGATCGACCAACTCCGCATGGCGGCGCAAGATCTTCACGCAGATCGAGTGGAAGGTGCCGAGCCAAGGCATGCCCTCGACAGCGCCGCCGACCAACCGGCCGATCCGGTCTTTCATCTCTCGCGCGGCCTTGTTCGTGAAAGTGACGGCCAGGATCTCGCTCGGCCAGGCGCGGCGGGTATGGATCAGATGCGCGAGACGGGTTGTCAGAACCCGAGTCTTCCCGGTGCCAGCCCCGGCCAGAACCAGCACCGGACCATCAAGCGCCTCTACCGCGTCGATCTGCGCAGGATTAAGGCCGCTCAGATAAGGCACTTCGGGCGCTGCCCTCTGCGAAAGAGGTCGGTCATCCCAAGAGGCAAACGCCTCTGCTTCGTCAAAAAAAGGATCGCTCATGCCCGATACCCTATCTTCTACACCTAGGCGCGGAAAGGTTTTGTTCGATTAATGTTCGCAAAAACGAAAGGTCTTTCATAGGCCTCTTCGCAAATATTTGTTTGTGCCTCTCTTGTTCTCCCCGCGTTCTGTGCCACGTTGTTGATCACAACCAATTATAGGGAGGTCAGAATGTTTTCATTCCGCAAAACGTCGATGGTGAGCGCGGACCGGGCGCTCCCGGGACGCGAGTTGCCGATCCCGACCGCAGAGAACCACTTCATCAATGGCCGCCCGTTGGCAGAGCCATATCCCGAAGGGATGGAGATCGCGATGTTCGGGATGGGTTGCTTCTGGGGCATCGAGCGGCGGTTTTGGACCCAACCCGGAGTTTGGGTGACGGCTGTCGGCTATTCGGGGGGGTTCACACCAAATGCGACATATCAGGAAGTCTGCTCCGGGCGGACCGGTCATAACGAAGTCGTTCGGGTCGTTTTTGATCCTGCGAAGATCAGCTACGAAGCGCTCCTTAAGGTGTTCTGGGAGAACCATGACCCGACCCAAGGGATGCGCCAAGGCAATGATGTAGGTTCCCAGTATCGCTCCGGTATTTATACCTATGGGCCAGAGCAGCAGGCGCGCGCCAAAACTTCAAAAGACCTCTTCCAGGCGCAACTTGACGCTATTGGATATGGAAGAATCACAACCGAAATTGTTGGGGCTGGGTCCTTCTACTTTGGCGAGGACTATCACCAGCAATATCTTGCCAAGAATCCAAATGGCTACTGCGGTGTCGGCGGTACCGGCGTGACGTGCCCGGTTGGAGTGACCGCATAGCTCGGACCAAAAGGAATGCGGCTTCGCCGCATACGACCCTTGGCAAGCGGAGAAAATGCCGTTTTGACAAACAGCATTTAGGCCGCTTGCTGGCGCGAAGTTCGAAGCTCGCGTCTCTGTCCCGCTAAAACGCTGTTCGCTAGAACGGCGTTTTCTCAGGGACAGCATCGTCTTGCGCGCTCTAGGCGCGCTCCTTTTTCCTCGAATGGATCATGGATGGTGTCGCCGGCTCACTCGCTTTTCCCATGAAGCGGATGTATGCAACCTCGCCTGCTTGAAGGAGATGTTGCATGCCCACTTACACTGCCCTCACAACTCTGCTCGGGAGAGACAGCGCTGAGGCGCTTGGCCTTGCTCTGGAGGGTCTCGATCCGTCGCCAACAGGAATCGGTGTGTTTGAGGTCGAAGACGGCAGCGGCTTTTGGGAGGTTGGCGCATATTTCCTCGATCCGCCGGATCGGGCGGCTTTGATGCTTTTGTCGGCGATGCATGGAGCCGGCGATTTCGCGGTGTCGAAGCTCGACGACCAGGATTGGGTCGCCCAGGTTCGCCGCGAGCTCACTCCGGTCGCTGCGGGCCGCTTCATTGTCTACGGTGCGCATGACGCGGACCGTATCGGTGTTCAGAAGATTGGCCTGAAGATCGAAGCAGCGATGGCTTTTGGAACGGGTCATCATGGAACGACGCAAGGCTGCCTTCTGTTGCTTGACCGCTTAGCTAAACAGGGGCTCACGGCGGCGCGGGTGGCAGATATTGGATGCGGAACCGGCGTGCTTGCGATGGCTGCTGCGCGGTGTTTTCGCTCCCGAGGGATCGCGACCGACATCGATCCGATTGCTATGGCAACAGCCCGTGAGAATCTTTTAGCGAACAAAGTCGGGGGGCAGGTCGCAGTGCTTCGTGTCGATGGCACGCGGAGCCCCCGGTACCGTGAGGAAGCCCCTTTTGATTTGGTTTTCGCGAACATTTTAGCCGGTCCGCTGAAGCGTCTTGCGCCGGAGATCCGAGCGATCCTCGCGCCTGGAGGTAGAGCAATTCTATCCGGCTTGTTGACCCGTCAGATCCCAGGCGTGGCCGCTGTCTATAGAGGGCACGGGTTGGTGGTCGAGGATCGGATCACATTAGGGGACTGGACCTCTTTGGTCCTTCGCAGATACGCGACCCGAGCAATGTAAAAGGGCCGCCCCTTCGGGACGGCCCTTCGCTCAGCTCAGTCGGATATCAGCGGATCAGGAAGCTGTCTTCGAGATCAGCACGGGTAACGCCGATATCTTCCAGCATCTCTGGCGAGAGACGGGCAAGCTCCCGATACGTCTCGCGGCGCGCCTGCCAATCGTTGAAGTCCGCGATCAGGTTGGCGATGAAGCCGGTTACGCGGAAGGTCGAAATCGCGCCGAAAGGAGCGCGAGCGGTTGTCATGGTATTCATAGCATGTCTCCTAACTCAGAGGGTTGTTGCGGTGCGCTCTTCAGCGCTCGTGAGCTGGAGATAGGAGGTTACTTGGCTTGGGACAATTGCTGGCGTTGCATGTCCGATATGCGCTTTTTGCATTTCGAGGTTTTTAACGTAAACATTTGGTTAAAAATGACTTTTTCGGACGGAATTCGGACGAAATCTGGGCGCGCGGCATGATCATTGCCGCGCGTCGCAACGGTCTCACAGGCTCCAATAAAGAGAGGCGAAAAGGATGCAGCCCGGGATGGTTTGAAGGAAGAAAACTGCCCTGATCCCGGTATATGCACCGGCCAGTCCGGCGACAACGATGCAGCCTGCGAAGAAGAGCGCGAAGTTCTGATGTAGGGTCATGTCTGGCGCGAGAGCAAAGAGAAGACCGGCGGCGATGAAGAGGTTGTAGGTCCCTTGGTTGAAAGCAATGAATCCAGCCCAATCGATTGCTTTGTCCAAATTTTGCGAATCGAGGCCGAAGTTGCTGCGGGTCTTGGCGATCGCCGTGCCCATCGACTTCCAAAAGAACATCTCATAGAGGCCGAAGCCGATATGCATGATCATCAGAATAACGCAAAGAAAATAGCTTATCGGCAATTCAACGATCGGATTATCGACCATGGCTGACATTTCTAAACTCCCCCAAGCACTGTCAAAATGCGCTGCAAAACAGCTATCTGTAATTGTTAACACGTCTCGCAGAATGGGAAACCCCCGACCTGTTGTGCTCGTGGCGGGCCTCTAGATAAATGTTCACCTTTCGTTTACGCTGCATGCGACTCGCATTTGCGCGGCGAAGTGCTATGTCGAGGCGATATCAATAATGAGGACAGAATGGCGGAGCGGCGGACGATTTCGGTCAGGGGCGCGCGGGAGCACAATCTCAAGGGTGTCGATGTCGACATTCCACGCGACACGCTGACGGTGATCACCGGGCTCTCGGGCTCAGGCAAGTCCTCGCTGGCGTTCGACACGATCTATGCCGAGGGTCAGAGGCGCTATGTCGAGAGCCTGAGCGCCTATGCGCGCCAGTTCCTGCAGATGATGCAAAAGCCGGATGTGGATCATATTGAGGGGCTTTCGCCTGCCATTTCCATCGAGCAGAAGACGACGTCGAAGAACCCGCGCTCGACCGTGGGAACTGTGACGGAGATCTACGATTATCTGCGCCTGCTCTTTGCCCGGGCCGGCACGCCCTATAGCCCGGCGACCGGCTTGCCGATCGAGGCGCAACAGGTCTCGGAAATGGTTGATCGGGTGATGGGGCTGGAGGAGGGGACCCGCGCCTACCTCCTCGCGCCGATCATCCGCGACCGCAAGGGTGAGTACAAAAAGGAGTTTCTCGAGCTCCGCAAACAGGGGTTTCAGCGGGTCAAGGTGGACGGAGAGTTCCATGACCTAGATTCCCCACCAACCCTCGACAAGAAGTTCCGCCACGACATCGACGTCGTGGTCGACCGGATCGTCGTGAAGGAGGGGATCGAGACCCGCCTTGCTGACAGCTTCACGACCGCGCTGGGGCTCGCCGATGGGATTGCTGTGCTGGAGACCGCGCCGAAAGAGGGTGATCCTGAGCGGATCACCTTCTCGGAGAATTTTGCCTGCCCGGTTTCCGGCTTCACGATCGCCGAGATCGAGCCGAGGCTGTTCTCGTTCAACGCGCCATTTGGC
>JBCDAQ010000215.1:0-5875 GCA_039185285.1 Pseudomonadota bacterium
AGCACGAGGCGACGACCTCGAAGGTCGATGACGACCAGCTCTTCTACTGCCGCCAGCGGGGCGTCGGCGAAGAGGAAGCTGTGGCTCTGATCGTGAACGGCTTCTGCAAAGAGGTCCTCCAGGAGCTCCCCATGGAATTCGCGATGGAGGCCCAGGCGCTGGTGGCGATTTCGCTGGAGGGGAGTGTTGGGTGAAACAGTCTTCCGATGAGTCACGATATTTTCGGGACGTAAGATGAGTGACGACTTCAGCGAGAGAGCTGCGCGCATTTCTAGAAAAAAGAGTTCGACTGGTAGTGGAGAAGGAGTAGTTCAGCCCAGAAGGCAAGCTGGGTTATTTCTGCTGCTAACATCATTTGTTGTTGGCGCATTGTTGTCGCTTCTGCTTTTCTCGGAATTTGATGAAAAGTTGCACGAAATTATTAAATTCGGCATCGGGTTCGAGGTTCTTTTTGCTGTTGTAGTATTTTTCGGCTATTTGCGTTTTTTTGGTCCTTGGTCAGCAGTGGTCGCCATGTTTTTTGGCATGATTTGTTCATGCGTGTTCTTTTTGTTCCCGTACTATTTGTTTTTTACTTAAGAGGGAGAGGCGAGCTTTGAAAGTAATCGTCACAACCACCCCCGCCATCGAGGGCAAGCGGATCACCCAGTACTGCGGCATTGTCGTGGGTGAGGCGATCCTGGGTGCGAATGTGATCCGCGATCTCTTTGCGGGGGTCACAGACATCCTCGGCGGTCGGTCCTCGGCCTATGAGGAGGAGTTGGGCAAGGCGCGGGAGACCGCGCTGCGCGAGATGCAGGAGCGGGCGCAGGCGACCGGTGCCAACGCAGTGGTGGGTGTCGATCTCGACTATGAAGTGATCAACAACATGCTCATGGTCTCGGCCAGCGGCACGGCGGTGGTGGTGCAGTCATGATGGCCTTCGATGAAGCAGATGGGCTGAACTAATGGTTGCTGGGAACGCCGAAGAAGGATTGAACAGGGACATAAAGGACCCGGCGCACTCCCGTTGGAGCAGGCCAGCATTCTATTTGGCGACGGCAGTCTGGTTCGGTGGCTGGATTGTTTTTTCGTCATGGCCAACTGGTTTACCAATCGTAGTCGAGGTCTTGGTTGTAGTCCTGCTGGGTTCGATCGCGGGCGGGCTTCTTGCGAAATGGGGATCTCGATGGCAGGCGAAGCGGCGCGCTCGAGAAGCTGAGGATGCCCGTGCTATTCGCGAAGCGGAGACGGAGAAACAGCTCGATGAAGCGCGTGCTGCCGGATTGATCAGACCCGGATCAGAGCCATGACCCAGGTCCAGAAGATGGCACTCCTCTATGGCGTGGTGATCACGGGGGCAGTCCTGTTCCTCATGATTGTCACCGAGGGCACACCGCCCGGCGGGATATACCTGTTCTCGATCCTCTGCGGGATCGCGGGCGGGGCGACTTTTGCCCTCTTGGGCCGGATGGCAGGGGGTGGCAAGGAATGACCGGTCATCGCGATACCTTCGATCGGCGGCCGCATCAGCCCTATCTCACGCCGCCCGTTATCGTGGTGTTGATGGGGCTGGGAATCGCGATGGCGTTTGTCTTTGGCCGGGTGAGTGCCACCTATGGAGCGATCGATGCGGGCGTCTTCTTTTTTAGCTCGCTCGGCTTTGCCTGCGTGACCCCAATTGCATGGGCGCTCTTCCTGCTGGACCGAGCGGGCTATGCACGGGCGCGGCGGGCGAATGAACGGATTGGCTGGTCCGCAGTAGAGGCAGAGACGCGGCGCAAGATCGCTGAGATGCGGGCCGAGAACGCGGCGAAATAAGAACAGAATGAAATGAACCAGAGGTCGCATTGCGGACCTCGAAAGGAACCCTCTGAAAAGGAGAGAGACATGCTGGAGATCAAAGGGCTCGAGGTGAAGCTCGAGGAAGAAGACAAGCAGATACTGAAGGGCGTCGATCTGACCATCGAGCCGGGCAAGGTGCATGCGATCATGGGGCCGAACGGCTCGGGCAAGTCGACCCTCTCTTATGTGCTGGCTGGCCGGGATGGCTATGAGGTCACCGGCGGCTCGGCCGAGCTGGAGGGTGAAGACATTCTCGAGATGGATCCGGAAGAGCGGGCCGCTGCGGGCCTCTTCCTCGCGTTCCAGTATCCGGTCGAGATCCCAGGCGTTGGCAACATGACCTTCCTGCGCACGGCGCTGAACTCTCAGCGGAAAGCGCGCGGCGAGGATGAGGTGACCGCACCTGAGTTTCTCAAGATGATCCGCGCCAAGGGCAAGGAGCTTAATATCAATGCCGATATGCTCAAGCGTCCGGTTAATGTGGGTTTCTCGGGCGGCGAGAAAAAGCGCAATGAAATCCTGCAGATGGCGATGCTAGAGCCGAAGATGTGCATCCTGGATGAGACCGACTCAGGCCTCGATGTCGACGCGATGAAGCTGGTCTCCCAAGGGGTGAACGCGCTGCGCGATGAAGGACGCTCGTTCCTGGTGATCACCCACTACCAGCGCCTGCTCGACCATATCCAGCCGGATTACGTTCACATCATGTATGATGGCCGGATCGTCGAAACCGGTGGCCCGGACTTGGCGCTTAAGGTCGAGAACGAAGGCTACGCTCACCTGACGGCTGCATGAGGATCCCATGGTAACGGAAGCAAAACGGACCGGTGCTGAGAAGCTCCTCGCCGCCCTACCGATGCCGGGCTATGACGGCGACCAGGAATCTGGCTGGGCGCGGGAAGCACGCGCCAAGGCGCGGGCGCGTGTGCTCGATGCGGGCGCGCCGGTGAAGCGGGATGAGTACTGGAAGTACACGGATCCGACCCCGTTGACCGCGCCATTGGCGGTCGTTGGTGAGGCGGGAGACGTCGCCCATGCGCATCCCTTTGGCGAGGTCGCCCAGGCGCGGTTCGTCAATGGGGCGTTCAGGGCGGATCTGTCGACTGTACCGGATGGCGTGGCCTACATCCCGCTGGCGGATGCGCTGCATCAGGATCTAGGCATCGCCCGGACGCTGTTCGGCGTGCTGGAAGCCCGTGGGCAGGAGAAAGTGGCCCGTCCCTTGGCGGCGCTGAACACCGCCTGTGCCACCGATGGTTTGGTCCTGCAGGCGACCGGGACGGCAGTGCTGCATCTCGCGCAGGATCACATCGGGGAAGGGGCCAGTCTGCTCCACCACATAATCCGGGTTGAAAGCGGCGCGGAACTGACATTGCTAGAGAGTGGAGCAACCACCAACACGGTGATGGAGGTCGATCTCGCCGAAGGGGCCAAATTCCACCATATCCGCCTTCAGACAGGCGAGCGCATCCCGTCGGCCAGCCATATATTTGCGCGGGTCGAAGGCGATGCGGCCTTCAAGACCTTCACCTTCACGACCGAAGGCGGGCTGACCCGTAATGAGATCGTGATGGAGCTGATTGGCGATGAGGCTTCCGGCCATATCGCGGGCACAGTGATGGGCCAGAATAAGGGCCATATCGACAACACCGTTTTCGTGACACATGACGCTGTGGATTGCGAAAGCCGTCAGGTCTTCAAACACGTCCTCGCCGATGGGGCAACCGGCGTGTTCCAGGGCAAGATCTACGTGAAGGAAGGTGCGCAGAAGACGGATGGCTATCAGATCAGCCAGTCGGTCCTGCTGACCGATGGCGCGGAGTTTCTGGTGAAGCCAGAGCTCGAGATCTATGCCGATGATGTCGCCTGTTCGCATGGCTCAACGACCGGGTCGCTGGATGAGACGGCGTTGTTCTATCTGCGCTCTCGCGGCGTGCCGTTAACCGAGGCCGAGGCGATGCTGGTCGCGTCCTTCGTTGACGAGGCCATCACCGAGATCACCGATGAGTCCCTGGCGGATCTGATGCGCGAGCAAGTCGCCCTCTGGATGGCCAGCCGGTGACGACCGCCAGCCAGCCCGGCCTGCCCTGGCGGGTCCTGAGCGCGTGGGGAGACCTGCGCGCCTCGATGCGGTCGCTGATCGCCAGCGGAGTGACCGAGGCGCGTTTGCTGGTCATCGCCATGCTCTCCGGGCTGATTTGGTTCTTGCAGGAGGTAATGCTCTACCGCCTTGGCGAGGCGGGACAGGGCCTGGTCGGTGATGAGGTCTCCGCCTATTTCGCCGCGCAGTTCATGGCGGCGATCTTCTTCCGTACCTTAATGCTTTACGGCGTTGCGGGACTATTCGGCTTAGTCTTACGCAAGCTTGGCGGGCAGGGGAGTTGGGTCGACACTCGGGCGGCCCTCTTTTGGGCGTTTCTCGTCACCGCTCCCGTTCGGCTGGCTCTTACGCTGCTGAGCACGACGATCCCGGGCGAGCAGCTCAGCCTGATCGTCGCGCAAACGGGGCCTGTTCTTCTGGCCGTGGTGCTCTCGATCTTCCTCGCTGAGGTCAACAAGATGAAAACCTGGTCGATTTTTGCAGGTATCGCGGGTATCTCGCTGGTGGCGATTGGACTGACCGCCTTGATCCCGCAAGTGAGCTGAAGAATGTATGCCGCCGTAACCCAAAATGTGATCACCGGGCTTTTACGCCCCAGAGTCTCCGCCCGCCGGATGCTAGACCTTGGCTATGGCATGCGCGAGGTGATGCTGCTGGTTGTGCTGGGCTATGTTATTGGCGCCATCTTCAGCATCATCTTCCCTCCCCTTGGTGCCCAAGGAGGCGTGGGGCTTTTGCACCTTTTTGGCCTTTTTCAATGGTCGATCATGGTTCTTGTAATGGCGTGGCTCGCCTGGATCCCACCGCGCATGTTCGGGGGCAAAGGGTCATGGGAAGATGCGCTCAGAGCAACCGCGTGGCTCTCGGTCTTGATGAACGTCATCTGGCCGATCATGCTTTTCGCCTTGCAGCTTCTGCCGTTAGAGGCGTTCTTCAAGGAGATGGAAAACGGAGACATGACCGCTCTCGGTCGCCTCGTAGCTGAGATGACCCCGGCGGATAGATCGATGTTCCAAATACTATCATACACCTATTTCTTCGCCTCCTTCTGGCTCTTTGCGAGCTTCGTTGCCGAGATTCATCAATTCCGTAAGACATGGCTTGTGTTTCTGACCACATTGGGGTTGCTTCTCGGGCCATTCATGTTCCTTGGTCTTAGCGGCTGAGGGGAGCTAAGTATGTACGATATAAACAAAATCCGGGATGACTTCCCAATCCTAAGCCGCCAGATCCATGGCAATGTGGACCTTGTGTATCTGGACAATGGCGCCTCGGCGCAGAAGCCTCAGGTGGTCATTGATGCAGTGAATGAGGCCTATTCGAACGAGTATGCCAACGTGCATCGTGGGCTGCATTTCCTGTCGAATCTCGCCACCGACAAATACGAGGCGGTGCGCGCGAAGATGGCGGATTTCCTGGGCGCACGGGAAGACGAGATCATCTTCACCACCGGCTCGACCATGGCGTTCAACCTGATCTCCTACGCCTGGGCGGCCCCTCGGCTGGAGGCGGGTGACGAGATCATCCTGAGCGTGATGGAACACCACGCCAATATCGTGCCCTGGCATTTCCTGCGGGAGCGGCAGGGGGTGGTGCTTAAATGGGTTGATGTGGACGTGAACGGGGACCTCGACCCGCAGGCGGTTCTGGACGCCATCGGGCCGCGGACCAAGATGATCTGCCTGACCCATATGTCGAACGTTTTGGGCACTGTTGTCGACGTTCAGACCATCTGCCATGAGGCGCGCGAGAGGGGCGTTGTCACGGTAATCGATGGCTCGCAATCCGCTGTCCATCTCCCTGTAAACGTTACAGAAATTGGCTGTGACTTCTATGCTATGACGGGGCATAAGCTGTATGGCCCCTCGGGCTCTGGTGCGCTGTTCGCCCGGGCGGACCGGATGGAGGAGATGCAGCCTTTCATCGGCGGTGGAGACATGATCCATGAGG
>JBCDAQ010000216.1:0-5870 GCA_039185285.1 Pseudomonadota bacterium
GCCGAGGGGGACGCAGCCAGCCAGCCGATCTGGCTGACGACCTCGTCGCACCTGGAGAACGACCCCAACACGTTGATGCTGATCGACGGCGCAGAAGCCTCGGACACCGAATTGGCCGAAATGGAGACCACCGCAATCTTGTTTGACGGCCACGACCCGGCCGCCGTTGATCACGCGAGAGATCAATGGCGCCGGATCACCAAAATAGGCCAGAAAGCCGTTTACTGGGCACAAGAAGGCGGGCGTTGGGTGAAAAAGGCTGAGAGTTAGCGCGTCAGAACCATTCGATCGCCCTGGACCTGCCAGCTCCGAAACCGGTCCAGATACGAGATCCCAAGGAGCGAGCCAAAGAGGTCCCCGCCATTCACCCGCGCCCGGACATTGCGATCGGTGAAATCGCCCAAAGCGACCTCGTCCAGAACAACTTCGGCAGTCCGAACCTCGCCATTCGCTGTGTAGGCGCGGCCTAGGAAGTTTAAGTTCTCGACATCAAGGCCCACCCGTGCCGCATCGCGCTTGCTAAGCACGATATCGCTCGCCCCGGTATCGACCAGGAACTGGATCGCCACGCCATTAACATCAACATTGGCGACGAAGTGCCCGGATCGATCACGGACCAGGGCTACCGAACGGTCATCGACCATCACGGCAGAACCTGGGTTGATCTGCGCCAGAAACGTATCCTTGAAACCATATGCCGTAATCGCGAGGACGAATATCACGACCCAAGCCGCCGCGTCTCTCAGCGCTTTGGGCAGTTGGTTGCGATAGGAGAAGAAGACACCCGCAAGGATCCAACACCCCAGCAACACAAGGTAAAAGAGGCGCGCAGTTTCGTCGGCTGACTCAAACATAGATGTCTCCAATTGGCTGCTCTAGATGTGGAGACCGGTCACACCGCTCGCAAGAGGCTAGCCTTGTGCCGACTCCAACGCCTCTTCGGCCGCCAGCCAGAGAGTTTCGGCTTTGTCCATGGCTGCGAGGATCTCACCACGTTTGGCCTGCAGCTTCTCAATCTTCGTCGCAGGCCCTTCATAAAGCTCTGGATCCGCCAAGCGTTCATCGATTTTGGTCAGCATCTCATCGATCTTGGCCATGCGATCTTCACAGGCCTTCACATCGGCCTTCAAAGTGGCGAGTGTCTTCTTTGGCACCGGTTTTGGCTTCGACGTCGGTTTCTCTTTGACGGGTGGATTGGCGCCACCGAGCAGGATCGACCGGTAAGCCGCCATATCCTCGTCAAAACTGCGCACGCGCCCGTCTTTGACGAGCCAGAGCTGATCCGCGACGAGCTCAATCAAGTGTTGGTCATGGGTGATCAAAATGACGGCCCCGGAAAACTGGTTGAGACCATCAACAAGCGCTGTGCGGCTTTCGATATCCAAATGGTTCGTTGGCTCATCGAGGATCAAGAGATGTGGCGCCCCAATTGCCGAGAGCGCGAGCAAGAGCCTGGCCTTTTGTCCGCCTGAGAGGGCTGAAACCTTTGTCGTCGCAATCTCCGGTCCAATCCCTGCATTCGCCAACCGCGCGCGAAGCTTCGCTGGGGCGTCGTCGGGCAGGGCTCGGCGAAAGTGATCCAACGGTGTCTCTGACGCCACCAATTCATCGCTTTGATGTTGGGCGAAATAGCCGATCTTAAGCTTAGAGGAGGTCTTGCGCTTGCCCTCCATGGGCTGCAAGTGACCCGAGATGATCTTCGCGAGTGTGGATTTTCCCTGGCCGTTCTGGCCGAGCAGGGCGATCCGATCATCTTGGTCAATGCGCAGATCGATCTGGCTTAACACTGCCCGCCCGTTATAACCTGCCTTCAGGTCTTCGAGCTGCATGACTGGGGGCGCCAATTCAAGGGGTTCGGGAAAGCGGATTGGGGCGACACCGCCTTCGATATCAGCGGCAATCGGCTCCATCCGCTCGATCATCTTCAGCCGGGATTGCGCTTGTTTGGCCTTCGATGCCTTATAGCGGAACCGATCCACAAAGCTTTGCAGATGCGCCCTGGTCGCTTCTTGTTTCCGTGCCGCGGCAGCTTGCAACGCGAGCTTCTCACGCCGGATCCGGTCAAACGTATCGTAGGGCCCGCCATAGACTGTGAGTGTCTTGTTTTGCAGGTGCAGAATGCCGTTGACCGCACGGTTCAAGAGCCCGCGATCGTGGCTGATGATCAAAAGCGTGTGTGGATAGCGCGCCAAGTAGCGCTCGAGCCAAACAGCACCTTCCAAGTCTAAATAGTTCGTCGGCTCATCGAGAAGCAGAAGATCCGGGGCAGAGAACAAAACGCCCGCCAGGGCGACCCGCATCCGCCATCCCCCCGAATACTCCCGGCTCGGGCGCTTTTGCGCTGCGTGATCGAACCCCAGACCTGAGAGGATCGAAGCCGCTCGTGCCTCAGCCGAATGGGCTGATATATCGGTCAGACGCGCATGGATTTCAGCGATCCGGTTTGGCTCAGTCGCGGTCTCGGCTTCAGCTAACAGCCTTGTGCGCTCTTCATCGGCCGCAAGCACGGTATCGAGCAAGGCGCGATCCTCGGCGGGTGCTTCTTGAGCAACGCCTCCGATCCGAGCCTTTAGAGGCAGGCCGATATCACCGCTATCGGGCGTCAGCTCCCCTCGGATCAATCGAAAGAGCGTGGTCTTACCGGTCCCATTTCGGCCAACCATACCCAGGCGCGATCCGGATGGGATGGTCGCGCTGCAATTCTCGAACAACGGTTTGCCCGCGATCGAGAAGCCTAGATTGCTGATCGTCAACATGGCCGACCGGCTAGCAGAGCGTTCGGCCTGGGTCCAGATCCTCTGTGGTCTAGACGGCCTGTTTCAAAGGGGAACCGGCAGCTTGGTCGGGTAGCTGAGGAAGATAGTTGCCCTTAAGCTCCAACAAGAACTCCCGGAAAGCCCGTGCCGTGGGGCTGAGCTCTGCACCTTTCAGATGCACCAGATGCCACCAGCGGGTCACTGGCAAGCCGGGACAGCGCAGCACCTTCAACCGGCCATGGTCTAGCTCCGCCTCGATCGTATGGGCCGATATCATCGCAATCCCGAGGTTCACCATCACCGCTTGCTTGATGGTTTCATTCGTTCCCATCTCGATCATCCGATAGGTCCGGCCATCTCCGACCTGATCCAAGTAGCGCCGCATCGTGATGCGTGTGCCAGAACCTTGCTCGCGGGTCAGGAAGGTCTCATTCAGCAGCGCCTCTATGGGCACTTCGTCCATCTGCGCCAGTGGGTTTTCCGGCGAGGCAATCAGAATGTAAGGATGCTCGCCAAGCACCTCATGGTCCACTTCCGGGTTCTGCGGGGGCCGTCCCATGATGGCCATCTCAATCGAGCCACGCGACAACGCCTCCACAATCGTGTCGCGATTGCCGACTTTCAGCCCAATATCGATCTCTGGATGACGCTTCTTTAGATTAGCAACCAGACCCGGAGCGAAGTACTTCCCAGTTGAGACAACGCCAATCGAGATATGCCCAGCCAAACCATCATTCATGGCTCGAATGCGCTCGAAGCTCCGCTCCAAGGCACTTTCGATCTTCTCAATCGTGCCCATGAGTTCTGTACCAACCGGTGTGAGAGCGGTTTTCCCATCGGGCCCGCGCTTGATGACTTGCGCACAGACGCTGTCTTCCAAGGTCTTGAGCTGAGTGGAAACCGCTGGCGGTGTTACATGCAGTTTGCCGGCTGCCGCCGTGATCGACCCTGTCTCGACAATCGCCGCGAGGGCGCGCAATTGCTTTAAAGTGATGGATTTAGGATGCGCCATTCAGAAAAGCTTTCCCAGGTACCCTCTCCTTGAAAATAACTTTAAGAAGATGTCAGAAAAAGGAAAGACCCCCACATCCTCCAGTTGCACTTCAAAACGTTTGGCGAAACCCGCCGATCGCCCACAAGAAAAACGTCACGTTCCTACGCTAGCTCTCGTATAGTCGGCCAATAACAGCTGACGGAGGCGACATGTTTAGCAACCAATCCTGGGGCATCACAGCAGGCGGCGGCTTGATCGTGGGTATTCTTGTCGGGCTTGCCATTGGCACCTCGGACGACACGGATGAACGTCTGATGCAGCGCGTCAAGGATATGGAAGCAACCCTGAGCCAAATGCAGGCGGATCACTCGGCAACCAGTGCCGCAATCGGCGATGTAAAATCCCATAGTGCCGCGGTGCAAGGCGATACACGCGCTCTGTCTGAGACAGTCTCGACCTTGTCGGCACAGATGGAACGCCAGATCGGGGCCGTACGCCGTGATATAGAGGCGGCGCGGGAAGCAGACGCAGTCCTCGGCGAAGGTCAGGCGGCGCTTGGCACCCAACTCGATGAGATCGCGGCTGCCGTCTCTCCCGAGGCGATGAAGGAAACGATGAAAGCCATCCATGCCGAGAGGCATAAAAAACGTAAGAAGAGCAAGAAGCACAAACATCACGACAAGAAGAAGTCCAAAGCTGAAGACGCACCAAAGGCCGAAGCAGAAGCGGCCTCAACTGCTGAGACGGGCGTCGAGGCGACCCAACCCGCGCCCACAGCACCCGCAAACAGCGAAGATGGGCTCTCGGCTGGGGCTACGGCTGTTATCGGCGACGCCCGGCTCTTCGCCTACCGAATCAGCGAAGACACGGTTGTTGGGCTGATCAACGGCACCCAAGGTATCAGCTTGAAAGCAGGTGATGAGCCAGCTGAGATCGGTGGATGCAAGGTTAGCGTGACATCAATCACCTCTGGCGTCGCGACCCTGGACGTCGGCTGCTGACAGTGGGGTATCAGCCGGTGGCGCGGTCGCGTCGCCGCCTGCCGCAGCCAGACGCAAAAGAGATCTTCCCTATCCGTCTCCACATGCTACGCTTTGAATGATGGACACGATAAAATGCGTCCAAAGACGTAGTGGAGGGGACACCATGAAAACGCGTGCAGCAGTGGCATTCCAAGCGGGCAAACCGTTGGATGTGATCGAAGTTAATCTGGAGGGTCCGAAGGCGGGTGAAGTTCTGGTTGAGATGAAAGCAACCGGGATTTGCCACACGGATGAATTCACGCTCTCGGGCGCGGATCCCGAGGGTGCGTTCCCCGCGATCCTGGGCCATGAGGGCGCCGGTGTTGTGGCCGAAGTGGGCCCAGGCGTCACCTCGTTGAAGCCGGGCGATCATGTGATCCCACTTTACACGCCGGAGTGTCGGGAGTGCGACTACTGCCTCCATCCGAAGACGAACCTTTGTCAGGCGATCCGTGTGACCCAGGGCCAGGGTGTGATGCCGGATGGGACGTCGCGGTTCTCGACCCTCGATGGCGAGCCCATCCTGCACTATATGGGCTGCTCGACCTTCTCGAACCACACGGTTCTGCCAGAGATCGCCTTGGCGAAAGTTCGCGAGGACGCGCCGTTCGATAAGATCTGCTACATCGGCTGCGGGGTGACGACCGGTATTGGCGCGGTGATGAATACGGCCAAGGTTGAGATCGGCTCACGTTGCGTTGTCTTTGGTCTGGGCGGCATTGGCCTGAACGTGATCCAGGGCCTGCGGCTGGCGGGCTGCGACCAGATCGTTGGCGTCGACCTCAACCCGTCAAAGAAAGAAATGGCCGAACGCTTCGGCATGACCGACTTCGTCAATCCGTCCGAGGTTGAAGGCGATCTGGTGCCTTACCTCGTTGATCTGACCAAAGGTGGTGCGGATTACTCCTTCGATGCGACCGGGAATGTCCAGGTCATGCGGGCAGCGCTCGAATGCGCCCATAAAGGCTGGGGCGAAAGTGTCATCATTGGCGTGGCACCCGCAGGGGCCGAGATCGCAACCCGCCCATTCCAACTGGTTCCCGGCCGGGTCTGGCGCGGCACAGCCTTTGGCGGTGCGCGCGGTCGTACTGATGTGCC
>JBCDAQ010000217.1:0-5838 GCA_039185285.1 Pseudomonadota bacterium
CCGCGGCTCAGCTCCAGCGAGGTCGGATGGATATGCGTCTCCACCCCCACCTGTTTCGAGACATCTGAGAGCTTCAGAGACATTCAAGCCACTTTCGGTTCATTGCGCCGGGCGACAGCCTTGGCCATCCACTCGGCCAACCGAGCTGCCTCTTCCGCCGAAAGCCGGAGCCCCAATTTGCTCCGCCGCCAGAGGACGTCGTCAGCCGTCATTGCCCATTCGCGATCGACCAACCATTGCACCTCTCGTTCATAGAGGCCATGGCCAAAATCCTCGCCCATTGCATCAATTGTCTGAGCCCCCTGGGCAATGTCGCTTGCCTGGGTGCCATAGGCTCTGACGAGGCGAAGCGCGGTCACCTCATCCAGCGCGGGCGCGCCCGCGCGCAACTCATCTGCCAGCTTCTCCACATCCTCGACCGCAAAATCACCGCCCGGCAGTGGCACACCGGCGGTCCACGGGCGGGTCATCTGGGGGAAGACCGGATCCAGCCGGTCCATCGCTTCCTCTGCCAGCTTGCGATAGGTGGTGATTTTCCCACCAAAGATGTTGAGGAGCGGTGCACCCTCGGGTTTCTCAAGCTTCAGCACATAATCCCGGGTCGCCTGGGTCGCCGAACTGGCGCCGTCATCATAGAGCGGGCGCACCCCGGAATAGGTCCAAACGATATCCTCTGGCGTCACCGGCTGCTTGAAGTATTCCGACACGGCGGCGCGCAGGTAATCGGCCTCCTCCGGCGTGCAGACCGCCGCGCTCGGATCGCCGTCATGATCTGCATCCGTGGTGCCGATCAGGGTGAAGTTCCGCTCATAGGGAATGGCGAAGACGATCCGCCCGTCCGACTGCTGAAAGATATACGCGCGATCATGCTCGAAGAGCTGCTTCACCACGATGTGGGAGCCTCGGACAAGGCGTACTTTCTCGCTCGTGTTCAGCCGGATCTTGTTGCGCGCCATCTCCTCGACCCAGGGGCCCGCTGCGTTCACGATCGCCTTTGCCTGGATCTCCGTCTGCGTTTTGTCAGGCGCCTGGAGCGTGACCCGCCAGCCACCTTCGTCAGCGGAGGCAGAAACGCAGCTCATCCGAGGCAGGATCACGGCCCCTCGATCCGCAGCATCGCGGGCGTTCAGGACCACCAGCCGCGAATCCTCCACCCAGCAGTCGGAGTATTCGAACCCTTTGACATAGCTGTCCTTCAGCGGCGCGCCGGTGCGATCCCGGCTGAGATCCAACGTCGTTGTCGGCGGCAGGATCTTCCGCCCCCCCAAATGGTCATAGATAAAAAGCCCAAGGCGCAGCAGCCAGGAAGGCCGAATGCCTTTATGATGCGGCAGGACAAAGCGCATGGGCCAGGAGATATGCGGCATGGCGCGAAGCAGGACTTCACGCTCCTTCAACGCCTCGCGCACCAGCCGGAACTCGTAGAATTCGAGATAGCGCAGACCACCATGGAAGAGCTTGGTCGACGCTGAAGAAGTCGCACCGCCAAGATCGCTTTTTTCGCAGAGGAGCACGCGCAGCCCCCGGCCCGCAGCGTCGCGCGCAATGCCGCAGCCGTTCACACCTCCGCCCACAACGCAGAGATCGTATGGATCGGTTTGGCCGATCATCTCCTCCCATTTGTTTTTTTCATTTATGTTCGGTATTTTTCGTTCTTGTCAATCTCTTCACGACATAGGGGCAAGACTGTCAGAATTTGCGCAAAATGAAACAAATTTCCGGAAGAAGTGCTTGCAGGGACACTGCTTTTCAGTTCAGGGCTGATGAGATTGGAGGGGCATCGATTGGCATATTCTTTTCGCCATGATGAGATAATCACTGTCGCGCGCGAGGTCGGGCGGGTCACCGTCGATGATCTGGCAGCGCGCTTCGCCGTGACGCCTCAGACGATTCGCCGTGACCTGACCGAGCTCTGTCAAAGCGGGCTACTCAGCCGCGTCCATGGCGGCGCAGTGCTGGCCTCTGGCCGATCGAATATCGGCTACTCGATGCGCCGGGAGATGGCCGAGGATGAGAAGCGGGCCATCGGGCGCCTCTGCGCATCCGAGATCCCGAACAACGCGTCGTTATTTATCAATATCGGGACGACGACTGAGGCGGTCTCGCGTGAGTTGCTCAAGCACAAGAACATCATGGCGATCACCAACAATATGAATGTTGCCAACATCCTGACCGAGAACGAGGATTGCGAAGTGATCGTGGCGGGCGGCGTGCTGCGCCGCTCCGATGGCGGTCTGGTGGGCGAAGCGACCGGCGACTTCTTCCAGCAGTTCAAGGTGGACTATGCCGTGATCGGCGCCTCGGCGATCGATGAGGAAGGGACGCTCCTGGATTTCGACTACCGCGAGGTGCGGGTGGCCCAAGCGATCATCGCTAATGCAAGGACGACGTTTCTGGTTGCCGATCACTCCAAGTTCAGCCGCAACGCCCCGGTCCGGATCGAAAGCCTCTCGGCGCTCCATGGCTTCTTCACCGACGCGCCACCGCCGCAGCCGATCCAGGATCTCTGCCGCGCGCACGGGATCAAGCTCGCCATTGCGAGCGAACGTCGTAACCCCTAGTTCATCCGTCTCGAAAGCGGCCCAAACCGCTGTCGCGGCTCATCAGGCATCCGCCCGATGCCTGCGGGCAAGCCCGCAAAGGGCCGCCCGGCGCCCAGCTCAACCACCCGCGCCCGTAGCGTGCCACAGGCACGCTTCAGGGGCCGCCGGGGGCCGGCTTGTCCGGTCCCCGGGGGTCGCATCTTGAGAGCGCTAGTCATTGTCGGTCGCACCGGCTCCTGCCCCTGAGCGGGACGCCTCAGTTGCGGGAACATAGGTCCGGCTAGCAAGCTCCGCCAAGAACTCCCAAACCGACGCATCAACCTTTTCGCCTTGCGCCAGCGGTTGCAGACCTTCTGCGCTCGAAGAGTACGCTCGGATTTCAACCATATCCTGGGGCAGCCCATGATCCTGGAGAAGAGGCTCAATGACCGGCCCCGATGGCAAGGCCAACAGCCGTCGCTCGCCTTTGGTCACAGAGAAACCACAGGCCAAGGCCTGGGCACTCCAACAAAGCGGTGGCAGAAGGAGAATAGAGCTGGGCATCGGCGCTGCTCGAACCACTGCACCTTTTCCAATCGCGACCGCCCGGTCAGACATTATAGCGCCAAATTGGATCGGGCATACGGCGCGATCTGCTTGCCAGATGCCCGCCCGCAACTCCGGGCGATGGGCGTCGAAATCCTCGGCTACCTGCTCCAAAACCGAGGCAAGGCAAGAGACCCCCGCCAACCCATGGGCCGAAAGCCAGCGGGTGGTGCGGCCTGCCTCCTCCGCCAGGCCCCAGCTATAGCCCGCCCCTCTTGCGGCTTTGCGGCCCATCGCCTCGATCTCCGACAGAGAGGCCGTCAACTGCGCCCCCTGCCCTGGCGGGATCGGCGATTGGATGGTTGGATCCATGGATCAGACCGGCGACAACAGGTCGCCCGGATAGGGCGCGTCTTGGTAGAGGCAAATCCGCACCCAGCGGTCGGAGCGTGGATCGAACCGGCTGGCACCGAAGAACGAGAGCTTGCAGCGCAGAAGATCAATCGGCAGCATCTCGGCGCTGATCAGGTTGTTCTGGATCTCGGCAAATGGGTGATGGGCCGCGATCTGCGCGCGCCGGACCATGTGACGATGATCCGGTTCGGCGAGCAGAAAGGCCGCGACTGTCTCTTCCTCCGGCCAATCCGAGAGCGCCGCGCTGAGCGCCTTCGCATCGCGGCCGATGGCGAGGGGTTGTTCAAGCTCGGCCCCCTCCTCATCGTGACGCTCCCCAAGACGGGGTTCCAGCTTCTCCTCCGAGACATACCAGAACCGCGCGGACTGTTCTGGCGCCGCGTAATCGACATCCATCGCCCAATCGTAGCGCTCGGCGAGGATGGTCTTCACCGCACCGACGCGCATCGCGCCGTCGATCCGGAAGAACACGCCTTCATCCGCGCCCATGCATTGGCCGAGCCCATCAACTAGTTCGCCATGAGGCTCCAGCATCGCGGCAACCAGCGCCTCCTGCCCCTCGAGCGACAGGGCCTCTGCCCGGTGCCAGAGCGCGTCCCAGGGGTGGTCCGCCGCAAATACCGCCTCCTCAGCCGCCCAGCCTTGCAGGGTTGCGAGATCTGCCCTGAGCTCGGCGAGCTTGGCGACCTGCAGCGGATGGGCACTGTCCCAGAACGCGGCGTTGGCTGCCGCAGCCGCGAGGGCCGCGCGGAAGCCTGCGATCTCGCTCGTCCCGGCCACGGGTTGCGCCCGGACGCGGGCCAAGGCTTCTTCCCGGGCCAGCATCCAATTGTTGATCAGGACCGGGTGGTTCACCAGATAGGGCGCCATGCCGAGGCCGGTGGAGTTGCCGACGCCAAGGCCTCGCCTCATCTCCGGATCCAGCCGCGCGGCCTGCTCACCGCCACGAACCTCAGCCAGATGTTCGACGATATCGATGGTAAAAGCACGGATAAGCCAGACCGACAGCATCTCCGCCTGGAAGGGCGACGAAAGCTCCGCCCGCCCAGCGATCAGATCGCGATCCGCCGCCCCGAACTTGCCCGAACCATAGACCGCCGTGGTGCGCATCAGATAGCCGGTCTTCAGCGCCTCCGGCTCCGGCTGGCGCCCTTCGGCGAGGCGCTCGACCACATGGTCGAACAGCCGAAACGAGCGGTTGGCGCGGGATAAGCTCAGCTCCCGCGCCGAAACGCGGCCTGCCTCCTGCAGCGGCACGTTCTGGCGGAGGCGCTCGATATCCGCGGCCTCCGGCACCCCATCGAACAGCGTAAACGTCGCGTCCCAGGCGGTTGCGATAACCCGGTCAGAACGCATCTCATCGGGCAGGTCATGGGCGAAGGCCACCAGCGTATAGCTCCGCTCCGGCCCGTGGACGCAGTAGAGCGCGTGGCCCACGCCAGTCGCATCGATCTCCCAGGCCCGGCGCTCGAACCGCCAATCCTCCGCCTCCAACCGCCGCAGCAACTGGCGCAGGAAGGAAAGCCGGGTCGGGTGGAACGAGCCCATACGGGCAAGGCGCATCACATCCTCTGGCCTACGCCGGTACTTCGCGGTCGACGAGCTTGGAATATGAGACAGATCGTTCATGCCGGGCCAAAGCTTTTATCGAAGAAACCCAACCAGTTGCCCCCCATGATACCGGTGACATCCTCGGCTGAGAAGCCCACCTCGCGCAGACCCTCGGCGATGTTACCAAAATGGCGGTTGTCCTGGAAGAAGCCCGGCATTGGCGGGAACCCAGGGCGGTCGGCGGAGCCCTCGCCATAATCCACCGCCTTGGTCCAGCGCCCGGTGCGCATCCACTCCACCACGCAGTCCGGTTGGTCCTGGCAAAGATCGGTGCCGATGCCGATCTGACCCGTCCCCATGAGCTCTGCTGTCCGGGCGACCATCTCGCAGAAGCTCTCCAGCTTGCAGTCAGAGCCATCCTTGAGATGGTGGGGATAGATCGAGAAGCCGAGCATGCCACCGCTCTCCCCCAACGCTCTGAGCACCGTGTCGGATTTGTTCCTCAGCGCCGCGTGCCAGAAGCTCGGATTGGCATGGGTGATCGCGATGGGGCGGGTGGAGATCTCTATGGCCTCCAGCGTCGAGCGTTCGGCGGAATGGCTCATATCGACCACCAGCCCGACCCGGTTCATCTCGGCAATCACCTGGCGGCCCATGCGGGTGATGCCGGGATCCTCGGCCTCATAGCAGCCGGTCGCAAGCAGCGATTTGTTGTTATAGCTGAGCTGCATGAACCGCGCGCCCAGCTGGTGGCAGATCTCGACCAGCCCGATGTCATCTTCGATTGGTGAGGGGTTCTGGTAGC
>JBCDAQ010000218.1:0-5604 GCA_039185285.1 Pseudomonadota bacterium
ACGCGCCCCGCATCCGCGACTCACACCCCCTGACAGGCGCCGCGCAACATCCCCGCACAGAGCATGACGCTCCACCGATTGCGGACCGGACCTCCTTACCGATGTCTTCTAGCGAGAGTTCTGCCGCAACTGCGCCGATTTCCATAGCTGCACGTGGCATGCCGTAAACGACGCAACCCGACTGATCTTGGCCTAGCGTTACAGCACCTGTTTTACGCATCGCAAGTAGGCCTTTGGCGCCATCACGCCCCATACCTGTTAGAATCACGCCGACCGATCGAGGGCCTGCATGCTCAGCAACAGATTGAAACAGAACGTCGACGGAGGGCTGGTGGCCGGAGACCAAGTCACCGTCATAGACTTGGCATGTGAGCCCCTTCTGGCTGCGGATAACCTTCAAGTGATGTCCTCCAGGTGCGACGTAGGCATGGCCTGAAAGGATGGGCTCACCGTGACGAGCCTCAGTCACCGTTAGAGCACTGGTCTTGTCGAGGCGTGCGGCGAAGGACCTGGTGAAGGCCGCTGGCATGTGCTGCACAACCGCGATACCTGGGCAGTTCGACGGCAAGGTCTCGAAGACCTTTTGAAGAGCAGCTACGCCGCCCGTTGAGGCGCCAATTGCGATCAATTCAGCGGCGGACCTCCTGGATGTCATCGCTTTTCGCGTAGAGTGCGTACGATTTTGTCCTGCTGGTGCGACTCTCGCCTGAGCCGCTGCTTTGACTTTGGGAATGAGATCAGCCTGAAGGCGAGGCAGGCATTCTCCCGCCGTTCCGCCTGGCTTTGTGACGAAATCGACGGCACCGATCTCAAGGGCCCGCAAAGTTGTCTCAGCCCCTCGGCTGGTAAGACTGGACACCATGATCACTGGCATCGGGCGGAGAGTCATGATCTTTTCCAGGAAGGCAATGCCGTCCATCTTAGGCATCTCAACGTCCAGAGTAACGACGTCTGGGTCGAGGTCTTTGATCATTTGTCTGGCGCTAAGGGGGTCCGGAGCCGTACCGATCACCTCTATTCCGGGATCGCCGTCCAGGACTGATCGCAGCATCTGACGCATTAAGGCTGAGTCGTCGACCACCAGGACTCGAATATTCCGATGTGCCATGGCGTCAGTCGAACAGTTCTGGATCGTTGGTATCGTCGTCGACCTTGATTTGATGAAGGTAGGTCTTGTCTCGATCGAATAGTTCCTTATCCACGAACCTTGTGAGCTGACGCATCTGAACCTTCCCGGTGGTTGGAAAATAGTGAATGCGTCTCGGCAACGCACCACCTAGATGTTCAGCGGCGATGTTGAACCCTTCATTGGTCAGATAACTTCGAACGAAATCGATATTTTTCCGTCCGACGGCAATGGTCGTAGCACCTTCGATGATCTGTGCGCCGCCGAAGATCTTGATCTCTAGACGGGACCGCTGACCGCCGAGTTTGATGATATCGTTGATAAGCGTTTCCATGGCGTGATTACCGTAGCGCATGGCGGCGCCTGCTGTGCTGCCCCAATCGCCATTTTCGCTTTCCGGAAGCAAAAAGTGATTCAGGCCACCGACGGCTGCAATGGGATCACGGATGCAAGCCGCGATACAGGATCCGAGCAGCGTCACGATCATTTCGTCAGATTTGCCTGTCACGTAATGCCGACCTGGCAGAACCATTACGGTGTTCGCACCATAACGGGCATCAAAGAACGGGCCGGACGACTTTTCTTTTCCCGAAGCTTCTGAGTCCTGCCGATATCGGAAGAGTGAGTTTTCCCGCACGGCCATCAGAGCATCTTCCTGTAAATGGTGTGCCCGAGAGATTCGAGTTTCGGATGATTGCCACTTGTGGATTCGGAGTGACCAAGATAAAGCCAGCCACCCGGCTTTAGAATACCAACAAATCTGTCCACCAACCGCTGCTTGGTCTCGCAATCAAAGTATATAAGAACATTACGGCAAAAGATGATGTCGAATGGACCTTTCATAGGCCAGTTGCTCAACAGATTGAGCTGCTTGAAGCGAATGAGATCCCGCAACGAACTGTTCATCACGCCGCTGCCATCTTGGTTCATCTGAACATATCGTCGGCAGAAATCCGGACACTTCGTCAAGACAGAGGCGCTGTAATGCCCGCTGGATGCCTGTTCAAGCACCTCAGTATTCAGGTCAGTCGCCAGGATGCGCACATCCGCATGTGCGAGGTCGAAAGGGCTTTCCAGAAGAGTCATGGCGATGCTGTAGGGCTCTTCACCGGTCGAGCAGGCGGACGACCAGATACGAAGGCGGCGACCCGTACCGTTCTGTCGCTCCACAGACGCACCGAGCGCCGTGGTTTTCAGGTGGTCGAAATGATGTGCCTCACGGAAGAAAGAGGTCAGATTGGTGGTTAGCGCGTTGAGCATCCGCTCGATCTCGGCAGCTCCTTCGGGACTGTCCACGAGGTCGAGGTAGGATTGAAAGCTCGTCAGTCCGAGTTCGCGCAACCGCTTCGTCAGACGGCTGTAGACCAGATCAGTTTTCTGATCTTCCAGATGGATTCCGGCAAGCTTGTACACCTTGTCCTGAATCGACTGGAAGTCATCTTTCGTGAAGACGAACTTCTTGTCGGGTGCCGCGAGACCGATCACACCGCCTCCTTCGCCAAAATCGGCTTGTAGATTGCCCGTCTGACCATCACGCTAGAGAGACCTAACTTCATGCCACGGCATCCTGAGGCATCTCGATCATTTCAGTGGGACGCGTTGCGATCATGGAGCCATTTCCCTGCTGGGACATGGAATGGACGCCATCCACATCGAGGATAAGAGCAACCATGCCATTGCCGAGAATCGTCGCTCCGGCAACGCCCTGAACTCGGCGGTAGTTCGATTCGAGGCTCTTAATCACCACCTGCTGCTGACCCACCAGCTCGTCGACCACAAGTCCAATGGGCCCGCTGGCGCCGGTTTCGACGACGACGACCAATTGATCGTCCTCCTCGCTCGCCGGTCGCTGGCAGCCAAAGAGCCTTGCAAGATGGACGAGCTTGATGAAACCACCGCGTATTGCCAGGACTTCACCACCGCTGGCGAGCTGGTGAATGGTCTCATCGTCCGGTCTCTGTGTCTCGACGATGCTGGTGATCGGAATAATGTAAAACTCGCTGCCGACCCGAATGATCATTCCGTCCAGCACCGCGAGAGTGAGTGGTAGTGTCAGGCTGAAGCGGGAGCTTTGACCAGGAACTGACGTGATACCAATTCGGCCGCCCATGTTCTGGATTTTGCGAACGACCACATCCATGCCAACGCCACGACCGGACACGTTGGAAACCTGATCGGCGGTCGAAAATCCCGGTAGCAGGATCATGTTATCGATTTCGTCATCCGACGGACGCGCATCCGGTGTTGTCAGTCCTTTTTCGATTGCTTTTTTCAGTACTTTTTCACGGTTGATGCCACGCCCGTCATCACTGACTGCGATGACGATCTTGCCATTGCGATGCTCGGCGGAAAGCTGAATCGTCCCTTCAGCAGGTTTACCTGCCTGTTCGCGTTCCGATGGTGTTTCCAGGCCGTGATCCATCGAATTTCGAATCATATGGGTCAGCGGATCGGAAAGTTCCTCGATGACCGTCTTGTCAACTTCGGTCGTTTCGCCGGTGATCACCAGCTTGGCTTTTTTGTCAAGAGAGCAGGAGAGTTCGCGCACCAACCTGGTCATGCGTGAAAACACTGATTTGACCGGCTGAGCGCGGATCGACATGACACTTTCCTGCAGCTCGCGCATCTGCAGCTCGAGTGTTTCTACACCGTGAAGCAGACCAGCCTGGTCCTCAACCGTAAGCTGACCGATCTGTTCGCTCAACATGGCCTGAGTGATCACCAGCTCACCAACCATGTTGACCAGCCGGTCGATCCGATCAAGGTCGACTCGAATCGACGCCGGTGGTTTCTTGTCTGCTGCAGCTTTATTCCCAGAAGGAGACTCGGCTGGTGTCTGGGGCCTGGGTGCTTTATCAGCCTTTCGTTCAGGCTTAGTCCTGGCGTCGTTTTCGGCGCTAGCCGTATTGGCCTCAGATTCGTCCGTCTTATCTTCCGGCCTTTCGCCGCTTTTCGCACCGGCACCAGGTTCCTGGACGGGAGCTGCCTTCTCGGAGTCGGTATCAGTGCTGGGATCTGCACCGATCTCCTCGACCTCAAGCTGACAATCATCGATCACGAACTCGAATACATCGCGTATGTCATCGACCGATGCCGGCGTGTGCAAGGTGAAACGCCAAGTCAAATAGGCGCCATCAGCTTCAATATCTTCAAGCGTCGGAAGCCGGGTGCTGTCTACCTCAGTCTCCAGCGAACCAAATTTCTTCAGCTCACGAATCAAAATCAAGGGATCGTTAGCGCGATGAAAGAGCTGAGGAGTCGGGGCGAAGGCAATCTTGATATCGCGAGCGGCCGCCGACACAGACGGCTCTGCCTCCTCAGCCGGGCCGTCATTGACGTCGCCGAACGGATCATCGTCGTCGTCGTCATCGTCCCCACCTGCCTCGGTACCTGCAAGTTCATGCAGACTCTCGAGAAGGTCCTGACCGAAGTCATCAGCGAGCGTCTCGTCCTGCTGGGCTGCGGAGACCAGGTCGGAAAGAATGTCACCGGCGCGGATCAGCAGCGCAACGTTGGCGGTGCTGGTCTCCAGCTGGTGCTCGCGCATCTGGTCGAGTACAGTTTCGAAGACATGGGCAAAGCCCACAAGCTGGGCGAACCCGAAGGCGCCTGCGCCACCCTTTATCGAGTGGATCGCCCGGAATGCGGCGTGGAGAATTTCATCATCGGTCTCCCCGTCCTGCAGAGCGGTAAGCTGGCCCTCAAGATCGACCAGTAGTTCTTCGCATTCCTGAAAGTAGGTCTGCTTAAATTCAGCAAGATCATCCATTCATCGACCCTCAGATTCCAGCCTCTTCTATGGGCAGACTTTTTCGATAACCCGGATGAGACTATCCGGATTGAAGGGCTTGACGATCCAGCCAGTAGCCCCCGCATTACGCCCTTCAGCCTTTTTGGCATCCGAGCTTTCGGTGGTAAGGGTCAGGATCGGGGTCGAGGCAAAGGCAGCCTTGCCCCGGCAGGCCTTGATGAAGGCGATACCGTCCATCACAGGCATGTTGATGTCCGTTATGATCACGTCCACCTCGGCGGATTCGAGCTTGGTGAGTGCTTCCTGTCCATCTTCCGCCTGCAGGACGTCGTAGCCCGCCTGCTTCAGCGTAACCAGGAGCATGTCTCTCATCGTCTTGGAATCGTCGACGGTCAAAACGCGTTTCTGCATTATTCCACATTCCATGCCATCAGCTGTGGGAACAGCCCGAGTTCGCTGAAGCCATCAATCAGCTCGTCGGACGGTTTCGTCACCGTGAACCTAGCCTTTCTGCGCTCGACAAAAGCCGCCACCGCCATCAGCATCTGAATGCCAGGTGTGGTAACTTGTTCGACCGCGTCGGACTGAATAGTGACGGTCATCTCGGGCTCCACCACTTCCAGGACGGTCTCGCGAAGGTCCGCGGCGGCTGGGATGTCGAGAATACGCGGCAGCGCAATCCTGCAGACATCGTCGGTCACCTCGGCTTGCTGTCCTTTCATAGGGC
>JBCDAQ010000219.1:0-5570 GCA_039185285.1 Pseudomonadota bacterium
CCCTTGTCGTCGAGCGGGCTCATGCGCTTTCTCCCTCCACGCGTCGGTTCTTTTTGGTATTTGGTATACCACAGCCTCTTACACCGATCAGCGTCAAGGCGAAACCGGCGCGGTCGTCACAGATATTTCAGGAATCGCATCACGTCCCCATGATCCGCGACAATTCGATCGACAATTGCGCCGGGGAGCGTTTCCTTCCACTGATCTTTCTTTCCTTTACGAAAGAACCGTTCCTGAGCGACCGAACGTTCCCCGAAACCTTCCTCTGCCTCCAATCGGCTGAGTGTCTCAAACCCACTTGCCTCGATCGCACGGGTGAGACGTGTTGTGTCGAAAGGGGCACCGATCGCCTTCACCGCCGCAGCAAAGCTCTTTTCCGGGCGATCCAGCATATCCTCGTAGCGTAAAATCTGGGTTGGAATGCCCTCCCCACCCAGCCAAGATTGAACATGCGCTGACCACGAGCCCAGGAAGTGAACGGTTTGATTCTCTGAACCTGGCGCGATGTTGCGCGGGTCAGCGATGTTTGAGGCCGCAACCTCGACACTCGTGCCCATATGGTCGGCATACGAGATCAACATGTCGAGCGGGTTGCGCACCAGATAGACAGCAGCCTTACTGATACCAACCGGGATAACCTCAACACCAGCCACATCGCCACGCGCGTTATGGGTTTTCACCAAGGTCGGCTTCGAACGGTTTGCCAAGCTCGCGAGATACATCTGCCGCGCCCGATAGATCGCGGGTTGATCGAGCTCTCGATGATCCTGGCCCGCAATCTCCGAAATCCGCTTCGCGTTGCAATCACTCTCGGTCAATTTGCCGAGGTCCTTGAGAGGCAAAGGCCCATCGCCCCCGATGAAGTAATTGGTCAGGAACGCCCTGAGCCACGTGTTCCCGGATTTCGGATAGGAGGCGAGCCAAATGATGTTGCGTTGGAGAGCCACAGCGAAGCCTGTCGGTCTGGAAATCGGGTCCGGTGGACCTATCAGCCCGGAGTGGCGATCTGCAAGATCTCTCGGGTGTAGACATCCAGGACCAAAACCTCGCGTCCGATCCGGTAGTATCCCGTTCCACTCTCAGGCTCTGGCAGGTCAAATTGGCGCCAATCCAAGGCGACGATGGGCTGGCGCCGGGGCACGCGCGCACCGATCTCAAAGTCTTGTGCGATCCGGCCGGGGCCGCGGGCGCGCTCGAACCGGGGCCCGCGTGGATCGGGCGGAGGCGGCGGATCAACTTCGACAACCTCAGGAGGTTCGGGCGGCGCGACAGGCGGCGGCTGAACGACCACGATCGTTTCCCGGCGCTCGGTAAAGTCGCAGCAGAACGTGCCGAAAAAAGGCCGCCGCTTCGGAAACTCGGGCTTGGGCTTGGGCCGATACCCAACCGCGTTTTCGGAGAGCCGGGACCGAGGTCTTTGCACGCGGTTATAGGATCTGTATCGCGAACCTGTCTTCAGCCGCAAAGAGGGCTGGCGTCGGGTTGACCCAAATCCACCGCTCTGCCCTCCGACAGTGCTCCGTGCCTGAGCTACGATGTCCGTCGCGCCAAGATTGCCTGAAACCGATGGGACCGGCACGGCAATCACGCTTAGAGCGACAACACAAACAGCAAGGCGCATTCGAGAGACTCCTTTCAGGACAGAGTACGCTGCTTCCAGCCTCGTGACAAATCACAGCCGACATGCGAACCGGAATCTTTGTTGGATTTCACCTGTCCGTGAGGTAGCGATAGACAGCTTTTTCAAGCTCAGAAGGAGCCTCGGACGCGCCTTGTGCGGATGTTCGGTCGATCCCTCCTGTGCCTTTTTCTGTTTCACGGAGCTGCCGCCATGGCGTTCGAGCCCCCTGCCGCCCATCGCGCACCAGATCTGCAAGCCCGCCTGGACGCCGCATACGCCGCCAAAGGACCTGACTATACCGCTCGGACACATCTGAAGGCGCCTGACGGCCAGGCGAAATATGTGAACCGCCTGATCCTCGAGCCGTCTCCCTACCTCATTCAGCATGCCCATAATCCAGTCGATTGGCATCCGTGGGGCGAGGACGCGATGCAGCGAGCGCGGGACGAAGGCAAACCGATCTTCCTCTCCGTTGGCTATGCCACCTGCCATTGGTGCCATGTGATGGAAGAGGAGAGTTTCGATGACGAGCAAGTCGCCGCCCTCCTAAACGCTCACTTCATCCCAGTGAAGCTGGATCGGGAGCAGCGCCCCGACCTCGACCAGATCTACATCACCGCGACCCAGCTGCAACAAGGCCACGCGGGTTGGCCGAACTCGGTCTGGCTGATGCCGGATGGGCGACCCTTTCACACCGGCACGTATTTTCCAAAGCAACAGTTTATGGGTGTCCTGCAAGCGGTCTCCGACGCTTGGGCAATGGCCGAGCAACGCCCCGAGATTGAACGGGTGGCAACACAGATCGCAACAGCGATCCAACGTCAACAAGCGGCAAAGTTGATGAGCTCTCCGCCCCCAGGGCCTGAGCACTTCAACGCAGCGGTTGCCCAGCTGGTGAACATGCATAACGACCTCCACGGCGGGTTCAGCCAGTCACAGCAATTCCCGCAAGAAGGGTTCATCCTGTTCCTACTCGATCAATGGCGACGGACCGGCGACGAGGCGGCGCTCGCCGTGGCGGTCGCGACCCTGGATGCGATTGCCTATGGCGGCATTCACGATCATCTTGGCGGCGGCTTCCATCGCTATACGGTCGATCCGAACTGGCGCACACCGCACTTCGAGAAGATGCTCTATAATCAAGGTCAATTGGCACGGGCGTTCATCGAAGGCTGGGAGGCAACCAAAGATCCCGCCTATGCGCGCGCAGCAAAGCGAACCTTTGCCTATATCGCACGCGATATGACCGACCCGGAGGGCGCGTTCTACTCGGCCGAGGATGCCGACAGCCTCGATCCAAAAGGTGAACTTGAGGAAGGCGCGTTCTATGTCATCGCCCCGTCTGTTGCGAACGACGTCCTTCCGGAGGACGCGAGTTACGTGATCGCGACCCTGGGCTTGGCGGAACAACCAACCATCGACGCCGGCCCCATCGTGCATCTGAGCCCCGGCTCCGAGATCGACTATGCGCGCCTCGACCCGATGCTAGAGGCCTTGCGTCTAAAGCGAGACCTTCGCCCGCGTCCTTTGAGGGACGAGAAAGTCATCGCTGGCTGGAACGGTCTGATGATCCGCGCGCTTGCCGAAGGCGCTGTCGCATTTGACGCGCCGGACTATGCTCGCATGGCGGCAAAGGCCGGGGAGACCCTCTGGTCGCGTCTTTGGTCCGACGATCATCTTTATCGCCTTTGGGCCGGAGGGGCCGCGCTCGAGGAAGGCACGCTCGAGGACTACGCTTGGCTGGGTCTCGGCATGTTGGCGCTTTTCGATGCGACGGGCGAGGCGGTTTGGCGCGATCGCGCGGCCGCGCTTGCGCAAGCAACGCTCGCGAAGTTCGACGATGGCGCCGGTCGGTTGAAGATGGCCGCAAAAGATGGACCAATTGGGCCCGTCTATGAAAGCGGCGATGGGGCAACCCCTGCGGGCGAGAGCTCGGCAATCGAGTTTCTGATCCGGACCGCTTTGCTTACCCAAGATGCAGAGATGCAAATCCGGGCGGAGGAGCTGCGCGCAGCGATCTCGGCGCCGATGACCGAGATCCCGCTGCTGCGACCCGAAGGCATCATCGGCTCGCGGATCCTCGATGAAGGAACCTCGACCCTACGACGAACACTCGCCAAAGGTACACTCAACGCGCACCTTACGTTCGATGGCGAGCTGCGCCTCAAGATCGCCGATGGATGGCACCTGAACGCCGCGGAGCCAGGCCCGGACTGGTTGATCGGTGTGAAGATCGAAGGTGACGAGACGGCGTGGCCCACAGGCAAGACGCTCTCTCTTGGCTTTAGCGACGAAGAGATCCGGATCTACGAAGGCGAGATGGTGCTGCCCCTGTCGAACATCGATGGGCCGGTAACCCTCCATGTCCAGACTTGCTCAGATCAGATTTGCCTCGAGCCGGTCTCCGCGACATTCCGTTTGCCATCAGCCGACTAGCGGGGCACAATTCGGCCATGCGTAGATTTCTCATCCTTGCTGCCTTGGTTGCGACACCCGCGGGCGCTCAGGAGATTATGTCTCCCGAGGATTTTCGCGATTATGCCGAAGGCTACACGCTCTATTTCGAAGAGGGCGGCGAGCTGTTTGGAACCGAGAGTTTTGAAGCCGATGGATCGACCACTTGGCGCTACCGCGACGGCTCCTGCGTCGAAGGCGCCTGGCGTCCTCATGGTGGACAGGTTTGTTTCTACTATGGCGACAGCCAGGGCGTGCTTTGTTGGCGGATGCTGCGCGACGGCGATGACATCATCGCTCGGCTTCTGGGCGAAGCTGAAAATTCCGGCATGGAACTGAGGATCACTCGTCGGGATAAGAAACCTCTCCTCTGCGGTGATCCGGGCACCGAACTGTAGAGCTTGAATGCCCCACACGTCTTTGATCATGACGGTCTTCAACCGGTCAGAGCTGGTCGGCGAAGCAATTGAAAGTGCCCTGTGTCAGACCGACACTGACTTCGACCTGATCGTTTGGGATGACGGCTCCACCGACAACACACTCGAGATCGTCCAAAGCTACGCATCACAGGACAAACGGATCCGGGTCTTTCGCGACGAAAACCAAGGAAGGGTCGGCGCGCTCATCGCCGCAATCGGACGAAGCCAAAGCCCTTACTTCGGCATTATTGACAGTGATGATCGCTTGCATGCCGAGGCGCTTGCCAGAACCCGCTCAGTGATCGAAAGCGACCCCGATATCGGCCTCGTCTACACCGATTTCCAGAACATCTCGGCGATCGGTGAAGATCTCGGCCCGGGTTGGAACCGCGACACGCCTTACAATCCCGACAAACTGATCGTGGAACAGACCGTCTTTCATTTTCGGCTGTTCAATCGCGAGATCTATGACGAGGTCGGCGGGTTCGATCCGGCGTTCATTTCAGCCGAGGACTACGACCTGGTACTCAGGGTCAGCGAAGTCTCGGACATCGTGAAGGTCCCGGAAATTCTCTACGACTATCGCGTTCACGAGGCGAGCCTCTCCTGGGAGGGGGACGTCGAACAGATCCGTTGGTCGCAACGCGCCGCCGAGGCTGCATTAAAGCGTCGAGGTTTGGACGACAAATTGAGGATCGTTGTTCGTATTCACGCCAACTTCCAACTCGCCGCGAAAAACTGAAGCGCCCCTCAGGCCGTCTTCGCCCGCTTGGCAGCCCGGCGCGACTTCGCCGCCGCTCGCATCGCCGCACCACCTGCAACAAGGCTCATCAGGACGAACGAGGAGGGCAGCGGCACATTGGTCACCACTTGCGTCGGAGTCCACTGAGTTAAACCGTCGGCGCCAAACGCGCCATACGCCTGACCGAAGTCGATATCATTGAGATCGATATCGATCAGCACATTTGGATCAGCTATTGCAAGCGAACCTCCGATGCGCGCCGTAGATTCCAAATCGTCCGTTGCGAAGTTGAAATCGAAGAAACTTGAGAACTGCACAATGACGCCGGTATCGC
>JBCDAQ010000220.1:0-5559 GCA_039185285.1 Pseudomonadota bacterium
AGGGCGGGCGGGCCGATCTGCGCGTCAGCGCAGGAGGGAGACCCGCCCGCCCTCAATCGCGCGCGATCATCCGGCCCAGTTGTTTGCCGCCAATCACATGGATATGGAAATGCGGCACTTCCTGAACCCCATGCACATCCGTGTTTGCAATCAACCGAAAGCCCTCACCATCCGCTGACCGCGCCACACCCGTCTCCCGGCTCACCACCGAGACTGTCCGCCAGAAATCGACAATCTCAGCATCGCTGGCGTCGGCACCGAAATGATCGGCGTTTACAAAAGGGCCTTTCGGGATGACCAACACATGCACAGGTGCGACCGGATGAATATCGGCAAAGGCCAAGGTATGCGCGGTCTCTATCACGGTTGTGTTCGGGATCTCGCCCCGCAAAATCTTCGCAAAGATGTTCTGGTCATCGTAGCTGTAACTCATCGCCGCCGCCTCCAAGTCGCAATCATCATCTCTGCCTAGCCCATAGCGCTCCTAGGTCTATCTGACCATCCCATCCCGGTGCCTAGTGCTCTTTTCTGTGCGCGTGATTGCGGCGAACCGGCGGGTCAGAGATCATTGACAGTTTGCCGAAATCACGCTCAAAGCGGGCGAGGATTATGGGCGTGAGGTTGGCATGGAGTCTCCGAAGTTTCGGCAGAGCGATACCTCCGCGATCGCGCCCAAAAACAGAGATCGCGAACGATGACCCGAGAGCCTGCACCGAGGATCGTGCATTTTCTGCTGCATGTCCCGAAATGCGCCGGCACAACGGTCGAGGATCATTTCGCGCATCATCTGGGCAAAGCCTTCCAGATCGCGCCGCGCTGGGACAGCGTGTTGCGCGACGTGATCGGCAACCGGTATCCGGGGATCGATCTCGACGGGGTCAAAGTCGTCTCCGGCCACTCGGTCAGCCGCTCGCTCGGCGCGCACTTACCCGGGGTCGAGATCCGCGAAAGCGTCCTTCTGCGCGACCCGCTGGGCTACTTTCTCTCCTTCTACAACTATCGCTGGACACGCTATGGAAACGGCTTCGGCAGCGAGCCGCCCAGCTTTGAGACGTGGTATGCTCGACAGCGGCTTAACCCAATCTCACGCTTCCTGCTCATGCGGTACTTCGAGCAGGGCGTTCCCGCCCTCTATCGCTTGTCCTCGGCCGGACGGCTTGCCTGGTTGGAGAAGCGGCTCCGCGGATTTCACTTTGTCGGCAGCTACCGCCGCGCGGACGAGATGATCGCTGGGATTAGCCGTGAACTTGGAATTGCCGAGCACATCGATCCTCGAAACGTCACGGCCGAGAAAAAACTGCGGGCCGAGCAGGTGCCGGACGACCTTCGCGCCCGCATTCTCCGAGAGAACGCGGTTGATCTGGCTCTCTTTGAGCGCTGGGGGGATCGTGGCTGGTCCGGCCAGCCCACCGCAACCCGGCCAGCCCTGCCCCGCTTCGATCAACCCCGCTATGTCGCTGGCGACATGCTGACCGGTCTATTTAAGATTTAGGCAACACCCGCGCCCATTTTTCAGAGCGGATTCAACGCCTCCTTGCGAGAGGGCCCTCTTACATGCGAGAATAACTTGATAGGGCGCTTGGTAGCGTCGATCGGAGGTACATCTCATGAGACTTTCATTGTGCAAGTACTTCGTTTTCTCCGCAGCTTTTGTCGGGGCCGGCGGCTTTTTCGTTCCAGGCCTTGATGATGCGGGTCACGTCAGTGTCATGCCGCCATCGGCGCAGGCACAGCTTCGCTTGCAAGACTGCCGAGATTCGCTGGTTCAAGGCTCAACCAGTGGGGAGACCATTCTTCGCTGCAAGGATGGGCGCTACTTCAGGCGCGTCGGTGGTCGCTATCAGGAGGTTGATGAGCAAGGTAACCCGCTCCAACGTGCGGAGCCCGAACCAACCCCAAGCGAGCCTGCAGAAGCGGAAGTCACCCTGACCCCCGCCAATCCTGACTTCAAAAAAGTCCCAACGGGGGGCGGCGGTGGCTCTTTGGACACCTCAAGATCAGGGTTCAAGAAAGTCCCCGGCTCTTAGATCTGCTCCAGACCTAACACAATCCATCAGCCACCCATCAAATCCGGGGTTGGACGTGTTTCGCGGAAGAGTTGCGCTACACGGCTGATGCGTGGAATAGTCGATTTATTCGCGTTTATGTGTTGGAGGCGTCAATTAAACTTCAAGCTCTTCGAAAAGTGGTTCTCATTACGCTCCTTGCAGGCGTCACGACGGCCCTGAACCCCAAGTTGGATGAAACCGGACATCTCACCCTTTTGGCTACGAGCGAGGGGCAAATAGACATGGACACATGCACAGAGGTCTTTCCCGATAGGCCTCGCTCGCAGGGCGTTATGCTCCGATGCCCAAGCGGAACTTATGAGTGGAAAGACGGTCGCTATCAGTCCGTGTACTCCAGTAGGCGGAGCCAAGGATCGTCACCCCAAGTCATCCCACCGGCCAATCCGAGCTTCAAGAAAGCGAATGCTAAGCCAGACTGCGAGCCACTTTTCGGCTGGATCACCTTTCTTGGCTGCTTCTGAAATGCGCCGTGCGTTCCGGGGCCGCAGGTTTCGAGCTTTAACCGCGGCGACATAGGATCGCCGTTGAGGTCCGGGGGACACTCGCGTCGGGTTACTCTTGTGATAGCCCCTCCGTTCAGTTTGACCCTCTTGAGCTATTTGTTGCGAAGCAGGTCACATACATGCTTACTTCCCGATATAGATAGCCATTTGCCGATTGGAGGCGTGCGTGCGTTTTAGATTGACCAAGCATTTTGTAACCTTGGCTGTAACTGCACTGTTGGGTGCATTGATCAGCCCGAAAATTGACCGAACCGGAAATCTATCCCTGATCGCTTCGGTCGAGGCTCAACTCAACATGGATGACTGCCGTGAGACGGTCTACAAAGGGTCCGTGAAGTCCGAGATCATGCTCACCTGTAACACCTACGGTCGGCAACACTATAAGTGGCAGGATGGCCGCTACTTGCGAACCGATAGCCGGGGGAGGATCCTGAACCAGCCGAGGACCAATGTTACGCGAACCTTGCCGGCAAAGCCTGACTTCACGAAAGTCCCTTCTGCCGGAGGATCGCCCAATCGTTTGCGATCCCGCTTCAAGAAGGTGCCCGGATCCTAACGGAGCAGTGTTTTAAGCTCATAGAGCAGCTCCAACGCCTCCCTCGGCGTCAGAAGATCCGGTTCAATCTCGGCAAAGCGCGTTTCTAGAGGGCTTTCTGACACGTTTGGCGGCGCCATGCGTGGGGTGGCGGCAAACAAGGGCAGAGCGTCGGCCAAACCAACGGCACCCCCTTCGCGATCCTGGCTTTCCAGGCGCTCCAAGACATCTCTTGCCCTGGCGATAACCGCCTCCGGCAGGCCAGCGAGTTTCGCCACCTGCACCCCATAAGAGCGATCCGCAGCCCCCGCCTTAACCTCGTGGAGGAAGATCACCTCGCCTTCCCATTCCCGGACAGCAACGGTTGCGGGGGAGAGGTGCTCCAGCGTCTCGGTAAGCGCAACCAGCTCGTGGTAATGGGTCGCAAAGAGCCCACGGCAGTGGTTCACCTCATGCAAGTGCTCCAGCGTCGCCCAGGCGATTGAGAGCCCGTCATAGGTGGCCGTGCCCCGCCCGATCTCATCGAGGATCACCAGCGCCTGCGACCCCGCCTGGTTCAGGATCGCGGCGGTCTCGACCATCTCGACCATAAAGGTGGAACGCCCGCGCGCCAGATCATCTGCGGCGCCGACGCGGGAGAAGAGTTGATCGACCACGCCGATCTCGGCGCGCTTGGCCGGCACATAGGCGCCCATCTGTGCGAGGATCGCGATCAGCGCGTTTTGCCGCAGAAAGGTCGATTTACCCGCCATATTTGGGCCCGTCATCAGCCAGACCGGCGCGGCTCCTGTTGCGGCCCCGCTCAGCTCGCAATCATTGGCAATAAACGGCCCGCCCCCCTCGGCCCTCAGTGCGCGTTCCACGACCGGATGGCGCCCGGCCTCGACCGTAAAGGCGCGATCGCCGGTGACTGAGGGGCGGCACCAGTCTTCACCCACCGCGAGATCGGCATGCGACGCCGCCACATCCAGCTCCGCAAGCGCCCGCGCCGCATCGCCCACTTGTCCAGCACGGTCCAGCACGGCCTGGCGTAGCTCACCAAATATGCGTTTCTCGATCTCCAACGCGCGGAAGCCCGCGTTGAGGATCCTGGTCTCGATCTCTGCGAGATCCGTCGTCGTGAATCGGATCTGGTTGGCGAGCGTCTGGCGATGGATGAACCGCTCGTTGAATGGGGCGGCCATCAGTTTATCGCCATGGCGCGCGGTCACTTCGATGAAGTAGCCGAGCACATTGTTATGCTTGATCTTCAGGCTCTCGATCCCGGTCTCGGTGGCGTAGTCGGCCTGCATCCGGGCGATCACGCCCTTGCCCTGGTCGCGCAGTTCCCGCGCCTCGTCGAGGGCGTCGTCGGTTTCCGGCGCCACAAACCCGCCATCCCGGGTCAGGAGCGGCGGTTCGGCCACCAGGGAGTTCTCAAGCAGGTCGACCAGTTCCTCATGCCCGGTCAGCCGTTGGCCCGCTGCTGCCAGATCCTCGGGCAGCCCTGCATGTTCAGCCAGGACGCCCGCGAGGTCTGCGGCTTGCGCAAGGCCCGCACGGATCGCTGCCAGATCCCTCGGCCCCGCCCGGTCGAGCACGAGGCGAGAGAGGGCGCGCTCGATCTCTGGCACCTGCCCCAACGCAGTCCGGATCTGATCGCGCAGTTCCGGGTCCTCGACGAAGTGGGAGACGACATCCAGCCGCCGGGCGATCTCGCCCGTATCGGTCAGAGGGGCAGCGAGCCGCATGGCGAGCAGCCGCGCGCCTGCACCGGTCAGCGTTCGGTCGATCGCCTGGAGCAGTGTTCCATCGCGTCCGCCAGACAACGCCTGGGTCAGCTCCAGATTGCGCCGGGTGGCCGCGTCGATGCGCATCTGGCCCGTGCCAGTCTCTCGCACCGGCGATTTCAGCAGCGGCAGGCGGCCTTTCTGGGTCAGCTCGATGTAGTCGGCCAGCGCACCCAGCGCTGCGATCTCAGCCCGTTCAAACGCGCCGAAGCTCTCCAGCGTCGCGACGCTAAATATCCGCTTCAGACGGCCTTCTCCAGCCGCAGAATCGAAGCTCGCCGCACCCAGCGCGGTCGAGACGGCACCTGCCTCCTCGATCTGGCCAATCAGGGCGATGTCTTCGACGGCCTGGTCGCGGATCAGCACTTCGCGGGGCGCGAGGCGTGCCAGCATCGGGCCGAGGCCTGCGCGGTCTGAGCCCGTGACGCCCAGCTCACCTGTCGACATATCGGCCCAGGCGACCGCGCCTTCGCCCCTGATCTCGGCCCAGGCGGCGAGGAAGTTGTTCCGCCGTGCCTCCAGAAGCGTGTCTTCGGTCAGTGTGCCGGGCGTGACGAGGCGGACGACCTCGCGCCGGACGACCGCCTTGTAGCCGCGTTTCTTCGCCTCCGCCGGGTCCTCGGTCTGCTCGCAGACGGCGACGCGAAAGCCCTTGCGGATCAGGGTCAGCAGATAGCCCTCGG
>JBCDAQ010000221.1:0-5551 GCA_039185285.1 Pseudomonadota bacterium
ATACTCGAGTATCTTCTGAACGTCTTTGTCCATAATTTACTTTGTAGCCAAGGCTCTGTGCTAACGGGTCTTTTGGGAAGTCGAGCCAGCGGCGCAGGTAGGCCGAAGATTCGAACGTTTAGTCTGATTTGAAACCTTCGCGCATTGTTTTGCAAAGATTATGGCGCCAGGACAGGCGTAGTTAGGCTGAAAATGCCCTTGATTTAGCTATGCCGGCACGCAATCCGTTATGAAGTCGATGGGTGGATGCGAGAGAGCTTGGTCCGGATGAGCGCCTGCCACTTGTCGCAACAAGAGCTCTAAATGGCGTGCTCCCTGCCGCATCCCGTAATGCGCCGGTCTAACGATGCTCCGTCCACAGACGGCCCATTCCTGCCGTTCAAGCAGGTCTATGAGTTTTGCAGCTGCGTTCCTGAAAGCGGACACTGGTCTTGTTTGCAACATTCTGGAGCTTTGGGCAGCCCCTAGCAGGACACAGTTGCTATCTATTCTGACGCTATGGATGGAGATCCCTTCTTTGGAAGCTGACGTTTGGCCCAAAGGAAAGGTGCATCGTCTGCCGCTTGAAGAAGCCTAGCGATGGGTGCGCGTATGACATATGGTTCGACCCTTGGGTGACTTCGAACCTACACCTTAGCAAGAGAACCTACTTCTCAGCCAAACGTTCCAATGCCTAGCGAAGCGCCGGTTCTGCCGGCGTATGAAGGGACTCGGATTTTGAGGAAGGAGGCTAACGCTTCGGATGATCGGCCTGGCAGCGTCGAGCTAGTCCACGGCTCTCGGCCGGCTGAACCTCTCGCCGATCACTCCGGTCAGGTTGTTGCTAACCGCAGCATGGCTGATCTCTATGCAGGAAAACTCCGCGTTTTGGTTGCATCGCTGAGACGGGTTTTCGGCGACGGCCCGCCAGATCCAGAGGATATCGCGCAGACGGCTTTCGAAAGGGTTCTGGAACGCCAGAAGAGCACCGAGATCCGGAACATCGACGCTTATCTATGGCGCACCGCGCGCAATCTTGTCTTGAAGGAAAAGCGCCGCGACCATGTCCGATCCCGATACGACTTCGAGGTTGAGCATATCTTTTTCCCTTTGAAGGGGAACGATTGCCCCACCGAAAGGATCATAGAAGCAAGACAACAGTTGCGCTCCCTTAATGCGGTCCTGCGCGAGATACCCTTGAAGCAACGCCGGGCGTTCCTGCTGCACAAGGTCGAGAAGCTCTCGGTGGCTCAGGTCGCGCGGCGCATGGGGGTCGGGAAGACGACGGCCTACAAATACATCATCCAGGCCGCGCGAGAGATCGATGTTCACTTGGCCCGTGAAACCGCCAAAAAAGGGGACAGCAAGGTATGAAACCCAGCTATCAAACGGGATCTAATTCTGTAACTGACGCGGCGTATTATTGGTTTGAGATTATGCAGGCTGGGGCGGCCAGCGATGCGGATAGCCGGGCGTTCGAGGCCTGGCTGGAAGCGGATAGCCGCCATGAAGAGGCCTATGATCGCGCTGTTACCCTTTGGGCTGCGTATGACCAGCTCGAAAGCGCCGAGATCGACGCTGACCTGATGCGTGAAGCCAACGCGGCTGGCGGGTCGGCTCTGGCTTGGCTTCTCGCCGCTTTGACACCGTCGCGGCGAGGGTTGGCTCTAGGCGCGGCTGCGCTGGCGCTCTTCTACGTCGGTATCAATCTCTTCGGCGATCTCCGACCCACAGGGCCAGACGCCAGGGTGGAGCTTCATCGGCTGACAACCGGTATTGGCGAGACGGTCGCGATCACGCTGGAGGACGGAACCGAAGCGACGCTCGGCGCCAAGACCGAGCTGGACATCGCCTTCAGTGAGAATGAACGCTGGGTGCTTCTGAGATCTGGGGCGGCATATTTCGACATCGCCAAGGACCGGCACCGCCCGTTCCGGGTCAGATCGGGCGCGTTGACCGCTAGTGCTCTGGGAACCGCCTTCGAGGCGCGCAACAACGCTGATGTGGTCCGGGTCGAGGTGGCCGAGGGCGAAGTCTCGGTCGACCACCCGGCAGCGATCTTCGGAATAATTCTGCCATGGAGCACAAGCCAAGCACTATTGCCGGGCGATCGGATAGTCGCGCTCTCGAGAACCGAGGTCGAGACCCTGCCAACCATCCCCACGGATCAAGTCGGGCAATGGCGCTCAAACCGGCTGATTTACGATGGAGCCCCGTTGCGCGAACTTGTTGCGGACGCGAACCGCTATAGTGCAACGCCGATCCGCATCGAGGGGAGTGCGGCTGTTGGTGAGCAGACCGTAACGGCTGCCTTCAGCCCAGAGGAGATCGACTTCATGCTCTCTACGCTGGAGCAAATACTGCCGGTGCAGGTCGACCGCAGTGTGGCTGGTCAGATCCTGATCCGTGCCGAGGACACGCCGTAAGCAGGCCTCCCCGCTCTCACAGGCCTGGTCGTTTCTCATCAGACAGGGGGAACGATCACGGGCCTAAGGGGTCGTACTCCAAAGAACGCGGTGCATCGCTGCGTTTACGGCGCCAGGGGGAACCATCGATGAGATTTGGTTGGGGTAGAGTAGTCGCGGCCGCAAGCCTGTTGGCGTTGTGCCCGTTGACGGCATTCGATAACGCGAAAGCCCAAGAAACGCGACAGGAGATCAACATTGCGGCAGGCGAACTGTCCCAAGCGATCCTAAGCGTATCGGATATGTTTGGTGTGCCTGTGATTGCCTCCAACGATTTGCTCTCGGGGCGGCAGGCGCCGGCCGTCTCGGGGGTCTTTAGTGCCCGAGAAGCGGTCGCTCGCCTGTTGCAAGGGTCCGAGATCGTGGTCGAACGATCGCCGGAAGGTGCATTGTTTCTTTCGCAGGCCTCGGGCGAAGAAACGCTGCCACCCACGAACGAAGCGGGTGACGGCGTGCTCATGATCGACGAGATACTGGTCCGGGGGGAGTTGCAAACGCGCACGCTGCAAGAAACGCAGACCAGCGTTACGATTGTCACCGGTCAAGAACTGGAGCAGCGCGGTGACATAGATCTCAATTCGCTGGCCGAGCGTACGGTCAACCTGACCGCCACCAGCAACAACGACTTTTCGATCAGGGGCATAGACAGCGGTGGTGTGGATGGAAACCTTTCAGCCCCACTCGTGACGGTCACAATCGACGGTGCACGGATTTCGAACTTCCTACAGCGACGCGACGCAACGCTCTTCTCAACTTGGGATCTCGAGCAGGTCGAGATCCTGCGTGGACCCCAGTCTACCCAGCAGGGGCGAAACGCGTTGGCCGGAGCAGTCATTTACCGATCGGCCGATCCGTCTTATGAGCAGGAGATCAAAGTCCACGCGGGCGCTGGAAACGGCGGGCTTGCGCAAGGCGCATTTGCGCTGAACTTACCCTTGGTCGACGAGAAACTGGCGCTTCGGTTTTCTGGAGAGGGGCTCCACTCAGATGGTTTTGTAGACAATCCTATTTTGGGGATCGACGATCAAGACCGTGAAGAGCGCTTGACGCTGCGCGGAGGGCTCCGTTTCGATCCCACGGAAAGCTTCTCTGGAATACTCAAACTCAACTTCGTGGACCTTGAAGCAGGGTCTGAAAACTTGGACGGAACGTTTTTCCCAGACGACCGATTCATCCTGCTCAATGAGATTGAGGAAGTGGATCGCCAACTCCGATCGGCAAATCTTCGTTTAAACTACTCCCTTAACGATGCCTGGGCGATCGAGAGCGAGACAACACTCCTTAGCACGGACTATCAGGAGATCTTTGACGGAGACAGTTCTCCCGCACCGATCGGTATTCAAACCGCCCGCCAAGATGGCGAAAGCGTCGAGCAAGAGATCAAGGTTTCCTACGAAAGTGACGTTGCCCGCGCCGTCGTGGGGGCTTTCTACACGAAGATAGACCAAGACTTTAGACTCGGCTCTTCGCTACCTGCGGCTGCATTGGGGCTCCCGGGCGCAGGCGCTGGAGACATTGCTACGGTAAGCGCCCGTTTCGACAACACAACAACGAACTTCGCACTCTTCGGCGAGGCCGAGTTGCCGGTTTATGGCGACCTGAGACTTGTGATTGGCGGGCGTTACGATCGGGAACGTATTGAGTCAGGGATCACTGCGGCAATCACCACCAGTAACCCCGCGCTCCCGGTTCCACCGCTGACCAGTGAACAAGGAGATGTGATCTTTGACGCCTTTCTGCCAAAGGCGGGCCTGATCTACGATTTGACCAATGATGTGAGCCTCAGCTTCACCTATCAGCAAGGATACCGTGCTGGGGGCTCAGATTTGAACCTAAATCGAGGCGCCGTCGTCGATTTTGACCCGGAGTTTACGAACAACTTCGAGCTGGCTTTCCGTTCGGAGTGGATGAACGGCGATCTGACTGCGAATGCCAACATGTTCTATACGAGGTGGAAAGATCAGCAGGTAAACGTTCTGGGCCCCAGCGGGAACCCGTTTGATGCCCAAACGGAGAATGCCGGGCGGTCAAGGATCTTCGGTGCGGAACTGGACATTCGAGCCTTCCCTCTCGAAGATTTGGAGATCTTTGGATCGCTTGGCTTCACAGACACGAAGTTCACGGACTTCAATCTCGACGGCGTTCAACTAGCTGGCAATGAGTTCGTCAACGCACCGAACGTAACCGCATCGTTTGGTGGTGTTTACTGGTTGACCGACACCATCTTTTTTGGTGCCGACGCCAGCTTCACAGCGGCATCGTTCTCCGATGTGCAAAACACGCTGGAGAACGACTCGCGCTTCCTCGTTAATGCGCGATTGGGCTACGAGAGCGACGACTGGAGTGTCTTCGGCTATGTCGATAACCTGACTGATCAGGACTATGTAACAGGCAACTTCGCTGGGAACACAATTCGAGCCGGCGATCCCCTGACCTTCGGCCTAATAGGCCAGATCAACTTCTGATCACGGTGTGAATAAACCTAATGTACTGTGCACTGACAATAAAACTGGACTGCTAAGGTGGGACTGCTCGGATCTCCGTCGTGGCGGCCAGGGTTGGGTTTCCGTACTTCGCGGCTGTTTTTATCCGGTGAAGCAGTCTGTGGCTCAGATTCAATCCAGTCGTTCGGTGCATCGCCACGATCTTATGTATTGTCTTCCCGCCAACATCGGGTTGGCAGGGTGGATGGGAGCGTCAGCTCGGAACATCCATCATGCATACACCAAACTTACCTGCCATTCGTCCGCAACGCCCCGCCTGGAACAAGGGGCGGCTCGTTGGGCAAAAGCGCCCTTTGATGCCAAAACATGTCTGGGCGATCCGTGTTCGGCTTGAAATCGCGGAGAACCACCGGGATCTTGCTCTGTTTAACACGGCCATCGACAGCAAGCTGCGCGGATGCGATCTCGTCCAGCTCAAGGTCGCCGACGTCTTCGCCGCCGGACAGGTCAAGGAGCGAACTTCTGTGCTGCAGAGTAAAACTCAGAAGCCGGTCAAGTTCGAGCTGACCGAGGGCACGCGGAAATCGATCGCGCAGTGGCTGAAGGACCCGAGGATGATCGGGCAAGAATTCCTCTGGCCGGGCCGGTTCCATGAGCCCGTGC
>JBCDAQ010000222.1:0-5519 GCA_039185285.1 Pseudomonadota bacterium
GGGGAAGTATATCAGAGCGCAAGATCACCCGGCTCGATAAAGCCTGGGTTAAAGGGGGCAGTCGCGGTCCGATGGTTGGCGATCTGATAGGGCGCCAAGCCTCGGTCATCCTGCGCGATCGCCGCGAGCTGTCGAATGGTGTTATCACCGAAATTATCGTTATGGATCAACATGGTCTGAACGTTGCCATCTCGGATCCAACGTCGGATTTCTATCAGGGCGATGAGGCGAAGTATCAAGATACTTATCTCAAAGGACCTGGCGCGGTTCACGTCAGCGAGTTGGAATTCGACGAATCCACGCAGAAGGTCCAAACGCAGGTGAGCATGACCGTCGTAGACCCGGATAATGGCGTACCAATCGGCGCTGTTACCTTCGGAATTGATCTCACAGCTTTGACCAATTGATCCGCGCGCGCCGCCGTGCCGACAAGTTGTACAACCGCAATGAAAGCCTCCAAAGACGCTAAGTTGTCACGTGCAGGTTCCAGCTGACTTACCTTCCCTTGCGGCATAAGCTTGCCAAAAACTGGGGAAGAACATGCCAAAAGCAGCCGTGATTCATCAAAAGGGTGGGCCCGAGAATCTTCGCATTCAAGATGTTCTAGTGGGCCCGCCAGGTCCTGGCGAGGTCCGGTTGCGCCACACCGCGATTGGGGTCAACTACGCCGATACCTATCATCGAGGAGGCGTGCCACATCCCTGGCATGTGGGCGAACCGCCGGTGATCGTGGGCTTCGAAGCCTGTGCTGAAATCCTCGAACTCGGCGGAGGTGTCAGCGGGTTCTCAGTCGGCGATCCGGTCGTTTATGGCCTGCCGCCACTCGGCGCGTATTGCGAGGAACGGAACTACCCGGCAAACGGTCTGATCCGTATTCCAGAGGGCATCGATCCCGAGGCTTTGGCGGGTGTGTTTATGAAAGGGATCACCGCCTACTACTTGCTCCATCGGACCTATGCAGTAAACGCCGATGACTGGGTGCTGATCCATGCTGCAGCTGGCGGCATGGGGCATGTTCTAGTCCCCTGGGCCCGGGCGTTGGGGGCAAATGTCATCGGTACCGTGGGCTCCGAACCAAAGGCCGAGGTCGCCAAAGCGCTCGGGTGCCATCATGTTGTGAACTATGCGAACGACGATTTCGCTGCCATTTGCCGCGACCTGACGGGTGGTGAAGGAGTTCATGTTGTCTACGAGGCGATTGGCAAGACCACGATCCACCAGTCGCTGGACAGTCTCCGTCGGCTTGGCATGTGTGCCGCCTATGGCCATGCCTCGGGTCCGCCGGACCCGGTCGATATTATTGGCGATCTCGGTGCGCGCGGCTCGCTTTTCGTCACCCGGCCTGCTGTGATGCATTACATGACAACTCGGTCAGAACTGGAAGAGGCCGCCAAAGGTCTCTTCGACGTTATCAGCAGCGGTGTGGTCAAAAGCACAGTGAACCACCGCTATTCATTAGCTGAGGTAAGCGAGGCCCACCGCGCGATCGAGGCGCGGGAGACCACAGGCTCCACGATACTAATCCCCTGAAGACCTCGCCTGTCTCGGAGTAAGGAACGCCACCACGGAGTCTTGCTTGGCATGTTCTGCCCACTCGAGTGGGGTCGCCCGGTGATGAACATCCGGAACATCGAGCCGCGCACCGGCATCGACCAAGACCTGCACAACGTCGAGCCAGCCGGCAAGCGCCGCCTGATGCATAGGTGTTGAATGCGCGTGGCAACCTTCGGGATTGTACCGGTCGGGATCTTCCCCGTTTGCCAATAGCAGCGAGACGACATCGACATGTCCGTGCAGCGCTGAAAAAGCCAAGGCGCGATGGCGATCCAGGGGGGTAGCACTCGCCAGCCGCTCAGTCGCAACCTGAACGCGCCCGGTCGCCGCCGCGACCGCAAGATCAAGCGTTGCACCTGAGGAAAGGAGCACCTCAACTGCCTTGAACTCGCCATGGCCCAGCGCAGGGAACATCGCCCAGTCCGGCTCCGCTCCTGCTTTACATAGCAATTCGATCAACGTGTCCTGGCAGCCGCTTTCCCGGGCGATGCGTCCAGAACACACCAGCCCCAAGGTTTCGTTCAAAGCAGCTTGGTCTTGTCCCGCTCCGGCCTCGAGCAGAACACCTGTGATCTCAATTATGTTCGGCGGCAGCGCACCATAACGGATTGGGTTCTCGGCAATAAACGCAATCAGGGGTGGGCATTGGAAGTAGTTGCCTCCTTCGAAGGACACGCGCATGGAGACGAGATCAGGATGACTAGCCAAGTGGCGCGCGAGTTCAACCGCTTCACCTGCATCGATCAGGTCGACGGCCCGGCGAAACTGCGAGTGTTCGATCCGCTCATGATGCGGCAAATCGAGATCGGGTGCCAGCGAACCTGAGATCACAGCGCGGAGCCTGCGCCAACTCACATATCCATATTCGCGTGCGATCGTCAGCTGAGCATCACCGAGCGTGAATGTCTCGATTTGGATGACATCATCCGCCAATCCCTTCATCTCCGGATGGAATTCACGGATCCGTTGCAGGTCGATCGGCGCACCAGAACGCTGACCCTTCAACAGATCCTTGGCCTGATGCTTCAGATGAGACAGATCCGCTCGAGGCGGCAGACGCTTGGTCGGCATAAGAACATCCCTTTCGACTCGAGCCCGATATCCGCGTGACGGGCGAAAGGTTTGTCCGGTTACTTTCGATCTTCGATGGGCTGGGCTTCTGCCCTCTCTGCGGATCAGCGGCGCGCCCGACGCACGATCACAGCCTAGTGCCCGGCGTCAAACAGCGCAATCGTCAGCGGTTGGGGATGACTTCATAGCCCGGCTCTTCCGGCTCATCATCAACCATCTCGGTCGGAAAACCGGGTGCGATGATATCGAGACCGGTACGGTCTTCTAGCCGTTTGATGATGTTGGGCGACAGCTCCCGCGGGCCGTAACGCTCGATCCCGTCCTTGAAAATCTGGATCATCAGGGGATTCATCTCAAGCTCAACACCCGCGCGGTCCGCAACCTCCTGAAAGAAGCCGATATCCTTCAGCACCAAATCCATGGTGAAGGAGATATCGCGGGAGCCGTTGAGGATCACCTGGCTCTCAGTCTCATGCACGAAACTGGTACCGGATGAGATCTTGATCGCCTCATAAGCGGTGTTGAGATCCATGCCAGCAGCCTTGCAGGTCGTCAGCGCCTCGGCGCAGGAGATCAGGTTGGCAGTGGCGAGGAAGTTCGTCACGACCTTCAGAACCGAAGCCGATCCCAGCGGCCCAGTGTGCAGGATCCGCCGACCGAGCGAGGTCAGAACCGGCAGCATCCGCTCGAAAACATCCCGCTCGCATCCCGCGAAGATCGAGATATTACCCGTCGCCGCCCGGTGGCAGCCGCCGGAGACGGGGCAATCAACCGGAGATCCGCCTTTCTCCTCGACCAAAGCACCGAGGCGTTTGACCTCTGCCTCATCGGTGGTCGACATCTCGGCCCAGATCGTCCCGGGGCGCATCGCCGAGAGGATCCCATCCTCCGCCTCCATCACCGCCGCCGAGGCAGCAGGTGAGGGCAGGCAGGTAATGACCAGTTCAACCTGTCGGGCCAAGTCCGCCGGGCTCTCAGCCCAACCAGCCCCCTGGTCGAGAAACGGCTGAGCAACCGCCTTATCCAAATCCCGCACGATCACGTCATGCCCATTTCGGATGAGCGAGCCAGCAAGCTTGCCCCCTACATTACCCAGCCCAATGAAACCGATCTTCATGGCGACCCCCTCTGTTTGGCGCGCAGACAACGGAGGCGATTGCATCACCGAAAGCAAGCCTGAGCGCGACGAGACGAAGTCGTTTTCGCGTTCTTTAAGCTGAAAGCGAACCAGATGGCTCCTAGTTGGCTAACAGACCCGGATCGGTTCGGACGAAGGCCGGTCGCACGGAGGCGTCGGCCCACCAGGCGCTCAAGGCAGGAAAGCGAGCGAGTAGATCAGCTCCGTCTTGAGCCGCGGTAAAATAGTCAATCATCGGAGCCAAGTGGCAGTCCGCCAAAGTCATCTCACCGGGATCTAGAACCAACCGTTCCCGGGCAATCGCCTCCAGAGCAGTCAAGACGGCCTTCGAAGCCTCGAGACCTTCGGAGATAACCTCCTCAGACAGAGGCAGACCCTCCGTCGGGTTGCACACACGCTCAACGAAAACCTGGCGCACCATCGGCCAATATCCATAGTGATCGATGATCGCGATCACTTGGGCCATCCGAGCCGCTGCGACGGGGCTGCTTGGCGTCAAGTCCAGCCCATCGAACGTGGAGTCGATGTAGCGAGTGATCGCGCTGGTCTCATAGAGCGTGAAGCCGTTATGGCAGAGCACCGGCACACGACCAAAGGGTTGCATCGCGAGGTAGCTCTCGGGGATCGGCGGGTCGAAGGGATTAACTTCGACCGTCGTGTAGGGGATTGCCTTCTCTTCAAGCGCAAGCCGAGCGATGCGGTTGTAGACGCTGTACTTGTAGCCATGCAGTTCGACGCTATGGTCCATCGTTGATGACGGCCTTCCGCGAGCCTCGTGTTAAAAATCGGTCGGCTGACCGCCCTCCTTCGTTCGGCGGTCAATGAAAGCGTCGAGTTCTTCGCGGATCGCCTGATCCATAGAAGGCGCCTGAAACTCCTCCAGGATCTTCTTCCAGATCTTATGGGCCCGCTCTGGCGTGCGTACTGAACCGGCTTCCTCCCAGCCCTTGTAGTTGTTCCAATCGCTGAGAAACGGGCTGTAGAACGCCGTCGTATACCGATCCTGCGTATGCTGGGCGCCAAAGAAGTGCCGACTAGAAGGCGGGAAGGCATCAACCTCGGCGATCGCATCGACCGCCAGATCCTCTTCGCTCACACCAACCGGGCGGTTATAGACCGCCATCTGCTGGAGCGTCTCGCAGTCCATCACGAACTTCTCGTAAGACGCACAGAGCCCGCCCTCGAGCCAACCGGCTGCATGGTAGATCAGGTTGGTATGGCTGGATGTCGCGGCCCAGAGAGAGAACGCACTCTCCCACGCAGCCTGCGCATCCGGGCAGTTCGCAGCATTGGCGTTCGAGGAGCGCAGGGGCAGCCCATAGAACCGCGCCATCTGCCCCGACATCTGGGTCGCGCGCATATACTCAGGCGTGCCGAAGGCAGGCGCGCCCGATTTCATGTCCACATTCGAGGTGAAGGAGCCCATCACCACCGGGCAGCCCGGCTTGATCCACTGGAAGAGGGCAATCGCCGCCAGCGCCTCGGCCGTTTGTTGTGCGATCGCACCGGCCAGCGTCACCGGTGCCATAGCACCCGAAAGTGTGAAGGGCGTGACTGAGACCGCCTGGCCGCGCTTGATCAGCCGCATCGAGCCATCGAGCATCGGCCAGTCATGCTTCAAGGGCGAGGTGGAGTTGATGTTGGTGTACATCCGCGGGCTCGCCTCGAACTCCTCCCACGAAAGCCCGCCCGCGATCCGGATCATCTCCATCGAGTCCTCGACCCGCTCGACCCCCAGCGCGTAGGTGTGGCAAAC
>JBCDAQ010000223.1:0-5513 GCA_039185285.1 Pseudomonadota bacterium
CGCAGGACGATCTTGTGGTCGGCCCGTGGGGGGCGAGGTTCAGGGGCGTTTTCCTTCCCTGCTCCGTGGGTAGAGGCGGGATCTCTGTAGAGAAATTCGAGGGGGATGGCGTGACACCTGCAGGTGTCTATCGGCTTTTGTGGGTCTACTGGCGGGCGGATCGGCTCGCGCATCCCGATACTGCTTTGCAGGATCGTAGGCTGGGCCCTCAGCAGGGCTGGGCCGAAACGCCGGCTGATCCCGCCTACAACAGACCGGTGACCCATCCGCACGACTTCGCCGCAGACCGGATGGCGCGGGGCGATGGTCTATATGACTTGTGTGTGGTGACAGATCAGAATTGGGAGCAAGTCTCAGGCGCTGGTTCCGCGATATTTGTCCATAGATGGCGGAAACCAAGGCATCCAACAGCTGGGTGCGTGGCTTTTAGGCGACGTGAGCTTCTTTGGATCTTAAAGCATTGGCGGCCGTGGTCGCGCGTGATCATCCGCAAAAGAGGGGGTCTTCAGTAGATGCAGATCTCATCTTCGATCAAGAATAGCTCGCCACCGAGCTTCACATTGGCCCGCGTCTCCGACAGTGCAACGGTCGTTGTCAGGCCCTGATTATCCACGATAACCCACTGACGAAGCTGCAGCGGATTGTCTGAGAACACCATTGTGATCGAACCTTGGTCCGGCGCGTCAGGATCGATTGCTTTGACGCGGAACTGTCCGCCAGATCGATCAATCGATTGAACTGAACCTTCTTTGCGCAGATCAACCCGATCCCTGAGCAATAGATCCAGAGGCGTTTCCGATAGTGGGAACCGGTCGAACGTATTGATCTGAGGATCGCACACCCCGACCCAGGTGCCATCGGCGATTATGAGCGCCGGATTTGGTGGTTCGTAGTCAAAGCGCATCCGCCCTGGGCGCCGGAGGTAGAAGGTGCCCTCTGACAAATCGCCGTCGGGTCCAATTTGCACGAAGTTACCCTCTAGCGTACCGATACCGTTCAGATAGTTCGAAATCCGGAGCAAATCGCCCGGGTTCACGGACTGCGCGAAACCCGCCGATGGGAGTAAGAGAGCTGTAACGAGGACGGCGATAAGTCGGGACATGGGACCTTCACTAAATCGATGGGATGAGAGCATCTCTCACGCAAGTTATCGCATTGTCCAGCGCGGAGACCGTTCACCTTGGCGTTAGGTAGTGTCTCTTGTTCCTCATTCCAACGATATCAACCCTGTGAGGGTTTCCGCGATCTTTGCTGGAACCATCTAAGCGCGCCGACAGAGCGCGGTTAATGTGGCTGTTCCGCACGCGATCTATGCTGTCGGATCGCCTTGAAGATAGGCCAAAGGATGACCAGCAATGTGGCGATGGCCAAGGCCGCTGAGATCGGTCGGGTTAGGAGTTCTGTTGCATCGCCGCGGCTAATGAGCAAAGCACGTCTCACGCTTTGCTCGGCCATTGGGCCCAGGATCATTCCGAGGATGATCGGAGCTAGCGGCACGTTGACCTTCTCGAGGAAGTAACCGGCTATCCCAGCGAGCAGCATGATCCAGAGGTCGACTGGCCGGCCATTGATAACGTAGACACCTACGCACATCAGGATGAGAATAGCGGGAACCAACAGAACTCCGGGTAAGCGTTGAAACTGCGCGAACACCCGTGTCGCCAAGGCGCCGCCAAGAAACAGGATCAGCACCGAGGTCAGCAGCATTTCCATCATGAAACCGCCCACCAGAACAGGGCTCTGCTGAAATAGCTGGGGGCCGGGCTGCAGGCCGTGGATCACCAAGGCGCTAAGAACAAGGGCGGCGACCACATTTCCAGGGATCCCGAGTGCGAGGGCCGGTATCATCGATGCGGCATTGTCCGCGTTGTTTCCACATTCCGCCGCCGCGACGCCTTTCGGATTTCCTGTTCCAAAGGAGTCGGGGTTTTTGTCAGCGTTCTTGGCCGTGTTGTAGCTGAGAAAGGCGGCGATGTTCCCACCAGCGCCAGGCAGGATACCGACCGAAATGCCGATCCCTGAGGCCCGAAGCCAAGTCGGGATGAGACCCCTTAGCTCGCCCTTCTTGAAGGGGATCGCTTGCAGTTTTAGCGCCTCCGCAGAGAGTCCTTTGAAGTCGCATTTCTCGGCGAGTTGCAGAACCGGTGGCAATGCGTAGAGCCCAACGAGCACCACAATGAGCGGCATTCCGCCAAGCAGCCAGGTTTGGTCAAAGGTATAGCGCGCCTGACCCGAGAGGTTGTCGAGACCGATGGTGCCGATCCACAATCCTAGGATCGCGGCCATCAGCCCTTTCACCGGATCCGATCCGACCATGACCCCAACGGACGCCATACCGAACACAGCGATCCAGAAATACTCTGCAGGACCAAAGAGCAAGGTTACCTGGGCGAGTAGCGGCCCAATCGTCATTAGAGCCAGCGCCGAGGCAATGCCACCAATCGCGGAGGAGTAGCAGGCGACTTTTAGGGCTTTTGACCCCTCACCTTTCTGGGCCATCGGAAAGCCGTCGAACGTCGTTGCTATCGAGGCGGGCGTGCCGGGGATTCGTAGAAGGATCGAAGGGATCGCACCGCCATACATCGAACCGTTGTAGATGCCTGCGACCATCCCAAGGGCCACCAATGGATCCATCGAATAGGTCAGCGGCAAGAGTAAAGCGATGGCCATGACCGGGTTCAAGCCAGGAAGGGCGCCAATAAAAACGCCGAGGATGGTGGCACCAACCATCGCCATGATCGGACCGAAGGTGAGAACACCCGCTAACGCATTAACGTAGAATTCCACGTCAGCCTCCGGATCCAAGCAGGGAGAGGATCAGCTCTCGCGGGAGGGGGCGTTCGAGAAAGACCGAGAATACGATATAGACGATCCCGGTAAAGATCGCACCGACCGTCAAAGCGTAGATGTACCGCCTGAAGCCCAGTGCGACGGGCAAGCCCAACATCAGCAGTAACGAAGCAGTATAAAAACCAAGCGGCACAACCAAAGCCACATAGATCACACCGATCGCAATGGCCGTATAGAGTTTGACAGGTGCGTCGATCAGGATCCGTTCGACTGCGGAGGTCATCCGCAGGGCTCTCAATGCCACGATCGCGCCTGTCAGAGCCAGCAGAACCCCGAGAACAAGGGGATAAGTACCACTAGCTCCAGAGTAGGCGCGCGCACCCCACGCGGCCGCGATGCCGAGAGCCATGAAAATGGCCCCCAGCGCAATATCCTGCTGACGCTCCATGGCCTAGAGGCCGAGCGCTTTGGAAACCTCTGCAAGACCATCGAACTCGTCTTGCAGGCGTTTGCCGAGAGCCTCGCCCTTCACGACGTTCGGGACCTCGCCCTTGGTCTTCAGGAAGCTGACATAGCCGGGGTCATTCACGGAGGCTTCGATTATGTCCGCCAGTTTCGCGACGATCGCAGGGTCCATGTCTTTTGGACCTAAAATGGCACGCCAGAGCAGGGTTTCCTTGTCCGCTAGACCAAGAGACGCAAGACCAGAGGCCCCTGGCAGGGCCGAAACCTCCGCTGCCGATGTCACCAATGGGCATACCGCAGTCCCTGCTTCGACATGGGGCAGGACTGTCGAGATCGAGCCGCCATAGATATCCACATGCCCACCTAGGAAGTTCTGGAGCGACTCCTTCGCGCCTCCGAATGGGATTGCGATGGCTTTGATGTCTTTTGCTTGGAAGATACGCTCGGCCGCGAGTTGCATCGTGCCGCCGATGCCGTCATTGGCGTAGGTATATTTGTCCGGATTGGCTGCCAATTCTTTCAGAAATCCTGGGCCATCGGTCGCTGGGAAGTCAGCCTTCACACAAAGCGTGTAGGCCGTCTCTGACGTAGAGGCGATCGGGGTGAAACTGTCCAGCGAGTAGGCGACGTTTTGCACCTGCGGAACGGTCGTCAGCGGGCTGTTCCAAGTCGCGAACAGCGAATAGCCGTCGGGTTTTGCTTGCATGAATTGCGTAGCGCCGACCGCACCTCCACTGCCCGAGACATTCAGGATCGCAATGGATTGGCCGAGCGCTTCTTCCAACAAGATGGCCAGTTTACGCGCGCTGGTATCTGTACCACCGCCAGCGCCTGCCGGAATGGTAAGCTCCAAAGCGCGCTCAGGATACTCGGCATATGCAGGGGTCGTTAAGGCGATTGCAGTGGCAAGGCCAGCAAGGCTTGCTCTTATCATGGTGGTTTCCTCCTATTTTTTGGATTTTTCAGGTGATTTCGTTGCGGTATCGGAATCGCTTCGCACTGCCATGGGCGATGCGCCACTCAACGGGCTTTCCTTCGATGTCGAAGGCTGTTCGGTGGATCACGATCAGCGGATCGCCTTCGTTCAGCTGTAATTGAGCGGCCACACTCGAAGATGCATGTTCGAACACCAGTTCATCGGTGGCGCGCTTCACCAACACACCAAATCGTTCGAAATAGAGCGGGTAGAGAAGCGGGCCGAATGCGTCCTCCGAGAGCTGCTCAAACCCAGTGAAGAGTGCCGCTGGAATGTAGATTTCTTCAAAGAGAACCGGCTCATCAGAGAGACTACGCAGACGAACGATTTTGATGACATCTGCGGTTCCGAGGGCTGTTGCCGTATCCGCTGGGGCTTGAGCGCGGCTTCGCAAGATCAACTGACTCGACGGAATTGAAAGCTCAGACCCGTCCGCCTCCCGAAACTGAAAGAACCGAAAGAGCGTCGCGTCAAATGAAGGCGCTCGAACAAAGGTCCCAGAGCCCTGTCGCCGCTCGAGAAGGCCCTCTTGAACCAGGCCATCAACGCCTTTGCGGACCGTTCCCACAGACAAGCCGTAGTCCTTCGCAAGGCGCGCTTCGGACGGGATTGGCCTGTCGGATGTCCACTCGCCATTCGCGATCCGCCGGGCCAACGCGTCCCGCAGCCGCACATAGGCGGGCAGGCGATCATCCATTGCTGCGAATCCAGTTGCCATAACTTTCCTCCCGAGCATAGTGTAGGCAAGGATATGACATATAGTCAACCAGTCATATATATGAATATGAAGGAGAAGCAGTCCGGATGATCCAATTCGATTGTCACGCTCATGTGTATGAGAGGGTTTCGGCAATCCCGGGTGCCAGATACTCTCCGACGTCGCCAGCACCACTTTCCTCATGGATTAAGAATTTAGAGAGACATGACCTCAAGGGCGGTGTGATTGTGCAGGTCAGCTTCCTCGGCACCGACAATTCTGAACTGTGTGCGGCTTTGGCTAAACTCGACAAGGCACGTTTTGCTGGTGTGGCGGTTGTGACGCTCGGCGTTGATGATCGGGAACTCGATCGATTGGTAACACTTGGCGTTCGGGGTATTCGATGGAACATGGTGCGAGGAACACAGGTCCCAGACATCGAAGCACCGGTCGTTCAGGATTTCTTTGACAAGCTACGTCGCAAGAAGCTCCATCTCGAAGTGCATCTGGAAGGGCCACGTCTCGCGAAACACCTAGATGTGCTTACTGACCAAGGCGTGAACATCATCGTCGATCACTTCGGTC
>JBCDAQ010000224.1:0-5510 GCA_039185285.1 Pseudomonadota bacterium
AGCCGCCTGCGATCTGGTCTTCAAAGGCGTCGACTGGCCCTCCGGCTACACCGAACCCGCGCTCCACCAGCGCCGTCTTGAGAAGAAAGCAGAAGGAACCGTATAAATGGTCGAAATTACCCTCCGCAAAGCCCGCACGATCATCTCGAAGACCCTCGCAAAGGGGCGTGAGATGGAGCTGAAACCGCTCTCCGTCGTCGTCCTCGACGCTGGCGGCCATGTGAAAGCGTTTGAGCGGGAAGACGGTGCCTCGAACCTCCGCTTCCAGGTGGCCCACGGTAAGGCCTATGGCGCCATCGGCTTCGGCGTCGGCTCCCGTGTGATAGCGGCGCGGGCAGAGGCGCAACCCCATTTCGTCGGCGCCCTCGCAGGCACCTTTGGCGATCAGCTTATTCCCGCGCCAGGCGGTGTGTTGGTCAAAGACAAGAAGGGCGCCATCATCGGTGCCGTCGGGGTGACCGGCGATGTCTCTGAGAACGACGAGGTTGCCGCAATGGCCGGGATCGAGGCCGCAGGCTTCGTCGCCGATCCCGGCTGATCGCCTCAACCACTCGTGACAGGGGCGTGGGTTGGCAACCGCCACCCGCGCCCCATTTCTTTTTGCAGATGACGCAAACCAGATCTGACACGAAGGAGCGGCCCATGCGCGCCCTCACCATCGCAATCGCCGCTGGGATCGCCTTGGCTACACCCGCCAGCGCGGGGATCTTGATCAATCCTAAAGGCATTTTTCTGACTGAGCCCGAAGTGCCCGATTTCGTGGTCACCGAGAACGGCCAGACCTTCTTTGGCGGCCCTGGAGTAGGCTTCCGCCGCCCCGGCCGATCCGGGTTCTTCCCCCAACCCTTCGATCCCGGCCTCTTCCGCTCAGGCAAAAATGCCTATGGCCCCGATGGATTTAAGTTCGAGCCGCAACCCCATGGGAAGGTGGAGAAAAAGCTGTCGGACACAAACATCTTCTTCTGGCTGGACTAAAGCAGCCGCAGAACGTTCCCTGTCATCCGAAGGTCCTAGATCAAAGACTGGCCCGGGCTTACTATTGTGGGACAACTTAACAGTTGCGCCACTAGCGGAGTAAACAATGCCCGAAGATGTGACCGAGCTCTTCCACAGATATGTGGATGCTCGCCAATCCGTCTGGAATCACCACTTCTTCCCTTACGCGGACAATATTTTCGACGAAGGTGATAAGTTTCGGAAAGTCGACAGAGTGCTGCTCGCCAGCATTGTATTCAATGGCGATGAGCACAGGGTACATGAGGGCTACGGAGAAGACGACGCTCCGATTCTTGGTTTTATTGCCACGCCAAAATTTGACATCCCTAATTTGAATGTCAGCTGGATCGAGAGAGCTGTAGGAAATCCGCTTACTGGACTATCAGTAGTTGATTTGATGAAGGGCGAAATCTTCGAGTTTGTTTGTGTTTTTGAGTGGAGCAGTACAGATAGAAAGCGCAGCTATCAGGTGAGGCTACGCCGCCGAGAACTGAAGGCTCCTAGAAGGCATCTGATAGTTGATTTAGACTTCTTCGATTTCCTATTGGAATGAGTGGCACGTAAGCGCCACGATGAACCGGCGGTTTTTCGCCACCAAGCTGCCACCGGCAGTTCTACCTTATGGGATGAAGCGTTGGCGCTCGTTGGCGACTAATCTCTCACCGCACAAATACCGGCAGGGCGGTTGTCTCCTTGATCTCCTCCATCACGAAACTGGCTGAGATGTCTGAGATCTCCACCCGGCTGATCAGGCGTTGGTAGAGCCGGTCATAGGCGGGAACATCTGTCACGCGGGCTTTCAACAAGTAGTCCAGGTCACCGGCCGTGCGATAGACGCCGAGGATCTCCGGGAGCTCTCCGACGGCGCGGGTGAATTGCTGTTGCCAATCAGCGTCATGGCGGTCGGTGCGGACCGAGATGAACACCAAAAGCCCCAGCCCAACTTTTGCGGGGTCTACTAGGGCGACCCGTGCCTGGATGATCCCCGCTTCCTCCATCTGTTTGATCCGTCGCCAACAGGCGTTGCGGCTCAGACCCGCGATCGAGCCGATTTCCTCGACCGGCAGCGAGGCGTCTCGTTGCAGGACTCGCAGGATCGCGAGGTCAATATCATCAATCATGGCGCCCTCAGTGGGAAGATTTCCCAATTTTGTAGCTTATTAGAGAATCTTTGGGAAGCATGCTCAGCGATCTGCCCTCATATTTTCATCAGACCAACAGAGGAGAACTCACTATGATCGCCCGCCTGACAAACGCCTTCACCAGCCATCCCGCCTCGGTCGATGAGACCTATGGCGAGCATTTCCTCTTTGGGCTCCGCTTTGCAGCGAAGCTTGGCTTTGCGGCTTTTGCGGCGCTTGTTCATGCGATCCTGCCGTTTGCTTTTGAGAAAACCGCCAGCAAGATAATCCGTGAGCTCTACGAGAAAACCCACAACCGCGGCTGACCTCTCGACACCGCCCCTGATCGGGCGCAAGCTGGGCGCATGACAGATTTCAGCAAAGGCGCCGCCTGGCAGGGTGGCCGGATCATGCCGATCCATGAAGCCAAGATCGGCGTCACCGACTGGGGGCTCACCCATTCCGACATCACCTATGACGTGGTGCCGATCCGCGAAGGCGCGTTCTTCCGGCTGCCAGATTACCTCGAGCGTTTTCACCAGTCGATGGAGAGCCTGCGTCTCGATGTGGGGATGAACAGCGCCGAGATCCGCTCAGCGCTGCATGCGATGGTTGCCGCGTCGGGCCTGCACGACAGCTATTGCTCGATGGTCGCCTCGCGCGGTGTGCCCACGATCCCCGGTTCCCGAGATCCGCGCGACTGTGCCAACCACTTCTACGCCTGGTGTGTCCCCTTCATCTACGTCTTCAAACCCGATGTTGTTGAGCGCGGGGCAAAGCTGCAGATCGGTGCGACGCGGCGCATCCCGGACGACAGCGTCGACCCCAGGGCGAAGAACTATCACTGGGGCGATTTCACGCCGTCCCTGATCGACGCCAAGGAAACCGGTTTCGACAACACGCTCTTACTCGACCATCAGGGGCGGGTGACGGAGGGGCCCGGCTTCAACATCTTTGCCGTCTTCGGCGATCATATCGTAACACCCGAATGGGGCTGCCTCGAGGGGATCACGCGGCGCACGGTGCTCGAGATCGCCGCCGTCGAGGGCTTGATCCCCGAAATCCGGGACCTTCCTGTGGCGAAGTTCATGCAGGCCGACGAGGTCTTTACCTCAACCTCCGGCGGGGGCATCGCGCCGGTTGTCCAGGTCGATGACCGCGTCTTCTCCAATGGCGCACCAGGGCAGATCACACAGCGTCTCGCAACCGCCTATCTGGCCTGGACCGGGCGCGAAGATCTGATCGAGCGGGTCAGCTATGGCGACTGAAGCGGGATCTGCTGAGAGAGTGAGTGGGCGCCAGGTCACCGGCGGATGCGCTTGCGGCGAAGTTCGTGTCACGGCAATCGGCGAGCCTGATCGCGTAGGGATCTGCCATTGCAGCGACTGTCGCAAGCATCATGGTGCGCTCTTCTATGCGGCCGCCATCTTACCCGAACGCGCAGTGACGATCGAGGGCCAAACGCGATCGTATCAAGGCCGTCACTTCTGTCCGATCTGTGGTTCGTCGGTTTTCGCCCAGACCGGCGATGAGATTGAGGTTCATCTCGGCGCGCTCGATACCCCGGACGAATTTGTGCCGGAATACGAGCTTTGGACGGTCCGGCGAGAAGCCTGGTTGCCGTCCTTCCCCGTCAAGGAGAGGTTTTTCAAGGGCCGTGACGGGGAAGATTGCGGTGGCACCTGATCCCGCGGAGGTCTCGGCCCTGGATACCCGCGCTCCTGAGAACCTCGCACGCCATCACCGGGCGCGAGACCTGCTGGCACGCTACAATGCATCCCGGTCCGATGCACCCGATGCGCGTCAAGCGCTCCTCAAGGACCTCCTGGCAGACTGGGCGCCCGGTGTCTGGATCGAACCGCCGTTCTTTTGCGACTATGGCGACAATATCCATCTTGGTCGCGGTGTGTTCATCAACTTCAACTGCGTCTTACTGGACGGCGGAAAGATCACCATAGGGCAGGGGACGCTCCTCGGCCCCGCAGTACAAATCTACACCGCGACCCATCCGGTAACGAGCGATGAGCGCATCTTTGAGCGGGATGGACTGCCCGCGTATCGCACAAACGCCGCACCGGTGACCATTGGTAAGAAGGTCTGGATTGGCGGCGGTGCGATCATCCTGCCCGGGATCGAGATCGGCAATGGAACGACTATTGGCGCTGGATCGGTCGTGACCAAATCTGTCCCTGCATCCGTCTTTGCGGCGGGAAACCCCTGTCGAGTGATCAAACCGCTCTGACGGGTGGATTAGTAGCCTCGTTGACGGGAGACCAAGCCCTTGGGGTGCTCACCGCGCTCATGCGCGGCAATCCCCTCCGCGATGAACCGTGCCGTGACGCCGAAATCGGCGTCTCCCGCCACATGGGGCGTGACCATTACTTTCGGATGCGACCAGAAGGGATGGCCAGGGGCCAGCGGCTCATGGGCAAAGACATCGAGCGCGGCGAGGGCAGGGCGCCCGGCTTCCAGCGCCGCCAGCAGATCGTCCTCCACCAAATGCCCGCCACGACCGAGCTGGATCAGGATTGCGTCCTCGCGCATCTGTCCAAAGAAACCTGCATGCAGCACGCCCCGCGTCTCGTCGGTCAGGGGGAGCAGGTTGACCACCGCGTGGTTCTCGGCGGCGATCGCGCTCAGACCCTCCGGCCCGCTGAGGACACGGTACCCATCCTCCTCCCGCGCCCGGCTCCCATAGCCGGTGACCTGGTAGCCGAGGCCTGCCAGCGCCCGGGCCAGTTCTCCGCCGATCTTGCCGGTACCCAGCAAGCCAACCTTGAAATGGTTGGGCGGGGTCAGGTTGATAATCGCCCATTCCCGAGCAGCAGACGCGCGAGGAGATGATCGTCGTCCGCCCAATGATGCGAGAGGATGTGCCAGAGGCCTGTGCCATCCTCAATCAGATCATTGAGATCGGCGGTACGACGGCATTTGAAATTCCCTTTTCTGAGACCTTGTTTGTCCAAAGCTATCTTGAAGGGACTGATAAGGTCTGTTGCCATGTTGCGGTGGATAGCGATGGTCAGGTCGCGGGGTTTCAATGGCTTGGCACCTACGAAAACCTGCCGGAGGACTGCGCCGACATCGCAACCTTCACGCGCCGGGCGCCCGTTTTGAAAGGCGCAGGCCGAGCCTTGTTCCAGGAAACCGAAAAAACGGCCCGTGCGATGGGGTTCAAAAGCATCAACGCGACCATACGGGCCGATAACGCACAAGGTCTGAGCTATTATGACAAGATGGGCTTTCGTGTTTTTTCAGTAGAGTATGGCGTACGGCTGCGGGACGGGACGCCCGTAAACCGGATATCCAAGCGATTTGACCTGAGTTAATCCCAAAGATGCGCTTCGCTGAATTCCACCGAATTGCCGGAAGGGTCGCGGACATAGAGTGAGC
>JBCDAQ010000225.1:0-5493 GCA_039185285.1 Pseudomonadota bacterium
GTCTGAACAACCGAGCTGAAAATTCCCATCTGCCGACCCGCAAGCGCCAACGGGTCATGCAGCGATTCAAGTCACCCAAACAGGCTCAACAATTTCTTTCCGTTCATGAACCCGTCGCTAACCTCTTCCGCCTCCAACGCCATCAAAAATCCGCCACCGACTTCCATGATGATCGAGACCAAGCTTTCTCGATCTGGCAGGAGATCACCCAGTTGGATCAAGCGGCCTGATCCGTCCGTGGCAGCATCCAACTCGCTCTTCAGCCCTCAAGTTGACAACGCCGCGAGGGTTTGAGCGAACAAAGCCATCAACTCATTCAAATGTCCAGTTCGGTGAGGGGCGACGAGAAACCGGCCACTTAGGTGGCTAGGGACAATGTGGTACTGCTGCAATGAACACCTTTTTTCGCGCTGAGGTCAGATTATAGTTCTCGCACAGGTTGATCAATTTTCTCTATGAATAACCAAAAAAAATTGTCCTTGCATACGAACCTGGATTGTCAAAACACCGATATTGGTGTTCCTCTCGTATCGATGGTCCCAAAGCGCCATGCGCAGCGGGTTAAAAGGGAACGCGGTGCGATGCCAGTGAAGTCGGCGCCAAATCCGTGACTGCCCCCGCAACTGTGAGCGGCGAGCGACCCCGACAACATCCACTGAGAGCGCCCAATGGGCGGCTTGGGAAGGATTGGGAAAGCTTTGACCCGCAAGTCAGGAGACCTGCCATCTAGTCCGAAACTGATCTCGGCGGGGTGTCCGAGGGGAGATTAAGATGATGGCAGCGGTTTCTACCGTGCGGCGCGCTTATTCTGCCGACCCCCCTCTGCAAGGGAGGCGGCGATGCGCCAAGATACCCAACAGTACGAAGAAGGCCTTACGCGCTCTTTTTGCCTTACTGAATTGAGTGCCACAGCCTTGGTTGCAGGAGCACTGGGCGTGTCGGTCCTGCTGTGGCTCGGCATTGCTCTGGTGCTCTGATGGGCGCGATCATGGAAGTCCGGAACCTTAGTCTGGGTTACCCGGACCTGACCTTGTTCAGCGGGCTTTCCTTTGATCTCGAGGCCGGTTCGACTTTGGCCGTGATCGGCGCCAATGGCTCGGGCAAGACCACCTTCGTCAAAATGTTGCTTGGGCTCATCATGCCACTCTCGGGTCAGATCTCCTGGCCGGAGGGCCAACCCCGAGAAATCGGTTATCTGGCGCAGATGACGGAATTCGACCGGCGCTTCCCGATTCGTGTCCGAGATCTGGCGGCCATGGGGGCCTGGGGCGGTTTTGGGCTCTGGCAGGGCTTGAGCCGCGCTAAGCGCGACCGCGTCGCAGCGGCTTTAGAGGCCGCAGGCGTTCTTGATATCGCGGATCGTTCGCTGCACACGCTCTCCGGCGGACAATTACAGCGAGCACTCTTTGCACGCGTGATCTTGCAGGATGCGCCGCTCATTCTCCTCGATGAGCCCTTTGCGGCGGTCGACCAAAGCACAGAGGCCCATCTGCTCACGATCATTTCCAAATGGCGCACCGAGGGCCGCGCCATCGTGTTGGTCGTCCACGACCTTTCAGCGGTACTCGACCGTTGCAGCCATGCGCTACTGCTTGGTGGTCAAACCGCGACGCATGGCCTCGTGGAGGAGGTTCTCACGCCTGCGCGGCTGGTGCGCCAGGGTTATCTCTCCGAAAGCCAGGCCTCCTGGATGTTCCGCCCAAACCATCAGCGCCGGGAGAGTGACCATCTTTGAGCTTTGGCACGAGATGTGGAGTTTTGCCTTCATGCGGCGCGCCTTTGTCGCGACCACGGTGCTGTCCGTTTCCGTGGCGCCGGTCGGTGCATTTTTGGTTTTGCGGCGGTTGTCACTGGCGGGTGAAGCCATGGCTCATGCGATAACGCCGGGAATCGTGATCGGCTTCGTGACGGTCGGACTCTCGGTAGTGTCACTGCTGGTCGGAGGGCTGGCTACTGGGCTCGGCGTGGCGATTCTCACCGCGCTTTTGGCGCGCAATACGATCCTGCGCAGCGACGCGAGCCTCGCTTCGCTTTATTTGATCGCGTTGGCCTTGGGCGTCTTCATCCTCTCCGCAGCAGGCTCCGCTGTGCCGCTCAAGAGCTTCCTGTTCGGCTCGATTCTGGGGATCGACAATGCATCGATGATGCTGGTGGGCTGTGTTGCCACCGTGACCCTGCTGTCCTTCGCCATCATGATTCGCCCCCTGATCATCAGCACCTGCGATCCCGTCTTTTTCGAGGCCCGCAGCCGGCGGCCCTGGATTGTGGAGCAAGGCTTCATGTTGCTCCTCGTGCTGAACCTGCTTGCGGCCTTCAAGACGCTTGGCACGCTCATGGCGGTTGGGCTGATGATCCTGCCCGCCACGGCCGCGCGCTATTGGTCGACCACGATCACCGCACAGCTCGGCTTGAGCTTTGCTTTCGCCCTGGCCAGTTGCTGGATCGGCCTGACCCTTTCCTATCTCTTCCCGGAAACGCCCTCCGGTCCCGCCATTGTGCTGGTGGCGGGCGGGATTTTCCTTATCTCGTCCGTCTTAGGGCCGCATGGTTTCGGCAAACGGCTGCGCAACCCGTTTGATTCGAAAGAAAAATCAGTTGTGCATTCCCCATCTGAGGAAAAGACACGATGATCAGAGCAACGACATTGCGCGCCGGGCTCGTCTCGGCGGCACTCAGCCTTTTAATGCTGCCCACTGCTAGTCTTGCGAACGATATGCACATCGTTGCGAGCTTTTCGATCCTGGGCAACATGGTCGAGGAAGTTGTGGGTGATTTGGCTGAGGTGACCACGATCGTCGGTCCAGATGCCGACGCCCATGTCTATCAACCTTCCGTAGCAGATGCCCGCGCCGTCGCAAAAGCGGATGTGATCTTCGTCAATGGCCTCGGCTTTGAAACCTGGTCTGGCACCCTGATTGCCGAGTCGGACACCGAGGCCCCGGTCTACGTCGCAACCGATGGCATCACGCCCATCCTGGTGGAGAACGAGACGGACCCACATGCGTGGAACTCCCTGACCAACGGCATCATCTACATAAAGAACATCGCGGACGCCATGTCGGAAGCGGCACCTGAACACGCCGACGCATTCGCCACCAACGCGGCGCGCTACATCACTGAGTTGGAAGCCCTGGATGCCAACACTCGCGTGCGCTTAGCGGAATTGCCTGCAAAGAAGCGTACCGTCGTGACGGCCCATGATGCGTTCGGCTACCTTGCAGATGCTTATGGCCTGACTTTCCTTTCTCCGCTTGGCGTCGATACCGAAGCTGAGCCTTCAGCCCGCGATTTGGCGGTCCTCATCGCGCAATTGAAGGAGGCAGGCGCGGCCGCACTCTTCGTCGAGAACGTCACCAGTCCCGCTTTGATCCAGCAGATCTCCGACGAGACCGGTATCGAAATCGGCGGGCGCCTCTTTTCGGATGCCCTCTCGGAGCGAGGTGGTCCTGCAACGAGCTACTTGGCCATGTTCCAACACAACCTCGATGCACTGCTCGATGCGCTCGGCGACAGGCCGAGCTAATGTAACCAAAACAAGGCGAAACTGCTTGTCTGAGAGCTAAGCACAGGCAGAGCTCGAAGCAGACATCTGGCACGAATGACCCTTCTTGAAGGGCATATGGAGGCTGCTTTTGGCCGGGGCTTCGAACGAGCCTTCGACGGCTAGAGCGCATCCTTCGCAGCTAAATAGCCGATCTCGACATCGCGGAGGTCTGGTACTTTGTCGAATGCGAAACTGTGCGCAGACAACTTACCAATGTGGTGCAGGATCTGGGTTTCATAAAGATCCACAACCTGCCGACGAGCTGTTGCCAACCGATTGGTAACTAAGTTGCGCACCAGGAGGCCACGTCTGCCCGTTGATCCGATGCGGAGCCTCTTTGCCGTAGGGGCTCCGAACTCTTGAGGCGAGTCTTTGGCACTCAACGGGGCTCAGAAACACCGCGACTGCTTCGGTGTCAGGAGTTGCATTTTTCGATTTCGACTGTCTTTGAAGAGGATCTTGCACCGTGATGAACCGTTCTCGCTTTAGGTGATTGATCGAGACACAGCATTTTAGCTGCCGTTCAGGCAAGCATGTCTTCAAGATGGCCCTTGATGGTCGCCGGGCGCGGGCTCCCGACGAGCTCCGATGTCAAAACCCCAGCTCACGAATTCTATGAGTTGAGCAGGTTTCGACATGCCACCATTCTACGAAAATCCTTAAACCAGGCCAATCGACCACCAACTTGACGATGCCTCATACCAAACCACTACCGTGGACTGAAATCTGACAGAACCTGATCCAATAGTATTGCCGTTCGGCGAGGCGGAACAATGATTGTGGATGCATCATCGGCCTGATAGCGGCGCACGGGCTCATAGACCGGATCGCCGTCACAGGCACCATCAGCGAAAAAGTGTCGGATGCGGACGCCACTCACCTCAAGCAAAGGCGTCATCAAATCCGGGTCGCCAACATCGCTGTTAGTCAGCTTGTGCGCCACGATCTCGCCGCTGTTCGGATCCAGGCCGATCGAGAGCTTGCGCCAGCGACGCTGGCTCTTGCCGTGTTTCTCCACACACCAGTCTCCAGCTCCGAAAACCTTCAACTCGCTGCCATCAAGCACGATGTCGATCGGACCTCGAGCCGACGATTTGATCGGCTGAATGTCAAGCGTCTTGCGCCGCCGGCTCAGCGTGCTGTGCTGTGCCGTGGAACCGGAAGCGAAAGATCCATCAGCGACAGGAGGCTGCGGGCCAAACCTTCCGTCTGACGAAGCGGCAGGTGATACAACATTCCGAGCGTCAAAATCATCTCAATTGCGCCATCGGCGTAGACAGGCTGACCACCAGGTGTTGACCGTCGAGCAGCATACCACGACTGAAGCACTTCGTCCTCAATCCAAAAGGTCAACGAACCTCGGTTCCGCAAGCCCTCGTCATAGCCGACCAATTGGTCACCTTGAACCTCATCTTCTCAATGTGATGGCGGTATGACTCATGGAACTTGTAAAGCATCGAAATACCAGTCCATGACAAAAAACAAGGTCGCTGCCTTTATCACACAAGCCTAGCCAAGGCCAACTCAGGCGATCCGCGTACCAACGCCCTTCGCAGCGCTTCATTCAGTCCGACTGCCAGTCAGTTCAAGCTGAACGTCACGCTTCGACGTATCTGAGGTTCAACAAAACGGCCAATCGGCGAGATGATCGGGTCGCGCAGGTCATTGGCTGAAGTTGGCCGTCCTTTATTTCGTTCAGCAGCATCAACGATCCTGAAAGATTGACTCGGGCGATTAGCCTCGGCGCGCCATATGCTTACCCCAGCGCCGTTTCATCATCGTCTTTGGTCTTGCCTGTCATTGCAAATGTCGGTTTTTTGGTCACGGTAATGAAACCGCCGATAAAGGCAGAAGCGCCACCATGCGTGTCCTGTTAAGCCCACTATTTCGCATTGTTGCCTGCCTCCTCTGGTGCCTTTGCTGGCCGGCGATTGCGATCTTGTTGCTGA
>JBCDAQ010000226.1:0-5460 GCA_039185285.1 Pseudomonadota bacterium
GCTGGACCTCGGTTTCTGAACAGCTACACTGGCTTAAAACGCTACATCACGCTCAGCTTTGTTGCGGCTGGACCTCGGTTTCTGAACAGCTACACTTGATGTCCAACGAACCTATTGGTCCCGGTGGTTGCGGCTGGACCTCGGTTTCTGAACAGCTACACTCGATCGCGTTAGCGAGACCTTGGCGCTTGTGTTGCGGCTGGACCTCGGTTTCTGAACAGCTACACTTTCGATCCTTTGCGTTATACTTCAAGCTTGGTTGCGGCTGGACCTCGGTTTCTGAACAGCTACACTTGGTTCTCTGGTAAGTCCCTTCGATTTAAGGGGATTATTGGGTTTCCAAGCGTAGTTTTTCATTCATACTCCCTTAGAAAAGCACCAGTTGCTCTGGGTTTTTTCGGCGTGCGCGGCGTGCCTGGTCAGAGAATCGTACGATGTTCTCATATTGTTTATCGGTCATCTGAAGCACCTGAATGTCGCCCCAATCCGGCAGGGCCCGCTCGATCCTCCGCAATCGAGTTTCGAATCCTTCTTTGCCATTCACGAACCGCGCATAGACTGAGAACTGGCTGCGCTCAAACCCTTCGTCCAGCAAAAAATGACGAAACTTCCCCGCCGCCTTGCGTTGGGGTTTGGTATCAGTCGGTAAGTCGAACATCACCAGCATCCACATGATCCGGTATCCACTCAAATGGGTTGCAGCCGTACCACTCCTCATTCCGGAGATCCTAGGCTCCGGAGTTCAATTGCGGTTGGCGCCGCGGGAAATTCGAGTTCGGGCTTGCCGCCCTCATAACTCCGAGCGAGCGAAAGCGTCAGGCGGCCGAGGACTGTGGTCAGCGGGCTGCGACCTTCGAGGCTTGGCAAATCGACGGCGATCAAACGTGCAAGGCAGCGTTTCGCCTCAGGCGTCACGTCCTCGGTTCCAGAAGCGATCAGCGCCTTAACGCAGCAATCAACAAGGGGCCGGAAAGGCTCCATCACATCGTCTGCGAGGGAAAATGCGTTCCCCCTGTTTGCATGGAAAAGGCCGATGGTTGGGTGCAAGCCGGCCGCTACAATGGCCCGAGCCGCTGCCGAGCGCAGGATCGTGTAACCATAGTTGAGAAGCGCGTTTGTACCTCCCGCGCCTTGATCCCGACGGAAGTCTTCGCCCATTAAGAGCGGCCAATAGCGCCGAGCCGCTTGCGCCTCGACATTGCTCTCATCGCCTGAGCGAACCTCGCGGATTAAGCGACGCACTGGCTCGGAAGGTGCGCCAAACGCATCGAGTGCAGCCGCTTGCATTACCAGTTTTGCGATTACGACCTGTTTCCAAGCCTGCTTGATAAGTGGTTGCTTTGCATTCCATTGAGCGCGCATCCGTGCGCCTTGCGCGAAATGCCCCTCCAGTGGCCACAGTATGGCCCTCGGCGCGTGATTTGATCCGCAAATCACCAGAGGGGATCCTTGATCGGCCAGAGCGACCAGGAGGTTGTTTGAATAGGTCACTCCATGAGCGTGGATGAGGACGGCCAGGATCTGGTCGAGTGGCACTCGACCGACCTCTTCGCGCTCTTCGCTGACCAACAGAAAGCCTCGCTCCCGGCTCAAATGACGGTTGTCGGCTGCAATGTCGACGATTTGTTCCACCTCAGAGGCGCCGAATTGGGGCGCCTGGATCTCGGACCCGACCGGTTTCATCAACGAAGACCCGACGTGCACCCGCCTTTTGCAGCGTGGAGACTGAGACGCGTATGAAGTCGAATGGATCAGACTTATCGCGCGCTCGTTTGTCTGCCTCGGCTTCACGGTCGGGCACGAGATCGAGGCGCTGCTCGCTCAGCTTCGCAATGACGGCCGTGATCGGCCCAAGCTTCGGATGATCGAGGGCGATCATATCCTTCTTGTGCAAGCGCATCAGTCTCCGCGCCGCTGGGTGTGGGCGCTTTTCGATACCGGTCTGATGGGCTTCGAAGGTGGTGTAGACGACGCGCTCCCACTTGCCGCCGGGCATCTCCCAGATCTCATAGCAATGATTGCTGTCGCCCTTGTAGCCCTTGTAGGTCTGGCCAGCGCGATCCCGGATCGCGATCACATTCTGTGGCTGGATCAGACGTACGCGGCGCAGGTCAAGATAGGGGTTGTCCTTGCCGTTCAATCGAGCCTGGCTTCGAAAGCGACCGAGGGCTGCGACAAACTCTTTACCTTCTAATCCCTCGGTCGCGATCTCCAGCGCAGACCGCAGATCTGGGTCCCGGATCTTCACGAGGTCGTGGGGCTGGAGACCATCAAGCGGTTTGCGGGTTACGACCATCGGAACGCCAGCGCTGCTCACCTCGTCGGTCAGACCGTAAGCGGTATCGTTATGGAGTTGACCGGTCGTGCTGTCTTGTCCCTTCGCCCGAGCAGCGATGTCGATGCGGCCATGGTCGGCACGGTGGCTGACAGTGATGTGGGAGAGTTGGGCGGCGACGTCCTCGCGGAACCCCGCCCAAGGCGGGTCGATATCGCCGATCACTTGATCGAGTTCCATCTGTTCGCGCTGACGCGAGGCTTTTTGGATCCGTTGCAACAGCCCGCGATCGGTCGCGCCGATCACGGCTGCATCGATGGCATGGTGACGGTGGTCGGTTCGGTTCTTGGCCTTGGCCGCGCGATTATGGTCTGCGAGAAGCTCGTTCAGGCCCCAGTGCCGACGCAACATCTCGGTCATCTTGCCGGGCACGACCCATACAGGAGCTTCGTCCTTTTGTGGATAGAGCCTCGAAAGATACTCCCGTGCGATCCGGGAGAGATACTGGGTGTCGGTGAGTTGGCGATCGAGGAACCCGTCCTCCGCCTCGAACCGCTCCATCGCATCCGAGGCAAAACGCCATTGCTTGTTCTTCGGCAGCCGGGGGATCTGCCTGGCGATGATATCCCATTGCACGGTTCCGCCCCAAGCTTCCCATGGGCTGCGGTTGCCCTTGCCGCGATTGGCTTCGCGCAGGCAGATGGTCCGGTTCGCAATACTATCGTCGAGCGTGCGGGAGAAAGGCAGGATGTGGTCGACATCGCACTCGCCACTGAAGAGCCGCTTGATCCCGATCTGCTCGCCGGAATAGGGACAGCGGCGATCCAACGGATCGTCCCCCAACTCCTCCCAGAGACGTAGCATCAGACGGTTCGCACCGGTGTCCCGCTGGCCGATCTCAACCAGCTTCTCGCCTCGCCTGATCGCAGCGTCGGTGTTCTTGCGGATGGTGCGCTGCACCTCTGCCTTCTGCTTCTCGCCCAGCTTCAGATCGCGCGCGAGTTCCACCACGATCTCGTCGGGCTTGCCATGATGATCGATGATCCGGTTCACCAGGTGGCGCAGTTGGCCCAGCCCGATATGCACGGTCGGGTTGGTTATCCGGCCATAGCGTTCGGGATCGATGTCCTTGGGGTCGTTCGTGCCGGGGATCACATGGCGATCCAGGATTGCGCCGTAATAGGGGAGCCGATCTAACTCTTCGCCCGTGCGAAAGTCAGAGTGATGGCCAAAGGCGCGTTCAGCCGCCTCCGAATAAGGGATCACCTCCGCCTCGAGATGCGCAAGGATCGCTTCAGTGGCCGTGAGACCGATGCGGCCATAACCCTCTGGCAGCGGGGCGTTTGCCGTCGCAACTGCCCGTTCCCGGTCAAGGTCATGCTGATCCATCAGCCAGCCGCAAAGCGCCTCGAACTCTTCGTCGGTTTCAACCGCTTTGATCCGGGTCACCAACTCCAACTGATCGGCGGCCGATAGAGTGGACCATGCGGGACTAAGCCGGTCCTTGTGGGCCAGCAAGGCCCGTAGCGCATCACAGGCTATCCCTTTGCGCGCTTCGCTCTCGAGCGAGAACCGCTGATCCGGCATCAGCCCGAGGACCTTTCGTAGCTGTTTGAACGAGACATTAGCGCTCGTCACCGCCTTGGCCGTCTTGCCATCGAGGGCCAGGATCAGCCGGTCTCGTTCCTCAAGCGTCAGCCCCCTGTCGGGCTGCCCCGCCTCGCGGATACGGAGTTGGTTGACCGTTTCATACAGCACACGGCGCTGGAACAGCGGATGGGTTTTGGCCAGCCGATCTTCCTCGGTATAGAGACAGCGCCCCACCTTCGGCGCCTTTAAGGGTCGTTGAAAAAAGATCGTCTCATAGATCGCCTGGCGCAGCTCGTCGGTGAGGCTCTCGTGATACTCCGCCTGCGCTGTCCAAAGCTTGTCGAACTCGTCCTCCAAATGGTGACGCGAGGGATAGAAGTCATACGCATCCTCGGATTTTCCGTCTTCGCGTGCCAGCGAGATAATCCGGGTGCGGACTGCTGGGACGAGGCGCTGGTCCTCTGCAGTTTCCCGGCGCAGGTGGAGGAACTCACCATAAGTCCGCGCTCCGGCAGCCATGATCGCTTGGTCAAGCCGTGCACTGCCCTGTGCGATCTTGCCAGCGTCATTGTCGCCTCGGTCGGTCTTCCGGTTCGACTTGAATCCCCGCCGTTGATTGAGGTGGAATAGAGCGCGGCCTAGTTCCGGTAAGCTCAGCGCCTGATCGAGGCCCCTGGCACGCAACTCGTAGGGATCGAGCAGAACGAGCGCTCTAAGGTTGGCGGGATCCGCCGGCATTAACCCCGATTCGGCAAGCTTACGCATCAGGCCGGTCCGGCGCCGCAAATACCGGTCCCGTCGTCGCCGCGCCGCCCTGGCGACTCGGCGATCCACAGCCAGCGAGGCTTTCGATTGCGGATCGCGGCCATCGGAGAAAATTCTCACCCCACCGTCGATAACTCGCAGAGGGGATCCATCGCGAAGCTCAAACAACCACCAACCGATCGAATTCGTGCCAATATCTAGTCCAAGACGAGCCTTCATTCTTCACCTCTAATCAAAACATAAGGCCGTTGTTAGGGAACTTGACATAAGATGCAGCAGGTTTCAATAAGACTACGTGGAGCATTAGAGGCGAGAACCAGGGTCCTTCCTGACTCCAAGCCAGGGAGGACGGTAGGTTGATCACCGTTCTCTTAGCACCTGAGTAATCCGTGGGTCCACACCCGGGCGCTCCACACCAACCGCGATCTGCTCCAATATGGGAACAGTGGCCGTTGTTGGTTGCAGCTGGACGCAGGTTTCTGAACCAACTTGTGTAAAACGGTTCGATCGAGTATTCTGAAAATGTTCAGAAACTGCGGTCGAGCCGTTAACAAGCATTCGATTGCACCACATCCAAACGCGGGCTACGGCTCGCGTTTTCTGTTTCGTAGTCAAGGGTGCAGATCGGTTAGCAGCAGCCCGTTCCATTTTCGATCCAATATCTTCCTGACTATAGCCGACTAAATGCGGCCAGCCGCGGGCCGCGCATGACAGACTGTCCAAAATACTTTGAACGTCCGGTCTTTATCAGAAGATCAAGGTATCTCGCACGTGAAGCGAAGGTTCGCATTCCGCTAATTCTGTTGAAAAACAACGGGTTGCGACGCAAC
>JBCDAQ010000227.1:0-5444 GCA_039185285.1 Pseudomonadota bacterium
CGGCGGGGCCGATACCGGGGTGGGGCCAAGCCCAGCCACTGCCCGCGCCATTGCAAGATCATTCGCACGCAGGATGTTCAAACGATCGATCTCCGATACCTCGGCAGCCCCGATCCCTACCCGCGCCGACGCCAGGATATTGTCAAAGAGAGCCGCCCGCCGCTTTTCGCTCAGCTTCTTTGAATCGTTCAGACCCGCCGGTACGTTCGCTCGGTCGAGCAGGACCGCCGCCGCAACCACAGGCCCCGCCCAGGGACCTCTACCCGCTTCATCGATGCCGAGCACCCACCCGCCAATTTCATCCTCGAGGCTGAAATCAGGGGCAGCCACAGCTCAGACAATCCGGCCCCAAAGATCATAATCCGAGGCTTCCTCGACCTCCACGGTCACAAGGTCTCCGGGGGCCAAACCCTCAAAATCCTCATCGATGAAGAGATTGCCATCGATCTCCGGCGCGTCCCCTTTGGTTCGGCAGGTCGCAGCCTCCGCATCGACCTCGTCGACGATCACCTGGATCCGCTGCCCGACCTTCGCCTCAAGCCGTCTTGTCGAGATCCGTTGAGAGACCTCCATGAAGCGCTCGAACCTCTCCTGCTTGACCTCAGGCGCCACATGTCCGGGCAAGTCGTTCGAAGTCGCCCCCGCCACGTCCTCGTACTGAAAGCAACCAACCCGGTCGAGCTGTGCTTCCTCCAACCACTCCAGCAGATATTCAAAATCCGCCTCGGTCTCGCCTGGAAATCCGACAATGAAGGTCGAGCGCAGGGTAATCTCCGGGCAGATCTCCCGCCAGGTTCGGATCCGCTCCAACACTTTCGCCTCATTCGCGGGCCGACGCATCGCGCGCAGGACCGAAGGGGCTGCATGCTGGAACGGGATATCGAGGTAAGGCAGCACCAAGCCGTCAGCCATCAATGGGATCAGCTCATCCACATGCGGATAAGGATAAACGTAGTGGAGCCGGATCCAAGCATCCAAACCCCCGAGTTCTCGGGCGAGATCTGTGATATGCGCCCGCGCTTCCCACGCGCCCCAGCGCGAGGTTTCATGCTTCAGATCGACGCCATAGGCGGAGGTATCCTGGCTGATCACCAGAATCTCCTGCACGCCTGCCCCGACCAAGCGCTCCGCTTCGCGCAGAACGGCACCTGCTGGACGCGAGGCGAGCTTTCCGCGCATCTGCGGAATGATGCAAAACCGGCAAGAGTGATTGCAGCCTTCGGAAATCTTCAGATAGGCGTAGTGACGCGGGGTCAGGCGCACAGCGCCCTCTGGGATCAGATCGATCTTCGGATCGGGCTTCGGCGGAACCGTGTCATGCACGGCCTCCAAAACTTGCTCATACTGATGCGGCCCGGTAACGGCGAGCACGTTCGGATGGCTCTCACGGATCAGGGCTTCATCGGCGCCCAAGCAGCCTGTGACAATCACCCTGCCGTTCTCAGCCAAGGCCTCGCCGATTGCCTCCAGGCTCTCCGCCTTGGCGCTGTCGAGGAAGCCACAGGTGTTCACGATCACCGCCTCAGCACCGGCATAATCCGGTGCGATTGCATATCCCTCCGCCCGCAAGCGCGTCAGAATACGCTCACTATCCACCAGCGCTTTTGGACAACCTAAGGATACCATTCCAACGCGGGGCTGGCCCGGGCGACCCTGATCGGCCAGGCGAGGTGTGGGCGCCAAATCCGGGCGCAAGTCGGGCGGGTTCATACTCATCGCGCCCGTCTAGCTCAGATCATCGCGCTGGGCCAGTGTTGAGGCAGCCCAGACTGTTGCGCTCAGCGCTCAAGATCGTACGGTCATTGATATCGCGCCTCTCTACGCGATCATCCTGATCTACACCTACTCCCGGAGACCGATCATGCGCCGCCTTTTCGCCGCCCTCAGCCTCGCCCTCATCGTCATTTATCCCGCCGTTGCGATCGAGGCGCCCAAAGGGGTCACGCTCCTGACCGTCGCGGGCAATGTCAGTGAATCCAATCGCGGGCCCTTTGATCCCTTTGTCGACGCATTTCTGAACTTCCATGAAAAGTCTTTCGAGAAAGCCACTACTTTCGACCTGGAGATGCTACAGACGCTTCCACAGGTCGAGGTGACGGCAGATGCTGAGGCTTTCCCCGAGCCTGTTCGCGCAAAGGGACCGCTGCTCAATGATGTCCTTTCAGCCGCTGGCGTGCCAAAAACCGCGACTGTCACGATGCTCGCATTCGATGGGTATGCCGTCGATTTCAGCGCTGAGGACCGGGCCGCGAAGAACTTTGTCCTCGCGCATTCGCTTGATGGCGCACCAATGGGCCTCGGCCAGCGTGGGCCGCTTTGGGTTCTCACTGATACAGGCGGCAAGAAAGCCAGCGAAGACGAAGAGGCCACTTGGATCTGGTCCGTCTTCTACATCGAGGCGCAGTGATGGGGCAGCGTGGTCCGGGGAAAACCCGGACCACGCATCATATCAGTAGTTCAGCTGATAACTCGCTGGCACGTAGCGGAAGCCTTCGCCCATCGTTTCGACATAACCAACCGCCGGCGCGGGCATGTGATAGCCGACGAATGGGATCTTATCGGCTGCGATCATACCGAACGTCTTCTTGCGCGCAGCGACAGCTCCTTCTTTGTCCATGTCGAACTTCACATGCCAGTCAGGGCGCTGCAATGAGACGATGTAGTGGTTCGCGATATCACCAGTCAGCATCAGGCGCGCGCCCTTGCTCTCGATATGATAGGCGAGGTGGCCCGGCGTGTGGCCCGAAGTGTCGATTGCGTCGATGCCCGAGACGACCGTGTCGCCTCCCTTGATAAAGGTCGTCTGCTCCGCCAGTGGCACCACATTGGCCTGAACCAGCTTGCCAACCCGGCTGCCTGCTTTCTCTTTCGGAGACCAGAAGTCATATTCGGCCGAGCCCATCACATACTTCGCATTCGGGAAGGCCGGCTTGCCGCCCTCCATCAGCCCACCAATGTGATCGGGGTGGAAGTGGGTCATGACGACATGGTCAATCTGATCGGCCGAGTAACCCGCATCGCCAAGGCTGGCGAGAAGGTTTCCGGCGTTCGGGCGGCGGTTGGTAATCTCTCCGTTGCCGCTGTCAAACAGGATCAACTCGTTACCTGTGTTCACCAGTGTCACGGAGAACGGGATCTCGAGCTGCTCAGCTGGGAGGAGGTTCGCCGTTGCAAGCGCCTGAACATCCTCTGCGGTTGTGTTCTCGCCAAAAATTGGATGAGGGCCTGGGATTTGGACAGCGCCATCCAGAATCGTTGTGACTTCGAAGTCACCGATCTTAAAGCGGTAGTGGCTCGGGCGCTCGATCCCCAGCAAGGGTGCTTTGGCCAGGGCGGGCGAAGCCGCAAGTGCTGTAGCGCCGGAAAGCACCGTGCGGCGGTTGATGGTGGCGGACATGAGGACCTCCCTCGGGTTGTGTTGCAACGAGCGAGATAATGGTTCGAATTTCGGCAAAAAACAGGGGGGTGATGTGAACTTCTCGTTACGCAGGTGGCTTAATCCGGCTCACACCGTGGTTTGTTTTGTCCCAAAAATAGGGCGCAACGATTAATTCGTAGACAGCTTTCCACGCAGCTACCGCACCAAGCGTCCAGTAGGCAAGCAAAGTTGGGACATAGATCAACAGGCCCGTGAGCTGGCGACGTTCTACCGCCAGAATGGCGGCCGATAGCATAACGCCCTGCCCTAAAGCCAACATACCCAGCACGGGCCAAATTGCCCAGCCTGGGATCGATGTGGTCAAGATCGTCTCTCCCCCAAGAACCCAGTTGAGCATAGTGATCCAAAACAAGGGTGCCGTCAGATAGGCGACTGCCGCCCCAAGAAAGAGCACGTTAAAACCAAAAAAACCAAACGTTCCGAGATCCCGCCACAGAGCGACCGGGTCTCGCATATGACAAAGCCAGGTCAAGATATACCCTTTTAGCCAACGCGACCGCTGCCGGATCCACGGCCATGCACGACAGTTCGCTTCTTCCCGGGTCAATGATCGGGAAACCGCACAGCGCTTGCCAGCACGTGCCAGCCGCATGCCAAGATCGGCGTCCTCGGTGACGTTGTGAGCGTCCCATCCACCGATTGCCTTCAGCGCGGATCGGCGGAAATAGACCGATGTACCGCCCAAGGGAATCGGTAGGTGCAACCACTGAAACCCGCGAAGCAACACATCGAACCAGATTGCATACTCCAACGTGAAGCAGCGCGACATCCAGTTCTCTTCGACATTGTAGTAGCCGAGTTGGCACTGCACACAGGCAACTTCTGGCGGAGCATCGCGAAGTATTCCGACAACTTCCGCGATCTGTTGAGGATCGGGTACGTCTTCCGCATCAAGAATACCGACAACTTCACCACGAACATAGTCGAGCGCATGGTTCATCGCCTTGGGCTTGGTCCGCGGCGCCCCCGGCGGCACGGTAATCGCTCTCAACCACGGCGGCATTTCGGTGATTGCGAGGGCGTTCAAAGTCGCCTTATCATCTGCCTCCACCAAGAGCATCACATCCAAGAGCTCACGCGGATAGTCCAGCGCTTCAAGTGCCTTAATCAGCCGTGGGATCATGTTGGCTTCACGATAGAGCGGAATCATCAGCGAGACGACCGGCGGGCGCCGTTTTCCCGACAGAGCAATCGCGCCTTCGGGCAACAGTTGCTCGACCGGTGCGCGATGACTGGCGAACAGCGCGCATAGCCTAAGCAGGGTGGTTGCCGATGTAATGCAGAACAGCGTGATCAGCCCCAGAACGACCGGAAAGGTTCCACCGAACAGAAGCGTGAAGACAATCGCTGCCAACACCGCACCCATGGCCATCCGGGCGCGATCGAGCGTCCGCACGCTAGTACTCGGCGGTGACATCGTGGCGGCGCGTCGCGCCAATGCCGGGGCAAATGCGCGCCTGACCGCAGCATCGATCGCCGGGCGCGGTGCTAGCAACACAAGGGCAATCGGAGGCGATTCACGAAGTGACGCCAAAGCGGGTTGTGCAAGCTCAGGATCGCCAATCACATAGGAAGTCAGGGTGCCTATTTGCTGATAGGGCAGCAGTCCGTAGTGCAGATAGGTCTCGAGATCCTCCGCCTTTGCCAACGCAGGGTCAGGCGCAAGTGCATCAAGATCCGCAGTCCCCAGCCCCCACTGAGCAGCCAAGGCTTCGGACACATCCTCTTGGTCGACGAGTTCTCGGGCCACCAAGATCCGGCCAAGGGGCTGACCAGTATCCGCTTGCGCCTCAAGTGCCTTTTCCAGCTCCGCGCGGCTAAGCCGCCCGTTGCGCGTCAACAGATCCCCAATCCGAGGACTGTCGAGGCGGTCAAGGCCGCCCGCGCCGGACACGAGTTTTAGCGGAACCGCTCTCACGACGGCCCAGGCACATGATAATGAAATCGACTTAACATCACTGCCTCCCCCTAAGAATGAGGCGACAGGCATTCAGGCTCTGTTAAG
>JBCDAQ010000228.1:0-5337 GCA_039185285.1 Pseudomonadota bacterium
CGCGTGTCGTCTTGGAGCAGGCGTGAGCGGAGAGCGTTCGCCGCGCGCGAGGCGAGGCGTTTCGATGTCGTGTCCAGGCAATATCGGCCTAATGAAAGCGGTCGACAAGTTCGAGTATCGCCGGGGCTATAAGTTCTCGACCTACGCGACCTGGTGGATCCGCCAGGCGATCACCCGCTCGATCGCCGATCAGGCGCGCACCATCCGGATCCCCGTCCATATGATCGAAACGATCAACAAACTGGTCCGGACCGGGCGCCAAATGCTGCATGAGATCGGTCGCGAACCGACGCCGGAGGAACTGGCCGCGAAGCTGCAGATGCCGCTTGAGAAGGTCCGCAAAGTGATGAAGATCGCCAAGGAGCCGATCTCCCTTGAAACGCCAATCGGCGATGAGGAAGACAGCCAGCTCGGTGATTTCATTGAGGACAAAAATGCGGTCCTTCCTTTAGATTCTGCTATTCAGTCGAACCTCAAGGATACGACAACACGGGTTCTGGCAAGCCTGACGCCGAGAGAGGAACGCGTGCTGCGGATGCGGTTTGGCATCGGGATGAACACCGACCATACGCTCGAAGAAGTTGGTCAGCAGTTCTCGGTCACTCGGGAACGGATCCGGCAAATCGAGGCGAAAGCATTGAGGAAACTCAAGCATCCCAGCCGGAGTCGAAAGCTTCGCAGCTTCCTCGATAACTAATCCAAAGGGCCGGTTTACCGGCCCTTTTTCTTTCTCCAAACCCATCTTCAACTCAGAGACCAATTGTTAGGGTTTCTGGCCCATGGTCTCTCTCCGTGGCCAGAACTGGCCCAGCCGCGCCTTTGAATGGGCACTGGTTACTCGCTGAACCTGCGGGGCTCTGCCGGAAAATCCGGATACGTGGAACGCGGTGTTAAAGCACCGAAAGCACAAGGGAAAAGCTATGGGTAGCATTCTCACGAACAATGCAGCGCTGGTGGCTCTGCAAACGCTCAGCGGTATCAACCGGAACCTCAACGAAGTCCAAGACCAGATCTCGACTGGTCTCGCGATCGGCTCGGCGTCGGACGACGCGGCAATCTTCGCGATCAGCCAGGTCGCACGGTCGGATGTTTCCGGTTTTGAAGCCGTCCAAGGCGCTCTCGATCTTGGCGCGTCGAACCTGTCAGTAGCTGCAAACGCAACCGATCAGATTTCGGACATTCTGAACGACATCCGTGGTTTGGTCGTCCAGGCCGGTGAAGCGGGTTTTGATCCAAACACGATCAACAACGAGATCACCTCGCTGACCTCGCAGATCCAGACCGTCGTCGACAGCGCGCAGTTCAACGGCACCAACCTTTTGGATGGCTCCACAGGAACTCTGTCGATCTTGGGCGCTCTGAGCCGTGATGCGGCTGGCGCGGTATCAACGTCGAACATCTCGCTCACCACGGTGAACCTGAATACCACCGGTGCAGGTACTGCGCGGGCCGGTCTGGGCACTGGAACCCAAGGGATCACCGCCGCCGCCGACAACACGGCGTTCGAACTCGCTGCAGGCGCGGCTCTCGCCGCCAACGTCGCGATCGAGATCGACGATGCGGGCGGCCTGACGACCGGTGATGTGATCTCGGTAACGATCGACGGTGAAGAAGCCTCGATTACGGTGACTGCAGAAGATGTTGCAGCCACCAATACTGAGAACTCGATTGCATCGCGCCTGCGCGACGCGATCAACAATCTCGGCGTTGAGGGTTTGTCGGTCGACATTAACCCGACAGCTGCAGCTGGCCCACCAGCCGTTGGTCCAAACTTGATCAACTTCATCAACAACGGTGCAGGTAACGAAGCGCGTAGCGTTGTGGTCGAGGTAACGCCGAACGATGCAGGTGGACTTGCCGGTGTCGGCGGTCTGAACGTCAGCGCTGGCGGCCCGCAGATCGCAAACTTGGGGATTGTCGATGCGGCGATCACCAGCGTGATCAACTTCTCGGCCGCTATCGGCACGACGCAAGCTCGGGTCGAAATTCAGGCTGACTTCCAGCAATCGCTGATCGACAACTTCAACGTCGGTATCGGCTCGCTGGTCGATGCGGATCTGGAAGAGGCTTCGGCCCGTCTGCAGTCGCTGCAGGTCCAGCAGCAGCTCGCGACCCAGTCGCTGTCGATCGCCAACCAGGCACCGCAGTCGATCCTGGCGCTGTTCCGGTAAGACTAATCTCCGGAGCCGGTCACGCCGGCTCCGGCTTTCAAGCGCAGACCGACCGCGTCGTATTTACCTTCGCCCCGTTTTGAATAGATCGAGGAAACCCCTATGGATCCGGCCCGCCGCGCCTATGCCAACTATGGTGATGCTCAATCATCGACTAAAACCCCGCGTCAGATCGAGTATCAAGCTTTCGCCAGGGTTACCAAGGATCTTCGGCTGGCAGCTCAGAGAAGCGATGAGGATTTTCCACGTCTGGTGGAGGCTCTCAGCCAAAATCAACGCCTTTGGGCAATCCTGTCCAGCGATGTGATCGGGGCAAAAAACGAGCTGCCTGACCTCCTTCGATCGCGGATCTTCTATCTCGCGAAGTTCACGCGTATCCATACCCGGAAGGTTCTAGAACGGACTGATACCGTGGACGTGCTCCTTGAGGTGAACATGTCTGTAATGCGCGGCCTCAGCAAAGAACAGGACCAAGCCCCATGCCCGGTCTGATCCTTAAACTTCGTCCAAATGAACGGTTCCTAGTCAACGGCGCCGCGATGGAAAATGGATCGAAGCGAACACAATTGAATATTCTGACGCCTGGCTCGAATGTACTGCGGCTACGCGACGCGATTGACCCTCATCAGGCTAACACACCTGTGCGCCGCGTCTGCTACATTGCTCAGATGGTGGTCGCGGGGGAGGCTGACCCGGAAGAAGCCCGTGTTCAACTGGAAACAGGCCTTACTCAGCTCGCCAGTGTCTTCAACGACCACCAATCGCGCGATCATTTGGAACGTGCGCGCCTCGCTTTGGAGCAAGACAGCTTCTATCAGGCATTACGAAGCCTGCGCGCGCTTATGCCCGTCGAAGATCATTTGTTGTCGTTGGCAAGGCCATCATGAGTTTTGATCCCATTCTTCCGGCGTCGGGCGTCGTTGGCTACCGGCTTCTTGAACGAACTGAAGCGAGCCAACGATCAATCTTCGATCGTCAGCCCGAGATTGCCCGCGATACAGCCTATTTTCGCGACAACATCGCTTCGGTGACCACGGCAGAAGAGCTCGTAGCCGACCGCCAGCTTCTGAAGGTAGCGCTCGGCGCCTTCGGAATGGATGATCAGATCAACAATCAAGCTTTCATCCGTCGGATCCTGGCCGAAGGTACTGAGAACCCTGAAAGTTTTGCCAACCGCTTTGTAGATCCTCGATTTCAACGCATCTCAGAGACATTTGGATTCGGGAATTCCGGTGGCAATCGAACTACGGTTGATGGCTTCTCAGACATCATCACGGCCGCCTATACCGAACGCCAATTCGAAGTCGCCGTCGGCGAACAGGACGAGTCCCTCCGTCTAGCACTTAATTTTCGTCGAGAGATCTCACGCTACGCGAATGCGAGCGATCCTGACGGTGCGGCATGGTTCTCTGCGATGGGCGACCTCCCAGTTCGCAGGGTGTTTGAAGGGGCCTTCGGGCTGCCAGAGTCGTTCGGACAAATTGATCTGGATCGCCAACGAGATGACTTTCGTAGCCTGAATTTGAGGAACTTTGGAGATACATCGCTTGCGGTCTTTCAAGATCCCGCTCGCGTAAACCAAGTCATCGAGCGTTTCTTGCTACGCGAGACCCTGAACAATGGCCCTTCGCCCTCGACCCGTGGGTTTACGGCCTTGACCTTGCTCGGAGGAGGGTCCGGCGGTTTAGGGCCGGTCGGTTTGCAGAACATCGTCCTATCAGATTTCCGTCCAACGTTCTGAGATCAGGCGCGGGTTTTCGTCTTCGGTAGTAACTTAAGGCCCTCGATCCGAGAGCCATCTCGCGCATAGGCACCGAGGTTTGCGTGCTCTTCTTCAAGAACAGTGACCGTTGTCATCGCCGATCTTGCGCCCTCGATGTAAGCAGCGAAGAGCTTGGCATTCTGTTTCGCGCGAAGACGCAGCCGCTCCAATTCTCGTCGGTATTGAACGGGCCCGGTATCAGGTAGTTGCAGCAACCAACCCGCGACGCGATCACGATCGCGATCCAAACCAGCCAGCTCTTCGATCCGGCCGTCGCGAAGTAGTTTACGCTCCAACCCCAGAAAACTCTCTATCCGCTCCAACCTCGAGCGCCACTTACTGCCCAACATCGGACCCTCCATGAACCTGCAAGCCCTGCAGCAATCGATCCGCCAAACCGATACCACCGTTCTCAGCGAGATTGCGGGCCCACTCACGGGTCATAAGACTCGAGAAAACCTCCTCACCAGCGCCCCCGCCAAAGGCTTCCCTGGCTTTGCCAAGGCCAGTGTGGCGGAGCATCTCGGCCAGGAAAACAGTTTCGAACTCAACGGCAGCCTTCTCCGCACCCGACCGACGAGCCGTCGTACCGGTTGAGTTCTGATACACCTGACGCGATGGTCGCACGTCCGGCGGGTTAGGAACTTCCACGATCATCTCCCATTCAAGACATAGACTTAGAGATGCCCTTTCTGAGTTAAAAAAAACGTAATTATTCAGTTGGATAGTGCGACCAGAAATAGCCAGGAGGCTTCCTTGACCATTCCGAGTCCTATCGCGACACCCAATTCGGGTGGACCGTCCATCCAATCCAGCACACTGGCCGGAACGAAGGCGTCGGGATCGGGCCAAACCTTGCCATCGGCAAGCAGCACGGCTGGTGAAGGTGCCTCAGAAGGTTCTTTCACATCTTCATTTATGAAACTCACGAACATCCTCGAAGAGCCTGAAGTGGATGGGGTTCTCACGCCCGAGACCTCCACAGCACAACCTACTTCTCTCGGCTCAGAGCTGGCAGTAGACATTCCAGAAGTGCCCGTAACAGAAACGGCTGACGAGATCTCCACCGCCCCCGCAGTCCCAGCCATTACCTATCCGCAAGAACAGGTCGCCTCCACGGGGCTACCAAACGCAGAGGCTTTAGAGGTTCGTCCAGGACAGGGGGAAAAGACCCTCGAGATCTCAAGAACAAGCGTCTCTCCGCCCCAACCGAGCTCAAGTAGTCCAGCAGCGGCTTCGGGCGCTGAGGAAATGATACCAACGGCACCTAAGCTTGCTGCAAACCCAGGACGCGAAGTCGCTCTGGGTATCGTCGAACCCCAGAGCATCGGCATTCGAAGCACAATTACAACCAACGCTGGAAGCTCCTCCATCGCAACCCAGATTGGATCGCAACAAGCCCTC
>JBCDAQ010000229.1:0-5304 GCA_039185285.1 Pseudomonadota bacterium
GCTTGCTCAACGGCAATCCAAAGACCTCCGCCCAAGCCGCCGCAATTGCCTCCATCGCCAGATTTTGACCCACAAACAAGTAGTCCCGGCCAGGCGCGCCGTGCTCGTATGCACGGAGGTAGCCATCGGCTAAATCATCCGTGAAAATAAGAGGTTGCAGCTGCTGCTCAGGTGCCAGGACCGGCACCGAGCTGCCCGTCTGGCAAGCTTCACCAATCGGTGCGTAATGCGGCTCTTCCAGTGACCAGACCAGGCCGGGATGGACCCAGACCGCATCAACACCACCAGCTACCAACTGCTCCCACCCTGCAACCGACCAGTCGAAACCTTCTGGCAAGTCTATGGGCGTCTCTTCGGTGATAACACCTGCCCGGTTGCCGAAGCACCAAACGCCTCCGGTATAGACAACCCGCCCCTCGAAGCCCCGGTCGATGACGCCTTGGATCAGCCGAGTTTCGGAGGCCGCCATATCCCCCGACCAGTCGCAGGCGCAGTGGATGAGAGCATCGCTTTGATCGAGGAGGTCGAGCCAAGCGTCCGGCTCGGATAGATCACCCTGGACCAGCCGGGCCAGCCCGCCTGGAGCGCGAGAGGGCGTGCGAACGACTGCTGTAACGTCATGCCCTGCTTGAACAAAACGCGCGGCCACAGCGCGTCCGATTAAGCCTGTGGCACCGAGGAGGAGGATCCGGCTCATGCCCGTTCTCGCTCAATCACGCCGGTGAGGCAGCCGATGGCGCCTGCCGCTTTCTTCAACTCATCCATCGGGGTGTCCAGAACCTCGATCCCCAGGCCCTCGTAGAACGCACGCATCATCGGGTTGTTACCGGGCATCAGGATCCGCCTCGGCCCGAGAGTGACGAAGTTCAGGCCACGATTGGCTGCAGCCTCGTCCTCGTCTGGCAGGAAGGCGACGTTCATACCACGCTCTCGCAGGGCGATCACCGCCGCATGGGGTGTGCGGCGCGGCCAAGCAATCGCGAGGTCCTGATCTGCGATCCGGAGCATCCCCATCAGATGCATGGTGCCGAAGGGCATGTCGACGGGCAGCGTGGTGCAGCCGATCTCCGCCAGAACCGCCCCAATCTGATCGATTGCCGCCTGATTGGTCCGTAAGCCTCGGCCGATTATCGCTGTCTCCGCGTCCAGCCACATGAGGTCTGCGCCCTCGAAAGTCGCCTGCCCGACGAGCGTCTTCAGGATTGGGACCCTATGGGTCGCCAAGGCCATCGCGACGGCGACTTCCTCGCCTGCGCGCACGGTCGAGGCAGGGCGGGCGAGGATCGCGCCCTCGGGTGTCAGCACAACTTGGTCCGCGCAGAACATCCGGTTCGGCGGCGGCGCCGATATTTCGGGGGTTGTCAGCACGTCAACACCCTCAGCCCGATAGATCTTGGCCAACTGATCATGCTCAGCCTGCGCGCGGCCCAGATCGAGCGACTCTAGGAACTGGTTGGCATCGGCATCGTTTACGACAAGCTCAGCACCGGGGCGGCAGAGCAGTACGGTCTTTAGTCGGCGCCACTCGCTGTCGATGCCGCCGCGCCAAAGGGTGCCGATCTCATCGCGATGGCTGGCGGTTCGCGGCGACCAGCCAGCACCGCCATAGGCGCCGGAGCCGAATGTCGACATGGCTTTAGCCGAAGGGTGACTTCATGCCCGGAGGCAGCGGCATCCCTTCGGTGATCTTGGCCATCTCGGCCTGACCTTCAGCCTGGGCTTTTTGGACGGCGTCGTTGACGGCTGCGACGATCAGATCTTCGAGGACTTCCTTCTCCTCAGTCCCGTCCAGAAGTGACGGGTCAACGCTCAGCGATTTCAGCTCGCCTTTGCCATCGGCTGTTGCCTTCACCATCCCAGCGCCAGCAGTGCCTTCGGCGGTGATGGTCGCAATCCGCTCCTGCGCTTCCATCATCTTTTGCTGCATCTCCTGGGCTTGCTTCATGAGTTTGCTCATGTCGCCCAGGCCACCAAGTCCGAGTACCATCAGGTCATCTCCTCAAACGGATCATCATTCCAGTCGTCATCGCTATCCACCAGATCGCCGTCGATCTCATCGCGCTCCATCATCGGGGCGAGGATCTGCTCCGGCTCCGGCAAGGCCAGGCCACCGATTGGGCGGATCTCGAGGATTTCCGCGCCTTCGAAAACCTCTTGGGCTGCCAACACCATCGGGTGTTCTGCGATTGTTGCGCGCAGCTTGTCCGCCGCGGCATCGTTGATTGAACGGAGTGTCTCAGCCCCTGCCTGTTCCGTCACGGCGACGGCCCAACGCTTACCGGTGAGTTGGCTCAGCGCCTGGCCCAAGCGCCCTGCCAGATCCGCGGGCGCTCCGGGTAGCGGGTTGAACTCGAGCAGGCCCGGTCGGAGCTCGACCAGCGAGACGAAATCTTCGACCTCTTTGACCAGTTTGAGATTGCGGCTTTCAGCCAAGAGTGCCGTAATATCGGACAGCTCCGAAAACCCCTTTGGCTGGGCCACAGGCTCGTGGCTAGGTGCCGGGAGTGGTGCCCCGGCCTGACCTCCCGCCACCGAGGCCAGCGCCCTGGCACCATTCCCAGGGTTTGACGGCGGGGCGGCGGGGGCTGGATGCGCGGCGTTTTCCTCGGTGAGTTTCTTGACGAGATCGCCAGGGGTTGGAAGATCTGCAACATGGGTCAGGCGGATGATCGCCATCTCGGCAGCCATCATCGCATTGGGCGCGAGGGTCACCTCCTCCATCGCCTTGAGCAACATCTGCCAGGCCCTGGTGAGAACGCGCATCGACAGCCGCGAGAGATCACGGCCCCGATCGCGCTCCTCCGCACTGATGGTTGGGTCGTTGAGCGCATCCTCTGAGATCTTCACAACCGAGATCCAGTGGGTCAGCTCGGCCAGATCGCGCAGGACCACCGCAGGATCTGCGCCATCTGCGTATTGCGCTGACAACTCCTGTAATGCCCCTGCTGCATCGCCTTTCATGATTGCCTCGAACAGGTCGATCACCCGGCCGCGATCGGCGAGGCCCAGCATAGAGCGGACTTCCATCGCCCCAATCTCGCCGCCCGTGCCATGGGCGACGGCCTGATCCAATAGCGAGAGCGCATCACGAACTGAACCTTCGGCGGCCCGTGTGATCAGAGCCAGCGCCTCGGTCGATAGCGTGGCGCCTTCCTTCCCGGCAATCCCCGCGAGATGATCGATCATCATCTCCGGTTCGATCCGGCGCAGGTCGAACCGCTGGCAGCGGCTGAGCACCGTGACCGGCACCTTGCGGATTTCGGTCGTCGCGAAGATGAACTTCACGTGCGGGGGCGGCTCCTCCAGCGTTTTTAACAGCGCATTGAACGCCGAGGTCGAGAGCATGTGGACCTCGTCGATGATGTAGACCTTGTAGCGGGCTGAAGCCGCGCGATAGCGCACGGAATCGATAATCTCACGCACATCATTGACGCCGGTGTTGGAGGCCGCATCCATCTCCAACACATCGACATTGCGCCCCTCAGCGATCGAGATACAGGCCTCACACTCGCCGCAAGGGTCAATTGTCGGCCGGTCATCCCGCGTGCAGTTCAGCCCTTTGGCAATGATCCGCGCGGTTGTTGTCTTTCCTACTCCACGCACGCCCGTCATGATGAAGGCATGCGCAATCCGGTCATGAGCGAAGGCATTGGTGAGGGTCTGCACCATCGCTTCCTGGCCGATCAGGTCGCGAAAGTGGCCCGGGCGGTACTTGCGGGCGAGGACCTGGTAGACAGGGGCAGGAGTGGTGTCAGACATGCCCCAGCTATAGCCTTAGCCAAGGGCGCTCGTCCAGCATGGAGCCGCGCCTACTTGTGGATCTCAAGAGCGCCTGACGGTCAGCAAAAGCCGCGACGGAGAGATCGGTTCCAGGAAGCCAACTTGGTCACAAAATAAACGGCGCCTCCCCCTTTAAATACCTGTTATCAATTGAAAATAGCCGCCGAAAATGTTAAATATGGAAGATCATGAAACGATAGGAGAAAGGAGGCGCCTCTTGGGGGAATTCGACTACGTTTTTTATTGTTCGAAGTTCTTGCGGTATGGCTGATCTACTACTTGTTCAGCCTGTTTGCGTCGGCTGAACCACCGCTTTGGCTTGCGGCTTTTATTCTGATCTGCGTCGATAAAGCGACTGAATACATCCGGGAAAAGCTCTCATCAGATTGTTCTCCACCAACTTGCAAGGCTTGTGACCCTTCGCGTTCTGCGCGATAGTCCGCCGCGTGGTTTTCCAAAAAACAAAGCGGACTTAAAAAGGGGGTTCTGATGACAGGTTTTCTCTCGGGGCGGCATCTCGCGCTGCTCATCGCGGCTGCGGGTTTCAGTATCGCGGCGACCATCCCGGCTGCTGAGGCTGGCGAGCGTATGGACCAAATCGTCTCGTCCAAGAATATGAAGCTCGGCTACCGCTCGGACGCGCCTCCGTTTTCGATGGAGAAGGATGGCAAAGCGGGCGGTTTCAGTGTCGAGCTTTGTGTGGAGATCGGCAAGCAGATGAAGAACCTCCTCGGTCTGAGTGACTTCTCCGCCCGGCTGGTTGCTGTGGACACGACCGACCGGTTTGATGCGATTGCGCGGGGGGATGCGGATCTCTTGTGCGGGGCAACGACTGCGACCCTCGCGCGCCGGGATATCGTATCGTTCTCGATCCCAACCTTCTCGACCGGTGTCGGCGCGGTTGTCTCGACCTCTGCCCCGGACCTGCTGAAAGAGGTTCTGATCACGAATAGTGCCGCGGCGTTTTCGGCGGCGGCCACAGACGAAGCACTGAAGGGTAAAAAGTTTGGCGTGCGTGCCGGAACGACGGCTGCCGAGTGGTTGGAAAGCGGCAAGGTTGCCCAGATGACCGGAAAAGACATCAAAGAGATCAAGGACCATGCCGACGGCATCAAAATGGTCACTGATGGCAAGCTCGACGCCTATTTTGCGGATAGTGCGATTTTGATTGGCAGTATCGTTCAGGCGGGCGCACAGGATGATCTAATCGTCTCGCAAAAAACCTTTACCAACGAGCCCTATGCGATCGCTCTGCCCAAGGGCGACGAGGAACTGCGTTTGGCAGTCGATACCGCCCTGAGCCGGATCTATCGCTCTGGCAAGATCTACGAGATCATTGGGCGTTATTTTGGCAAACCAAGCCAACAGATGGCGTTCTTCTACAGCGCGGTTTCGTTGCCTGAGTAATGCTTTGAGAGGTGAGAGGCTGGACAACGACCCAAGCGGGGCTCGTTACGGCTGCTTCCTTCCGGACCTGACCGGGTTGGCGAGGCGCTCGCCCGCGCCAACCTCTCACCCCGACAC
>JBCDAQ010000230.1:0-5303 GCA_039185285.1 Pseudomonadota bacterium
CACCAATCCAACGATTGGTTACATATGGTAGCTCAGCGGCCACAGCGGTGTCTTTAACCAAGGTAGAGACCTCTTCTTTAGTACCCACCAGTAAGAGCTGCTTGCCGGCGGTACCGAGGCTAGTCAATTCGGTCTTGGCGGCTTCGATCAAAGCGACTGACTGCTCAAGATCAATGATATCGGTACCGAGCTTATTACCATAAATATATGGCTTTACACTGGGATGACGACGGCTTTTAGTCGAAGGGGCGCGCATCTTGGCCCTGTTGGGCGATTCGATCACAACCGACCACATCTCGCCCGCCGGTTCCTTCAAGAAGGAGCATCCGGCCGGCCAGTACCTGGAAGAGCGTCAGGTGGCGCCGCGGGACTTCAACTCCTACGGCTCGCGCCGGGGCAACCACCAGATCATGATGCGCGGCACCTTCGCCAATATCCGCATCAAGAACGAGATGCTCGAAGGGGTCGAGGGCGGCTACTCCAAAGGCCCCGATGGCGGTCAGACCTCGATGTATGAGGCGGCGATGGCCTATCAGACCCAAGGCGTGCCGCTGGTGGTGATCGCAGGCAGCCAATACGGCTCCGGCTCCTCGCGCGACTGGGCGGCTAAGGGAACGGCGCTTTTGGGCATCAAAGCGGTGATCGCCGAGAGCTTTGAGCGCATTCACCGCTCAAACCTGGTCGGCATGGGCGTGCTGCCCTTTGAGTTCACTGGTGGCGACACCCGCACATCGCTGGGCCTGACTGGGGATGAGACGGTTTCGATCCACGATCTCGACGGCGAGATCACCCCGCGCCAGACCTGCAAGGCGACGATCACCTATGCCGATGGCACGACCAAGGAGATCGACCTCCTCTGCCGGATCGATACCGAGGTGGAGATCGACTACGTCAAAAACGGGGGCGTCCTGCACTACGTGCTGAGGAACCTGGCCCAAGCGGCGTGACCCGGTCGATTATCTTGGCGGCGAGCCTATGCCTCGCCGTTATGCCCCATTTTTCTGGGACTCACGCGTCCGAGACTGAAACGAGTCTCGGATCTGGGATTGAGCCAACGCCAATCCCGGCGGAGCACGACCCCTGCCATCGCTTTGCCACCGAAGACGACTTCGTCGGCTTCAACCTCGACCTTCAGCTTGAAGGGATCACGATCCCGCTGCGCGTTCCGAAAATCTACATGGAGGATCGCTGGAAGCAGAAAGAGGGGGTCACCTCGACCGCGTTTCTGTTCCGCGTGGGGATTGGAGATTTCGACCCCGTGACACGTGCCGAAACCAGCCGGAGGATTAAACAGCGGGTCGACAACTGGATGAACTTCCTCTTAAACGACTTGCTTCCCATGGAGCGCCTTGTTCTTAACCGTTTACGCTCAGAGTATCGCTGGACGCCTAAAAAGGGCGAGGAGATCCCACGGGAGCCAAGTCGCTATGGCCTCTTCCACATTCCGCCACCTGTGTTCGCGAGAGACATAAGCCGCGAGATCCTTGTTGACCAACCAACAGGCACTCCAAACACTTTATTGAGGTGTAGCCTGCCAGTCCCGAAATACGCGAACCCGCAGTGTTCGATGATATTTGAACAGGATCGCATCACGGTGCTGATGGGCTTTAGCCGCCCTGAGCTCCCGAACTGGCGTCAACATCGCGACCGGGTTGCCCGCTTCCTGAGCTGCGCGATCTCGGCCGGGTGATCGGAGAGGTTGGTATGCCCTTAGGAGATGCAAGCCTCCCACGGCAGACGCGCGTCACCGATCCGGTCGAAGTTGGCTGTGTAGGTCTTCCCCGTCTCGATCTGCACGCGTAGTTCCGCGCCTTCGATCTCGCTGCCGGAGATCATGGTCTGACCGTTTGAGGAACTCTCCAGCGTGTCGTCTACATCGATGGTGAAAACGACATTACCCTTGGCCGGGATCGTCGAGAGGGTCAGCACCGCAGCACTGTCGCCGTCGGTGATCTCGCCTGCTGACTCGACGTTCTCGCCACCCGCAATGATCCGGAAGGGCTGGAATACGTTCACGCCTGCGCCGCTGCCGGTGGTGTCGAAGATCAGGCCCGCGGGAGAGGTTGACAGGTCAATCGTCACCTCCAGCGGCCCCGTCGGGCAGGCGGAGGTGTTGACGATCCGGAACCGGTCCTTCGGTGCGTCCTCGACAAACTTAGCCGCAATGCCGGCCTGGGCTGGGAGCGCGAACAGTGTGAAAAGCAGGGCGGATCTGAGCATGAGTACCTCCATAGACCTCTCGAAATAGAGGGCACGCGGCTTTGGTCAAAACGTCGGCCCGGGTTCGCTTGGGGAGATGCGTTGCGATGAGCGCTTGCGTCTCGCCCGCTCCGCTGCCTAACAAAGCGCGTGAGAGACCTGCGGGCTCTCACTGGATCACGCAGAACCATGAACAAAGGGAGCCGATATGCGGCCATCTGAACAGCTTCGCCAAGCCAGCCTCGAGACCTGGGTTGCCGTGGCCGAGCATTCCTTCTGTCGAGAACTTGCTGCGGGCACGCTGCCGCAAGAGGCGATGCGGTGCTATCTGGTGCAGGATTTCAGCTTCATTGATGGCTTTGTTCGGCTGGCGGCGCGGGCGATCTCGGAAGCGCCCTCTTTGGCGGATAGCGTGCCGCTCGCCCAGTTCCTGGCCGTGATCACTGGGCCGGAGAACACGTATTTCCACCGCTCCTTCGATGCCCTGGGCGTTGCCGAGGAGGACCGGGTGGCGCCGGTTCTCTTGCCCGAGACAATCGCCTTTAGGGACCTGATGGCAGAGGCGGCGGCCTCGGGCTCCTATGCGCGGATGATCGCTGTTCTGACCGTCGCCGAATGGACCTATCTGAGTTGGGCGACCCCGTTTGCGCCGCCCAACGCGGAGCTCCCATTTTATTATGCCGAGTGGATTACCCTGCATTCGGGCGATGGGTTTGAAGGGGTCGTGGCTTATCTGCGGGACCAGCTCGACCAGGCGTGGGAGCGGTTGGACCCGACCGAGCAAGCGCAAGTGGCCGATGATTTCGCGCGGGCGGTCACGCTCGAGCGGGCGTTCTTCGACGCGACTTACGCGCGGTGATAGGGGCTGTTGCCGAGGATCGAGACAGCGCGGTAGATCTGCTCAGCGAGCATTACCCGGGCCAGCATATGCGGCCAGACCATGGGGCCGAAGCTAAGCAACAGGCCAGAGCGGTCCCGTAAGGTTTGGGTATGCCCATCCGCCCCGCCGATCAGAAAACATGTCTCGGAGATGCCCTGGTCGCGTAACCGACCGAGCAGTTTGGCAAAATCCGGGCTGGTCATACCCTTGCCACGCTCATCCAGCGCCATGACTTGCGCCCCCGCGGGCACAGCAGCGAGCAGTTTCTCGCTCTGCTCCGCCTGGCTGCGTGCCTTGCGTTCATCGATCTCGATCAGGGAAACGGGGGAAAGCGCCATGCCCTTTCCCGCCGCATTGGCGCGAGAGATGTAGTCCTCGACCAGCGCCTTCTCGGGGCCGGGGGCCAGCCGCCCCACAGCCGCAATCGTTAGCTTCACGCGTGGCGCGCGGTGGCGTCAGGGGCGGGCATCCACATCTTCTCAAGCTGGTAGAACTCGCGCACTTCCAGGCGGAAGATATGCACGATCACATCGCCTGCATCGAGCAGGACCCAGTCCGCATTGGCCTTGCCCTCGGCACGTGCCTTATGGCCAAGCGTTTGTTTTAGCTTGTCAATCAGTTTCTCCGAGAGGGCCGAGACATGCCGGGTCGAACGGCCCGTAGCGATGACCATATGGTCTGCCTCGGCCGATTTGCCGGCAAGGTCGATCGTGACGATGTTTTCACCGCCGTCCTCTTCCAAGCTTGCAACAATGGTCTCAAGAAGGGTGTCTGCCGCGTCATCCTGCGCGGTCGGGGTGGACGAAGCCACAAGGGTTTCTGCGCTCAGAACGCGGTCCTCCATCGCATCGGTCTGGGCCGGGATTGGCCAAATTCCGCCTGCAGAGTCGACCTTACCTTAGATTCGTATCTCTCTCAAGACAGCGACATCGGGCCTCTTGCCGACTCATGAGAATTGGAACAAATAAAGAACATGAGCTATGCGGAACTTAGCGCCACTACCAATTTCACCTTCCTGACCGGGGCCAGCCATCCGGAGGAGATGGTGACACGTGCGGCCGAGTTGGGTTTGGACGCCATCGCGATCACGGATCGCAATACACTCGCCGGCGTGGTCCGCGCCCATATCCGCCTACGCGAGTTGCGGCGTGAGCACGTGACCCGCAAGGATCGCAACATCACCGGAACGGATGTGCGCGAACATGCCAAGATCCGCTCGCAAACCCGTATCGATCCCTCGTCACGTAAGGCCTATGGTCCACCGCCGCCCTCGGTATCGCAGGTGGCGCCAGAGCCGGAGCCAATCCGAAGCTTGCCTAAGCTGCTCATCGGAAGCCGTCTCAGTTTCACCGACAGCGTCATCGAGATCACGGCCCTTGTCCCCGATCGCAAAGCCTATGCGGAGCTGACCCGTCTCCTGACCCTCGGTAAACGCCGAGCGGAGAAAGGCGGCTGCGCCCTCACTCTGGACGATTTCCTACAGACCCAAGGCTTTCTCGCGCTGATCCATCTCCCCGACCCTGCGGCGGTGAAAGAGGCGCCGATCTCGAAGCCCGGCGGGCGGGCAGGGGTGCAAGACGCGCTCCGGGTGACCCGCCGTTTCAAAGGGCAATGCTGGCTCGCCGCCACACCCCGCTGGGATGGGCGCGATCGAGCCCGGATCGCAACCTATGCCACGCTCGCAGGTCAGCTCTCGCTCGATCTTGTCGCCACCAATGCGCCGGTTCTCCATCGTGCCTCGCGCCGCAGGCTCGCCGATGTGCTGACCTGCATTCGAGAGCGTTGCACCATGTCGAAAATCGGCGCCCGGGCGCTGCCCAATTCCGAGCTCCGCCTGCGCGCCGATAGTGACATGCTCAAACTCTTCGCGGGCCACGAAGATGCCGTGCACCGCACCGCCGAGATCGCCGCGCGCTGCCGCTTCTCCCTCGACGAGCTTTCCTATGAATACCCAGACGAGGGGCAGGGGGAGCGGCCACAGGACCGGCTCACCCGCCTTGCCAAGGAGGGCCTCGCCTGGCGCTACCCATCCGGCATCCCAGACCGTGCCCAAAGCCTCGTGAACCGGGAATTGGAGCTGATCGGCAAACTCAACTACGCGCCCTATTTCCTTACTGTCCATGACATTGTCGCCTTTGCCCGGTCCCGCGGCATCCTCTGCCAGGGGCGCGGCTCAGCGGCCAATTCCACGGTCTGCTATGCGCTCGGCATCACCGAGATCGCG
>JBCDAQ010000231.1:0-5271 GCA_039185285.1 Pseudomonadota bacterium
TAGTCGGCCATGTTGAACCGTTCGGGGCAAGGCGTTGGCGGTCCGAGATCGAAGAGCGACCTCTCTAGGCGTGGCATCTGGACAGGCTCATCCGTGCTATGGCAAGGGAGGTGAGCTTTGCAGCAAGGAGCGGGTCCATGCAATCGGAATGGCGGGTTTGATGAGCGATCAACCGGATCAACCGGGCGAGAGCCTGTTGCGCATCGCCCGAGGCGAGGCCCGCCAGGAAGCCATACCGCCGCTCAATCTCGGCGAGCGTGTGCGACAACTGCGCCAGGACCGGGAATGGACGCTGGAGGAGGCCGCCAAGCGCGCTGGACTGGCGCGCTCGACCTTGTCGAAGATTGAGAATGCCCAGATGTCTCCGACATTCGATGCGGTCCAGAAGCTCGCCAAAGGGCTAGGAATCGACATCCCGCAACTCTTTACTCCGCCAATCAAGGACAAGATCACTGGCCGGCGCGCGATCACGCGCGCGGGTGACGGGCGTGAGCACATAACGACCACCTATGAGCATGAGCTGCTGGGGGGCGAGATCAGCCGCAAACGGATGCTGCCGTATCGCACGGCGATCCGGGCGCGGGATTTCGAAGATTTTGAGGACTGGGTTCGCCATGACGGCGAGGAGTTTTTGTATGTCTTATCGGGGGCCGTACAGCTTTTGACCGAGTTCTATGAGCCGGTGGAGCTTGGCGCTGGCGACAGTGTCTATTACGATGCGGCCATGGGCCATTGCGTGATCTCAATTTCGAACGAAGACGCCGTGATCCTTTGGGTCACGTCTCTTTAAACAAAAGCTATTCGAACCAAACGGAATGCGGCATACGCCGCATACACCTATTCGGGCGCCCATCCGGGCGCGTTGGCGCTCCTCGACATCCAACCTCGACCTGTGAGCTTCGCGCCGGGCGTTCCGCCTCGCACTTGGCGAGGGCGGCGGGCTTTGCCCGCCGAGACCCCGATAGGGGTTCGGGACGCTTGAGCGGTGGTTATGCTATCTGGCTCAGACTGCACGAGCGAGGAAGATCGGGTGCCAATCATCTTTGGGTAAATCACTGCTATGGCGATCCGAGGCAATGATCTCGAAACCGCTCTCTTCGATCATCCGATGGTAGGCATCGCCATCATAATGGCTCCACCAGATCTCAGCGCCAAAGAAAGGCTCAGCACCCACCCAATCCATCTGGCCCGTTGTAATCAAAAGATGTCCATTCGTTGAAAGAAACGATCGCATGTTCTGAAGGATCTCGCGGTGTTTCGTACGCTCGGTATGGAACAGCGCAAAAATACAGACGATGGCGTCTACAGCGAATTGTCCCCGTTCCAAAGCCGCGATATCACCCTGCTGATACTGCGCTTTCGGTACATTTTCGCGGGCAAGGGCTAGCATTTGGTCAGAGAGGTCGACACCAATGACGTGATGGCCCGCCTCGATCAACCATCGATCAACCGGCAACCCCGCGCCACAACCGAGGTCGAGAATGACGCTCCCCGGGGTTAGTTCGACATTGAGCTTCTCCAAATGGGGAAGTGTCGACTTTTGATTTCGTGCCTCCGCATAAGCCCGAGCGATTTTGTCGTAACCTGCTTTGACGCGCGCGCTCGGGTTCACTTTTCTGCCGGTGCCCAAACGATGTTCGCCACGGGAATGGCCAATGCAGCCCCCGCAAGCTGGGCGACCCAGAATGCAATAACGTGTTCTGGATCAATCCCGGTGAACGTGTCGGTCAACGCACGCGCAAGAGTGACAGCTGGGTTCGCGAAACTTGTCGAGGCTGTGAACCAAAGCGCCGCACAGATGTATGCACCCACCAGAACCGGGACGAGATGCGGCGCTGTTCGCAAACCACCTAGGATCACCATCACCAGACCAAATGTTGCAGTGACCTCAGCGACCCATTGGCCAGGGCCGGTCCGGCCTTTCTCCGAGATCTGCAAGAGGTCTAGATCAAACATCAGATGGGCCAACAGCATCCCAATCACGGCGGAGGTGATCTGAACTCCAACATAGATTGCAGCACGGGGCAGGGCGATCTCACCCCGTATGAGGAAGACCATGGTCACCGCGGGGTTGAAATGCGCCCCCGAAATCGGGCCAAACACCGTGATCAGAACAAACAACATTGCGCCTATCGCAATCGCGTGCGGGAGCAGGGCAACGCCAACTTGGCCGTCGGCCATGCTCTCTCCCATAATCCCGGACCCCACTATGGTCATGAGAAGAAACGCCGTGCCCAACCCTTCGGCGAGATATGCGCGCAGGGCCTCGTTCAATGCTCGCCACCGGTCTCTGCCAACCGGTCCAAGGTCCACCGTCTGGTGTCTCTCGTCATGTCTTCGATTGGGTCTGATAAAAGGGCATCGATCCGCCGAGACAGCCGAATGTAGGCGAGATCGAAGGCCAAGTCGTTCTGTGCAATCGCCGGATCCTCGATATCCCAAAGGGTCGACATCGGCCCGCGAGGCCAAGCAACCGAGAGCTCTGCTTCAGCCGCTGGACACAGAAACACGATCAGGTCCGGGCGCGGCGCTTCATCCGGTTCAAACTCACGCCAAGACTTGGACCGGAACCCGCGAGAGGGCAGCCCCTTGCGGTCCAGCAGCCGATAGGTGGCCGGATGGACCCGACCAACAGGGTTGGTCCCCGCCGATGCAACCGCGAAACGCCCGGCTGCTTCGCGCTTTAAAATCGCCTCCGCGATGATTGATCGGGTCGAGTTCCCTGTGCAGACGGCCAGAAGAGTGAACACAATGCGCCCCCAAAGCTTCTTAGCCGCATAGCCTCAGGGGGTGACGCTTTCAAGACAGCTTTGTGGTCAGAGCGCAGTCCAACCCCCGTCTACACTGATTGTGGTGCCGGTGATCTGGGCTGCATCCTCCGAACAGAGGAAACATGTCGTTCCTCCAAGTTGATCGATGGTCGCGAATTCCTTCGAAGGCTGGCGAAGAAGCAGAACGTCGCGCTCCACCTCTTCCCGTGTCATGTTGTACTTTGCCATCGTGTCGGGGATCTGTGCCTCAACCAGCGGCGTCAGTACGTAGCCTGGGCAAATCGCGTTGCAGGTGATCGGCTCCTCGGCGGTCTCAAGAGCTGTGACCTTGGTCAGCCCAACCACACCGTGTTTGGCCGTGACATAGGCGGATTTGAAGGGTGAGGCAGTCAGCCCATGCGCTGACGCGATGTTGACGATCCGCCCCCAGCCTGCCTCGCGCATCAGGGGAAGCGCTGCGGCAGTTGTGTGAAATGTCGAGTTCATATTGATCGCGATGATTTGGTCCCACTTCTCAATCGGGAATTCATCGATACCGGCGACGTACTGGATCCCAGCGTTGTTTACGAGAATATCGACCGATCCGAACGTCTTGGCCGTTCGTGTGATCAGGGCTCTGGTCGCCTCAGGATCTGACATATCGGCCTGAATATACGCCGCATCAGTGCTGCAACTCGCTGCCACCTCTGCCGCCAACGCGTGGTCATCGGGACTGTCGGTGAAGGAGTTCAGCACAACCTTAGCGCCTTTGGCTGCGAGGGCCTTCGCGACCCCGAGGCCAATACCTGAGGTCGAACCTGTAACGACAGCAGTTTTTCCTTTCAAGGACATGGGCTCTCTCTTTCCTTCCAGCCCATCATGGGCGACACTTTCCTCGAGCATTATAATGACGCAGCGCAGCAAAAACGAGGGGCGAATGACACCCGGCGCAAAAGGTGAAAAGCAGCTGAGAGGCTGTAAAGCAGGTCGCTCAACGCCTGTTAATCGAGAACAGACCAAAAAAAAGGCGTCTCCCGAAGGAGACGCTTTAGGTGTTGAGGCAGGTTTCATACAGGCAAGAAACCTATCGAGCAGTGGGATTAGAGTACGCCCTAGAGCTCATTTCGACAAGGGCAATTTACGCATGTCGGGAAACCGTCGCATTCAACGACCGCGTTTAAGCAGATTCGCAGCTTTTGTTGTAGTTTTGACGCAAATTCTGCCGGTAAACGTTCTCGCGGAGCCAAAACATGGGATCTCCGCCCACGGAGAGCCTGCTCTCGAGGCCGGGTTTTCCCAGCTTCCATATGTGAATTCGGACGCTCCGAAGGGTGGTCGCGTCGTCATGGGCTCGATCGGGAGCTATGACAGCCTCAATCCTTACGTTCTCCGCGGACGTGCGCCATGGCAAATCCGGGCCCTTACTGTCGAATCGCTCATGGCGCGAAGCTGGGATGAACCATTCACGCTTTACGGTCTCATTGCCGAGACGGTTGAGACGCCCCCGGATCGCTCATGGGTGGCGTTTTCCCTGCGGGAGGAGGCTCGTTTCTCCGACGGCAGCCCGATCACGGTCGAGGATGTGATCTGGTCGCTCGAAACCCTCGGGACCAAGGGGCACCCACGGTACCGAAACAGCTGGAAAGCTGTCGACTCCATCACCCAAACCGGTCCGCGCAGCTTGAAGATCAGCTTCTCCCAACCCAATCGCGAGCTGCCCATGATCATGGGTCTTCGCCCGATCTTGCAAAAGGCCCAATGGGCAGATCAGGATTTTCAGCAAGGCGGCATGACGCCGGTCACGGGGTCTGGGCCTTATGTCGTGGTCGATGCGGATGCTGGACGCGCGCTGACGTTTAAACGAGATCCCAACTGGTGGGGCAAAGACCTGCCAATCAATCGCGGTCTTTACAACTTCGATGAGATTAAGATCGACTTCTTTCGCAATGCCGATGCCTTTCGTGAAACACTGAATGCGGGGGCGATCTCTCTGCATGCGGAGTATGACCCGGTACGCTGGGCAGAAATCGAGAGCCTGCCGGCGGTGCAAGAGGGACGGTTGATCCGAGACGAGCTTACGCATCGGCGACCAACGGGTCTTTACGGCTTTGTCTTTAACACCCGTCGCGAGCTATTCGCCGACCGCCGGGTTCGTGCCGCCTTGGCGATGACGTTTGACTGGGAATGGGTCAATCAGCGCCTCTATCGCGAGCAGTTCATCCGGATCACCAGTGCCTTTGGCAATTCAGATCTGAGCTTTGACGGGGCCGCGGGACCAAGAGAGCGTGCAATCCTCTCAGGTTTTGATGTGCCTCCGGATACATTGAACGAAGGCTGGCGCCCACCCGAGAGTGATGGCAGCGGGCGTGATCGCAAAATGCGCCGACAAGCGTCCAAACTATTGGAGGCAGCAGGCTGGACTAACCCCTCCATCAGCGGATCCTTGTGTAATGCAGCCGGTTGTAGCCGGTGAGCCCGCGATGCACCGGGCCCCAAAGCTGCATGAAGGCAAACCAATCCA
>JBCDAQ010000232.1:0-5268 GCA_039185285.1 Pseudomonadota bacterium
CGCGCACGACCCTTCGACCAGGATCCTGCCCTCTCCATCCAGGATGCAGAGCGCTGTCTGATCCTGCGATACATCTAAGCCGACGCAGCGTTTCATCATCGTATCTCCTCAAACTCATAGATCGCGAGAGGCAAGCTGAGCCGCTCTCAACCACCTCAGAGCTAGGGCCGCGCCAGATACGCCATGTCGGCTCTTGGGATTTGCGGCGGCGCTGTTCTTAAGAGCATCAAACGACTGCGATCCGCCTTAAACGCTGAGTAGTAAGGCTTGAGTGGTCGTGTGCCGAAGCTATTTGCTGTTGGCGATTGGCTGAATGAACTCAGCTTTGGGGTTTTCCGATCATTTGTGTGGTTTTGGAAACGATCGCTGGCCCGATCTGCCGCGATCTTTACAAAGTTGTCCGTTAAAAAAGCATATCTTGCGGTTATTGCCTGATTACCATGGCCTAAGAGCGCTCAGATCAAAATCAAAGACATTCCCTGGGCCGCACATGCGCTCACGTCTCTATGGCGAAGGTTATGCAGTCGCAAACCGTCCAGATCCGCGTGCTGTCGAAACTGCTGCCAGGGATTGATGTTCAACAAAGCTGCTCCTGATTTGCCAACGCGGATGACCTCTGAGTGTCATCCAGTTGAGGAATGGAGCGGAGAAGCGATATGGCGGGAGGTGGCAAGCAGAGGATTTTCTTGCCGGTCTTCGAGTCAGGCAGCGTCGCCGAGCCCAGGTTGAAGTCTCCCCAGGCCCACTTTCGCGAGAGTATCTCAGAGCATCATGCTCCAGTAAGCAAGAGCGGCCTGATTGCTGCTACCGCATAGATCAGGTCTGTTGGCCACTCGGTGTCGTAAGCTCGCCATGTTCGGCGGCATTTAGCGCTGTTCCAAGTCGGGTGAACTCTTCAGAGGTCAGGGAGTGCTTTTGGGCCTTCTTCTGGAACTCTTTGATCCGCTCGTAGAGGTTCGTGTTTTCCTCCCAAACCCAAAAGCTCCGCCAGGTTCATCGTCTTATAGTGAAGGGCTAGCGCCCGGTTCGCTTGGTAGGGCGTTCCAACCAGCTTGCTATGCCAACCTGCGACCTCCGATTGTTCCAGGCCTTTCACGTTTCTTTTTCCAAAATGAGGAGTGAGTATGTTGGCGATCAGGTCTTCATCTTTTCGGACGCTCGACACTTTTTTTGTGTGCCCGGACATGATCTTCAAGATAGCGAGCGAAAAGGCCTGAGATCGTCGGAGCAGCTCGGACCTGTCTTCGATGTCCTCCAGGATCGCCACCGAGAGCAACTCAGCCGGCCATCGCTTGGCAGTCAATCTAGCTTTTTCTGTGGAGAGTCTTGGGTGGCTGCCGATCTTTGGCTCCCGAACTGGCCCGCTGGGCCCGCTCTCTTTCCTGTACTTCAGTATCTGCGACTTTCGACCTTGAGGGGATTCCCTTCACACCGAAGCCGGTCAGGGTCGTGTCCCATGCAACGTACTGACTTTCCTGTGTTGCAAGGGCGTCCATGGATCGCGCTGTGAGCTTCGTTTTGGTAGTCGGCAGTTCGTCGCTCCTCAAAACGTGCGAGCATTCATCTTTGCTAGCCGGACAATGCTCTCGAACTCGTGGAGAATAAAGTGCCGATTGTTTCAGCAGTTGAATTGAAACAACGATCATCTCAAACGGCACAACCTCGGGACTATCAAGAACCCTGTCCCTGCCGATGGCCACAGCTCCTTTCGCAGAAGAGGGGTGACAGATCGCTCGAAAGCGATCAGCGGCGAAACGCGTGGTCTAGCTCTCCAGGCCGATGTCGCCGCCTAGTTCTTTTCGTAGAAATGACAGCTCACCACCCAGTCCTCCCGGCGTTTCGTTAGAGGTGGCGCGGTCCTGGAGCATTCTTTCATCACGTGGGGGCAGCGCGGGTGGAAGTGGCACCCGGATGGTGGCGACAGAGGGGAAGGGATCTCCCCCACGATCGGAGTGAAGTCGCGCTTGCGTTGGTCGAGACGGGGCACCTCCGCCAACAACGCGCGGGTATAGGGATGCTGCGGATCGGCAAAAAGCGCCTCGGTCGGGGCGGCTTCGACCACCCGGCCCAGATACATGATGACGATCCGATCGGCGATATGCTCGACCACGCTGAGGTCGTGGCTGACGAAGAGATAGGTGAGGTTGAACTCCTCCCGCAGGTCCATAAAGAGGTTCAGCACCTGCGCCTGGATCGAAACATCCAGGGCGGCGATTGCCTCGTCACAGACCAGAAAACGCGGTTTGACCGCCAGGGCGCGGGCGATCCCGATACGCTGGCGCTGGCCACCGGAGAATTGGTGCGGGTAGCGGCGCTTGAGCGACGGGTCGAGCCCGACCTTGGTGAGAATATCGTCGACATAGTCTGAAAGCCCGGCGCGATCCGTCAGCCCGTGCACGAGAGGCGCTTCTCCGACGATCTGTTCCACCCGCATGCGCGGGTTCAGCGAGGCGAACGGGTCCTGGAAGATCATTTGGATCGCCAGCGACGCCGCCCGACGGTCCGTGCCCGAGAGATCCGATATCTTCTGCCCGTCCAAGAGAACGGAGCCTTCGGTCGGGGAGAGGATCCCAGCGATCATGCGCCCGAGCGTCGACTTCCCACAGCCGGATTCGCCGACAAGACCAACAACCTCGCCAGGTTGGATCGCCAAACTGACATCGTCGACCGCATGGACCACCTCCTCGTGGATGTCAACGCCCAGCCGCGCCGCAATCTTTCCCGCGAGATCGAGGCGTTTCACAAACCGTTTGGAAATGTTACGGACCTCGATCATCGGGGTCATGGCGCGACCTCCGATCCGTGGGGCGAGAAACAGCGAACGGCACGAAGTCCCAGCGCGACGCTGTCTGGCTGGGCCTCTCCACAGCTTGGCGCAGACCGGGGACAGCGGTCCTGAAAAGCACATCCACGGGGCAAGGCCAGCATGTTTGGGGTCATGCCAGGGATCTGGGAGAGGCGCTGCCCCCGCCGGTTCGCCGAAGGCACGGAGCCGAGCAGGCCGACCGTGTAGGGGTGGCGTGGCTCGTCGATAATGTCATCCGTCGGACCAGCCTCGACAATTCGGCCAGCATACATCACCGCGATCCGATCCGCGAGACCCGCCACAACGGCCAAGTCATGGGTGATCCAAATCAGCGCCGTACCCCGTTCGCGGCAGAGCGTCTGGGCAACGTGAACGATCTGCGCCTGGATCGTCACGTCGAGTGCTGTGGTGGGCTCATCCGCGATCAGAAGGTCCGGATTGTTCAGAAAGGCAATCGCAATTGCTACCCGCTGGCGCATCCCGCCCGACAGTTGGTGGGGATAGGCGCGAAGGCGTTGCTCTGGGCTCGGGATGCCAACCTTGGCGAGGCCATCGCGCGCGCGGGTCCAGGCCTCTCTGCGCGAGACTTTTTCATGGGCCAGGATCGCCTCGGTCATCTGGGTGTCGATGCGCAGTACTGGGTTCAGCGTCATCATCGTGTCCTGGAAGATCATGGCGATGCGGGCACCGCGAAGCTCTTGCATTCGTGCCTCCGTCGCCTGGACCAGATCCTCGCCCTTGAAGAGGATCCGCCCGCCCGAGACCTTGCCCGGCGGGTCGACCAGGCCCAGGATTGAGAAACCGGTGACCGATTTGCCGGACCCGGATTCTCCGACGAGTCCCATGATCTCCCCCCGATCGAGGGCGAAATCCACACCATCGACGGCGGGGACAACACCCGCGCGGGTGAAGAAATGGGTTTGCAAACCCTCCACCGTGAGCACGCTCATCGCTTCAGCCTCGGATTCAACACATCGCGGAGCTGGTCGCCCACGAGATTGATCGAAACGATCGTGATCAGGAGGGCGATGCCAGGAAAGAAGCTGATCCAGTATCGCCCCGACATCATGTACTCGAACCCGTTTGAGATCAGCACGCCAAGCGAGGGTTCGGTCTGGCGCAAACCAACGCCCAGGAAGCTGAGCGTCGACTCGAGCGCGATGGCCGAAGCGGTCTGTACGGTCCCGATGACGATCAGAGGCGCCATGCAGTTCGGCAGGACATGGCGGAAGATTACGCGGGTGTGGGAGAGCCCGAGGCAGCGGGCAGCGTCGACATACTCCTTGGCGCTTTCAACCAGTGCTGTGGCGCGAACGGTGCGGGCATAATAGGCCCATTGTGCCGCGACCAGCGCGATGATGATCTTATCGATACCGCGCCCCAGGATCGCGACCAGCATCAGCGCGATCAGCACCGCCGGAAAGGAAAGCTGGATGTCCACAGCGCGCATGATGAATGTCTCAACCCGCCCTCCGGCATAGGCTGCGACCAGGCCGATCGCTGTTCCCACGATGAGCGCTATGAACCCGGCAGCGAGGCCCACGGTTAGCGAGATCCGCAAACCGTAGAGGATCGCTGAGTACAAATCTCGACCCGCCCCGTCGGAGCCGAGCCACATCGTATAGCCTGCGAAGGCCTGCTCGCCGGGCGGCAACTTGCCGTCCAGCACATCGACTTGGGCGAGGTCATAGGGGTTCTGTGGCGTCAGCCAGGGTGCAAGCACGGCAAGGATCACGATGATCGTAAGAACGATGAGCGCAATCACCGCGATCCGGCTTTCCCGGAACTCGGCCCAGAAGCGCTGGAGCGGCGTCTCGACCCTCGGTTGCACCGCGTCGCTCATGAGCCCTGATCCCTGAGGCGCACCCGTGGATCGAGCACGGAATAAAGGATGTCCACGACAAGATTGATGACCACGAAGAAGAGGACGATGATCATCAGATAAGCAACGACAACGGGGCGGTCGAGTTGAAGCAGGCTGTCGATCAGGAGCTTGCCCATCCCAGGCCACGCAAAAATCGACTCCGTCACGACTGAGAAGGCCATCAGAGTTCCAAACTCGAGCCCGAGCACCGTCACAATCGGGATCAGGATGTTCTTCATCAGGTGAACGCCGATCACGCGGCGTGTCTTCAACCCCTTGGCGCGGGCGAATTTGATGTAGTCCTGATGCATCGCCTCGCGCACACCAGCACGGGTCAGGCGGATCACCAGCGAGATGTTCGTCAACGCCAGGTTCAGAGCTGGCAAGAATAGATGTGAGAGCCCGTCGCGGGTCCAGAGGCTCGACTCAATGCCGAGGAACTCCGCCGTGTCTCCTCGCCCGGTCGATGGCAGCCAGCCGAGATAGACCGCAAAGAGCATGATCATCATCAGCCCGACCCAAAACGTCGGCAACGAGAAGCCAAGGATTGAGGCAGCCATTATCCCGCGTGAGATCCGCTGTTCCGGGTAGAGACCCG
>JBCDAQ010000233.1:0-5242 GCA_039185285.1 Pseudomonadota bacterium
GCAGCTCGACAACGACCCCGGGGAATTCAAGCGTTTCTTCCTTGGCCATGGTCACTCCGTATTGTGGATGGGGCAGCATGCCCCGGCACGGCGCGGGTATGGACCGCCGCGCCGAGAATTTCAAGCGGCCAGTTTTCTACTCTGCCGCCAGGCTTTCCGTGAACTGGAGGCGTGCGAGGCGGGCATAGAGCCCATCCTCCGCCACCAAGGCGTCATGAGTGCCCGTCGCGACGATCCGACCGCCCTCAAGCACAACGATCCGATCAGCCCGTTTGACCGTCGCAAGCCGGTGCGCAATCACCAATGTAGTGCGCCCGGACGACAGCGCCTCGACGGCATGCTGGACCGCACGCTCACTTTCAGCATCGAGTGATGAGGTCGCCTCGTCCAACAGCAGGATCGCCGCATCGCGTAGGATCGCCCTGGCAATTGCAATCCGCTGTTTCTGCCCGCCGGAGAGCAGAATTCCCCGCTCCCCCAGCCAGGTGTCATAGCCGTCGGGCAGGTTCTGGATGAACTCATCGGCTGCAGCGGCCCGAGCTGCGGCCTTCACGGCTTCATCACTCGCACCAGGCTGGCCAAATCGTATATTGGCAGCGACGGAGTCGGCAAAAATCACCGGTTCCTGGGGCACCAGCGCAATGCGTCGACGCAGTTCCTCCCGGCTCATCTGATTAACTGCTGTGCCGTCGACAAGAATTTGACCACTGTCGGGATCGTAGAACCGGAGCAAGAGCTGGAGGATCGTAGTTTTGCCCGCGCCCGATGGCCCCACCAATGCGACCGTCTCGCCGGGCCTTACCTCAAAGCTGACATCTGTCAGCGCGGGTGTTTCGTTTCTAGTCTGATACGCGAAGTTCACCTCTTCGAAGGCGAGGCTGCCTTCCATGGTCGCGGGCACCAGAGGTTTTGACGGATCGGGAACCGGATCCTCGACATGCATAAGCTCCACCAGCCGCTCAGTCGCGCCTGCGGCCCGCTGCAACTCTCCCCACACTTCCGACAGCGCGCCGACCGCACCCGCGGTGAAGACAGCATAGAGCAGGAACTGCGCCATCTCGCCTGGGCTCATCGTGCCTGCCATGACATCACGGGCGCCGACCCAGAGGACGCCGACAATCCCGGCGAAAGCCAGGAAGATCACGATCAGGGTCATCAGACTGCGCGCCCGAACCCGTTGCATCGAGGCATCATAAGCCTTCTCGACCCGGCCCGAGAACTCCGCCCGCGCGCTTTTCTCGTATGTCATGGCCTGCACGGTCTGAACGGCTTGGAGCATCTCGCCCGCATGAGTAGCACTCTCGGCTATCAGATCCTGGCTGAGCCGCGAGAGATGGCGGACCTTGCGGCCTAAGGCACGGATCGGAAACACCGTGGCTGGCACGATCAACAGGGTGATCGCTGTCAGCTTCAGCGACGTGACGAGCAGCATGATCGTGCCCCCGACAAGGAGCAAGATGTTGCGGAGCGCGACCGATGCAGTGGCGCCAACTACCCCCTGGATCACAGTCGTGTCCGAGGTCAGGCGGGTTAGCACTTCGGCAGTCATCAAACGCTCGTAGAAGACCGGTGACAGACCTGCGACATGGCTAAAGACGGCTTTGCGGATATCTGCCACGACCCGCTCGCCAAGTTTTGAGACCAGGTAAAACCGAGCGGCCGTCGCGATGGCGAGGAAAGCCGCCACCCCCAAGAGCGCCATAAAGTACTGATCGATCAGGCCAGCATTCTCTGCCGTAAACCCGTCAATCACGCGGCGAAACGCAATTGGAAGGATCAGCGTGAAGCCTGCCGCCGTTAGAAGCGCGATCACAACGCCCGCGATCAATCCACGATAGGGTGCCAGAAACGGCAACAACCCGCGAAGCGGCCCGATCTTGGTTGATTTTTCCCGCTTGTCCGGCGGAGTGATGTCGTTCAATCCGGCCAAGGCCTTCCCCGTTTAGTAGCTATCTGCTCCTTAACAAGCCGTCAGCCCAGCGACAAGGCGCGTGCTGACGCATCGATTATTTGGCTTGGCGCGCGAATTCGACAGTCTCTGTCGGGCGTTGGGTAGACGTGGCTTGCTCCGCGCGCCAGCCTTAGGACGTTCTCAGAGGCTCAGATGCGCACCCTCATTTCCTTTGCCGCCCTTTTTCTCTCCATCTTCCTTGTGCAGATGGGATCAGGATCGCTTGGTCCCTTGGACGTGCTCGCGGCCAGTGCCCGAAACTTCACCGCTGATGAGATCGGCCTTTTGGGGTCGGCTCACTTTGCCGGGTTCTTCATCGGTTGCTATTTGGCGCCGCGCTACGTCGGCACGGTGGGGCACTCGCGGTGCTTTGCGGCGGCGGCAGCCGTGGGAGCAACGGGCGCATTGTTGCACCCAGTGCTGGACGGGCCAATCTATTGGGCGTGTCTTAGGGTGCTGACCGGGATCGCGATTGCTTCTGCCTACACAGTGATCGAGAGCTGGTTGCAGGCCAAGACCCAGAACCACAATCGCGGCCGGGTTTATGGCGTCTTTCGCGTCGTCGATATGGGCGGTCAGATCACGGCGCAGGCGATGATCGCGGTTCTCGACCCGACCAGCTATGCCGCCTACAACATCGTCGCGGTTTTCTGCTGTCTTTGCCTGCTACCGATGATTTTGACGCGGCGGGCGGCACCCGAGATCCCAGGCACGCCCCGCTTGCGTCCGATCAAGGCCTACCGCCTGTCTCCCTTGGCAGCTATGGGAATCGTTGTCGCTGGCGCGACCGGGGCATCTTTTCGGATGGTTGGGCCGCTCTTTGGCATTGAGAATGGGCTTGAGGCAGGTCAACTGGCGATCTTCCTCTCAATGGCGATGCTTGGTGGTATTCTCGTGCAATATCCGATCGGCTGGCTGGCCGATAAGTTTGAACGGCGCACGGTTTTGATCTTCATTTCGTTCGCAGCCATCGGGTGCTGCATTTGGACCGTGCAGGCGGAGGGGGATCCCTGGCTGCTCTATTTGACGGCAGCCCTGTTCGGCGCAACCTCATATCCGATCTATTCGGTCTCTTCGGCGCTCGCCAATGACCGGGCTGGGCCGGAGGAGGCCCTAGAGCTGAACGCCTCGCTGGTCTTCTTTTTCTCGATGGGAGCGGTGGTCAGCCCCATTGTCAGCGCTCGGCTCTTGGACACTTACGGTCCGCCCGCGCTGTTTTACTTCATTGCTGGCGCCCATCTCTTCCTAATTATCTTCGCATTCTGGCGCATGACGCGCCGCGAGACGGTGGAGCCGGTGACGCCTTACAGCTACACTCCGCGTACATCGATGGTGCTGGGCCGGATGTTTGGTCGCTCACCAGACGCCGAAGACCCACCCAAAGGCGACCCGGACCCGGGCGCTGACAAGACAAGGACCGCTCCATGAAGCTCTTTCACGCCGCCCCCTCTCCTTTCGTTCGAAAGGTCATGATGGTCCTCAAGCTCACAGGTCAGGAAGAGGCCGTGGAGATCCTGGACGGTTTCGGAACCCCGGTGGACCCGAATGAGGGCGTCTGCGGTGCCAATCCACTGGGCAAGATCCCGGCGCTGGTGCTGGAGGACGGCACGGTGCTGTTCGATAGCCGGGTGATCTGCCGGTACCTAGACTCGAAAGCAGGTGGTGAGCTCTATCCCTCTGATGATCGGGAGTACCATGTCCTGACAACCGAAGCATTGGCCGATGGGATCATGGATGCAGCGGTCTTGGGCGTCTACGAGGCGCGGGTGCGTCCAGAGGAACTCCGCTATGCACCCTGGGTGCAAGCGCAGCTGTCCAAAGTCCAACGTGCGCTTGGTGAACTGGAAGGCCGCTCGGCCAGTTTTAGCGAGACGCCGCTTATGGGAGAGATCGCGGTTGCATGTGCGCTAGGCTATCTTGACTTTCGATATGCGGATCTGGGCTGGCGTGAAGGCCGCCCGCGTTTGGCTGAATGGTTCGATGCGTTTGCCGCCCGAGACGATTTCAAGGCCACTGCACCTGACTGATCACTTGCCATAAAGGTGCAAGAAACTTGCTCTGAGGTGCAGATCCTCACAGTCTGAACGATCAGCATCGGCGAAACTGCCTTCAAGACGGGACAATAGGCGTCCCGAGAAGAAGGAACACGCCAATGTACGAGTTCGCTGAGTATGCGTATGGCTCTGAAACTTATGAGTTTATTAAGGAGAATGCCGAGGTCTTGTCTGGCCTAGTGCCGAACCTCTATGACACGGTTGGGCTCATTGGAGTTGCCCTCTATGTCGTTGCCTATATGGGGGTTCAGATCGGCCAGATCGATGGCAATCGGCTCCTTTACACGAGCCTTAACGGCGTCGCGGCTGGATGCATATTGTTCTCGATGCTGGGGGCCTTCAATTTGGCAGGCGCGCTTGTCAACGGCCTCTTCATGATCTTCTCAGTTATTGGCGCTCTTCGGATCACGGTTAGGGCTCGGCGCGCGGCACGGGAAACCTGCATTGATAATGTCCTGGAGATAGACGCCGATTCGCGGGCCACGAGGCTGCAGAGCAGGTTGCAAAGCGCCAACTAAACCCGATTGAAGTCAGGGGTTTCCGATCGGCGACAGCACGCAAGCCGCGATTGGCGCAAATACTGCGCTCCCTGTCGCAAAACTCCACCAAAACTAGACGATTTCATTCTAGCGTGATCTCACTGGAACTCCCCCAGGTATGTGGTATACCAAGGGAAAGGTTGCAGAATAAAAGGGATGAACGCATGGCGGGCTCGGTGAAATTCACCCTCGACGGTCGTGAGGTCGAAGCGCAACCAGGCGAGTCGATTTGGGAAATTGCCAAGCGTGAAGGCACTTTGATCCCGCATCTCTGCCACAAGGACGCACCGGGCTACCGCTCGGACGGGAATTGCCGTGCCTGTATGGTCGAGATCGAGGGGGAGAGGGTTCTCGCCGCCTCCTGCATCCGTCAGCCCGCTGACGGTATGGTGGTCAACAGCCAATCAGCCCGCGCCGAGAAAGCGCGTAAGATGGTGATCGAGATGCTGGTCGCCGATCAGCCCGAGCGAGAAGACGCGCGGGATAAGTCTTCTCACCTCTGGGACATGGCGGACATGCAGGGCGTGTCCGACAGCCGCTTCCCGAAGATCGAGCAGGACCGTGTACCTCGCCTCGATGACAGCCATCTGGCGATGAAGGTCAATCTGGACTCCTGCATCCACTGCAATCTCTGTGTAGGCGCGGGTCGCGAGGTGCAGGTCAACGACGTTATCGGCATGTGGGGCCGGGGCCACGAC
>JBCDAQ010000234.1:0-5126 GCA_039185285.1 Pseudomonadota bacterium
CTCGTGCCGTGCAGAAGATAAAATTCAATCGCGCCAGAAGCGGCGGGATGTCGTTTCCCTCCACCTCGTCGATGACAATTGGCGCGATTCTTTTGCTTAGGGAGACCGCGTATTCAACCTCCCACGCGCAAACCTCCGAGACTGCGGAATGCGGCGAGAGCAGAAACACGATTGTGTCGGCTTCTTCGATCAGCTGTTGCAGGCGCCCTTTCCATTCTTCCGTCGGAAGAATGTCTTCGGTATCTCTGAAGACGCCAAAGCTTCGCTCTCGAAGTGTGTCGGCAATCGACTGCGCGCGTTCCCGGTCTTTGCGGGAATATGAAATGAAGACCTTGGGCAGATCGACACTATCTGCCACATCTTCGATCTCAGACAGGGAGGAGTCGATCACCCTTAAACGCCCGTAACTACCACCACCAGTTGTGACCCTATTGCAGGGCGTTCTCCGAGGCAACGTGGACGTAAAGCCAGACGTTGATCCATCGCAAACGCCCAGACAGCGATCGAGAGCGATGCTAGGCTCGTGCCGACCTACTCAAGATCGGAGCAATACGGTGGCCTGGATAACAACCATTCACGAGAACGACGCCGAGGGCGAGCTGGCCAAGACCTACGAAACCGTCAAAAAGCGGGCCGGCTCAGTCGGCAATTTCGGTCGAGGGTTCAGCCTGAAACCCCATATGTACGAGACCTTCATACGGGCGTATCTCGACGCGTGCTTTCATAAGAAGAACGTGCTCCCACCCTGGTATCAGGAGGCTGTGGCCACCTATGTCAGTGTCCTTAACGGATGCGCGTTCTGCGTCTCACATCATGCAGCCGCGCTGCTCACGCATTGCCCCGATCGGAACTTTGCTTTGGGCGCTACTGGCGCGTTGGCCGCCGACAAGCCAGAGCGCTTCTTCTCAGGCAAGGAACTCGCCGGACTGCGCTATGCGCGTCAATTGACGCTCGAGCCTGCGTCGGTTGAGGAGCAAGATATCCAAGCCCTTCGCGATGCCGGTCTAAACGATGAGGCAATCCTCGAGATCAACCTGACCGCGGGCGTTTTCGCATGGGCAAACCGATATGTCTCGGGCCTTGGAATTTCGATTGAAGGGGATGATCTCGATTAGCATTAAAGCGCCCCTCGAATTCTTTCGGATAAAAGATTTAAATTTACACGCGGCAAGTAAGCTGGTTAGACTCAGCGCCCGAGCTCACAGCCAATCTCCCGGCTGGTGGCAGAGGTCTTGCGGAGCTGACAGTGCCTATCAAGAAGGTCCGAAACATGGAGGAGTTCGCCGCGATCATCGGCGTTTCCCGTCCTACCGTGTCGAAATTCTTCCAGGATCCGACCAGCGTTCGCAAGTCGACCCGGGAGAAGATTGAGGCCGCGCTCGAGCAATACGACTACCAGCCCAACATCTTTGCGGTGAACCAAAACCGCCGGATGACCAAGAATATCGGGATCGTCGTCCCCTATCTGGCCGATCCCTTCTTTGCCGAGATCGCGCGGAGGATCGAACTGCGCTGCATCGCCGAGGGTCTGCGCCCGACGCTCTTCAGCGCCCATGGCGATCAGGAGCTTGAGATCGACATCCTCAACAACCTCAAGCTTCTCAAACCAGCGGGCGTCTTGCTGGCCCCCTTGGGCCGCAGGTCCGAACGCAAAGAGATCGCGCGCTTCTGCCAGGATGTGCCAACCATCCTCTTTGACAGCAATATTGAGGATATAGGCGCCGCCTTCGTCGGCTCTGACAACTTTCAGTCGGTTCCGATGATGGTGGATTACCTGTGCCGAACGGGCGAGGCGCCGTGTTTCTTCGAGATGGCGCCAATCAACCCCAATGCGAACAAGCGGCGCACGGCCTATTCCCGGGCGATGCAGCAGCTTGGCCACGAGCCGATGATTGTCCGCGCGGATGGCGAGGATTGGGATTTTGAGAAAGTCGCCTATGACGCGGCTAAGAAACTCATCGAGACAGATGGACTGCCGAGCGCGACCGTCCTCTGCAGCAACGATCGGCTGGCCATCGGGTTTTTAGCCGCTGCGGGCGAATGCGGTGTGCGCGTGGGTCACGGACCGGGGTGCACTCTCCGGGTGGCCGGCCATGACGATCACCCGCATGCGCGGTTCACCTATCCGTCGCTGACCACCATCGCGCAGGACTATGAGTCGATCTCGAATCGCAGCGTCGATAAGCTCTTTGAGCTGATCGAGCAGAATGGAGATTTGGGTGAGCGGACCGAAGTTCTCTTTGAAGGCAGGCTGATAATGCGTTCTTCGGCTTGAATATTCCTGTTATTTTACACGCGCAAATTTTCAATTGACTTCGCGTCACGTTTCGAAGAGCATGATCAGATAACAAAAAACATCTCGTCGGGAGGACGTTCAATGCAGCTCAAGAGAACCGTTGGCTTGGCCAGCGCGATCGCGCTTCTTGCGGTCACAAGCGCCTATGCTGAAACCCTCACCATCGCCACGGTGAACAATGGCGACATGATCCGGATGCAGAAGTTGACCAGCGACTTCGAGGCGAAGACGGGTCACACGGTCGAATGGGTCACCCTCGAAGAGAATGTCCTGCGCCAGCGCGTGACCACCGATATCTCGACCAAAGGTGGCGCCTTCGACATCATGACCATCGGGATGTACGAAACTCCGATCTGGGGCGCCAATGGCTGGCTGATCGCGCTCGACGATCTGAGCGCTGAGTACAATGTCGACGACATCCTGCCTGCCATGAAAGGCGGCCTGAGCCACGATGGCACGCTCTATGCGGCGCCGTTCTATGGCGAATCCTCGATGATCATGTACCGCACTGATTTGATGGCGAAGGCCGGGTTGGAGATGCCCGAAGCCCCGACATGGGACTTTATCCGCCAGGCAGCCTCCGCGATGACCGACCGCGACAATGAAATCAACGGGATCTGCCTGCGCGGCAAGGCCGGTTGGGGCGAAGGAGGTGCCTTCATCACCGCCATGTCGAACTCATTCGGTGCGCGTTGGTTTGACGAGGACTGGAACGCTCAGTTCGACACCCAGCCCTGGAAAGACACCCTCGAATTCTTCTCTGGCATGATGGGTGAATCGGGCCCTCCAGGCTATGCCACAAACGGCTTCAATGAGAACCTGTCGCTCTTTCAACAAGGCAAATGCGGCATGTGGATCGATGCGACGGTGGCGGCGTCTTTTGTGACTAATCCTAACGAGTCGACGGTCGCCGATAGCGTCGGTTTTGCGCTCGCACCCGATAATGGCCTTGGCAAGCGGTCGAACTGGCTCTGGGCTTGGGCGCTGGCCATCCCAGCCGGCACTCAGAAGGAAGCTGCCGCAAAAGAGTTCATCGAATGGGCCACTTCCAGCAGCTATATCGAGCTTGTCGCCTCGAAAGAAGGTTGGGCAAACGTGCCCCCAGGCGCGCGGATCTCGCTCTATGAGAACCCAAACTACAAAGACATCCCGTTCGCCAAGATGACGCTTCAGTCGATCCTGTCGGCCGATCCGAACGACTCGACGGTAGAGCCGAGCCCCTATGTCGGTGTCCAGTTCGCCGCCTTCCCAGAGTTCGCGGGGATTGCGACCGATGTGAGCCAGGAGTTCTCGGCAGTCTATGCGGGGCAGCAAAGCGTGGATGAGGCGCTCGAGAAAGCCCAAGCCCTGACCAATGACGCGATGGAAGCCGCTGGTTACCGCTAGCAGGCTCTTTTGAACCCGAGAGGGCGGCCAGAAACCGCCCTCTCGGCTTAAACGCCCTCGACGGATAGAAACATCTCAATCGGCAATCTGCCGTGAACGGAGGAAGTGCGTCATGGCTACACAGCAATCACGATCCGCCGCGCGACTGATGCTGGCCCCCGCCGTGTTCCTGCTGCTGGTGTGGATGCTGGTCCCGCTCTCGATGACCCTGTGGTTCTCGTTTCGGAAGTTCTTGCCACTCAGAGGCGGCGATCTCGGGTTTGTCGGCTTTGACAACTATGTCCGCTTCGTCACCTCCAGCGCGTTCTGGCCCAGCGTCCAGACAACCCTGATCATTGTGGGCGGTGTCCTGGTCATCACCATCGTTCTCGGCGTCTTGCTGGCCCTACTCTTGGACCAACCAATGTGGGGTCAAGGTGTGGTGCGGATCCTGGTGATCGCCCCATTTTTCGTGATGCCAACCGTGACCGCGCTGGTCTGGAAGAACATGTTCATGGACCCCACCAACGGGCTCTTTGCGCATTTGTTTAAGCTCTTCGGGGCGGAGCCGGTGTCCTGGCTGAGCGAGGCCTCACTGCCTTCGCTGATCATGATCGTGTCCTGGCAATGGCTGCCTTTCGCGACGCTGATCCTGCTCACAGCGATCCAGTCGCTGGACAGCGAGCAACTGGAGGCCGCCGAGATGGATGGCGCGCCCGCGCTCAGCCGGTTCTGGCACATCATCCTGCCCCATCTCGCCCGCGCGATCACGATCGTCATCCTGATCCAGACGATCTTCCTGCTGTCGATCTTCGCCGAGATCTTTGTCACCACGGGCGGCGCCTTCGGGACCAAGACACTGACCTACTTGATCTTCCAGCGCGTGTTGGAGAGCCAGAATATCGGCCTCGGCTCGGCTGGCGGGATCTATGCGGTCATCCTTGCCAACATCGTTGCGATCTTCCTGATGCGGATCGTCGGCAAGAACCTGGATAAGTGAGGAGGAAGACCCATGGCACGCTCCGTCTCAACCCAACGCAAGGCGATCAACACGGCATTCGCCTGGGCAATCGGGCTTTTGATCTTCTTCCCGATCCTCTGGACCATCCTGACAAGCTTCAAGACCGAGGCACAGGCGATCAACGACCCACCGCTGGTCCTCGCCTTTGACTGGACGCTGGAGAACTACGCCATCGTGCAGGAGCGTTCGGACTACATGCGGTTCCTCTGGAACTCGGTGATCATCGCGGGCGGCTCGACCCTGCTCGGGATCCTGATCGCCGTGCCAGCGGCCTGGTCCATGGCCTTTGTGCCCTCGAAATGGACCAAGGACATCTTGCTGTGGATGCTGCCGACCAAGATGCGGCCCGCCGTGGGTGTGCTCTATCCGATCGACCTGATCTTCATCGATCTTGGCCTCTTGGACACGCGCCTCGGGCTGACCGTGGTCCTGACCCTGATCAAC
>JBCDAQ010000235.1:0-5104 GCA_039185285.1 Pseudomonadota bacterium
GCAGATCATCAGCATCAATGAACTCGATCTCGCATCCGATTTCCTGACGCAACCGGAACTGCAAATCTCTCGGGTTTGGCCGTTCCGCACCGCGAAAGACCGTTACATTCATCGAATCCACGATGAGGTCCTCATGACCCGTCCCTTTCAGGTAGCGGCGGAAGGTGTCAACATTGTCACGCATTAAGAGCGCCATCGTGGTCGAAATCTCAGAAACCCGATCTGGTTTTGTGTTGCTTAGGAAGCGGAGAACCCACGGAATGACCTCAGGCAGATCGCGCCACCGGACTTTGACCGGACCTTTCGGGTCAAGCAACCAAGCCGGTACATTCTTCCAAACACCGGGTGTGCACTGAGGGACGACCGAAAAAGGCGAAATCACACCCGCGTTCCCGTGGCTTGTTGCCTCACCGGGAGGGATCCGGTCGATGATGCGGACCCTAAAACCACGCTCGATCAGTGTTAGCGCACAGCATATGCCGATGATACCGGCACCCAGGATGGTGACTTCTGGATGCCGCTTCTCCATGGCATCAACCGGGAACTGCCACGGGCGACCTTCGCTTCGAGAACTGCCAGATCAACGCTGGCGCCACAATTGCCAGTGCGACCAGATCCGATTCCCAACTCGGTGCGATCGCCACCAATCCGGCGATTGCACAGAGAACGCGCTCAATCGCATTCATAGATGCGATCCAGTAGCCAACCACAGCAGCCGAAAGCGCAACCACGCCCAGAACGGCCGAGGCTGCAGCATAGGCAAACTCGATCGCATCGAACCCGGTTGAGGAGACAAACAAAAGCACCGGCGCATAGACAAAGGCCATGGGTGCGACGACTTTGCCAAGGCCAAGTGTGAATGCGGATATCCCCGTCCTGAACGGATTAGAATTCGCGATCGCCGCCGCCGCATAGGCAGATGTACAGACCGGCGGCGTAATCTCGGCCACAACGCCGTAGTAGAGCACGAACATATGGCTCGCGATCGGCGGAATGCCCAGTTGCGCCAAGGCGGGCTGCGCCACCGAGACCAGCATGATGTAGAGCGCAGTTGTCGGGATGCCCGCACCCATCAGAATGCAGGCAATCGCGATCAGAACCAGCGAGAGGAACAGTTGAAGGTCCGCCTGCTCGAATAAGCCAAAGGGCACGAAGGCGATCATGCTCTCGGCCAGTGAGGCAGCACCTGAGGTCACCATGAAACCGATCCGGAACCCAACGCCGGTGGTATTGATCACGCCAACCACGATCCCGACCGCGGCCGATGCTGCACCGACTGCAAGCGCGTAACGCACTCCAGTCTCGATCGCCTCTAACAGGCCGGGAAGCTTCAGCCGCTCCTGCGGGTTGAATACGCCCAGGACCGAGCCCCCGATCAGAAGTCCGGACATGACCGGATCAAATCCGCCATCCGAGGCTTTCCAGAGCACAAAAGCGATAAAGGCCGCGGGATAGACCAGTGTGGTCGGTGTCCGCCATCTCGCCGCCCCAACGATCACCGTCAGGCTTATGCCGCAGAAGGCCGACATATAGGGCGTGTAGCCGGAGAAGAGGACGTAGAGCAGCCCAAACAGCGGAATGACATTCGCCCATCCCTCGGCCCAGACCTGTTTGAACTGGGGCAGCATCTCCTTCGCCAACCCCTTTAGGTTCAACCGACGGGCCATCAGATGGACCACTGCGAAGACGCCAACATAGTGGAGAAGTGCGGGGAAGATCGCGGCGATCACGATGGTGGTGTAGGGCACCTCGAGGAACTCGGCCATGATAAAGGCCGCGGCCCCCATGATCGGCGGGGTGATCTGCCCCCCCGCGGAGGAAGCCGCCTCGACCCCGCCTGCAAAATGCCCGGGATAGCCGAGGCGCTTCATGTTCGGGATCGTCAGCGCCCCGGTTGAGACAGTGTTGGCGACCGAAGAGCCCGAGATCGTACCAAAGAACGCTGAGGAGACGACCGACACTTTCGCAGGCCCACCCGTATAGCGCCCAGCCAGAATGGTCGCATTGTCGATGAATAGCTTGCCCAACCCCGTACGCTGCGCGATCACGCCGAATAGCACGAAGTGAAAGACAATGGTCGAGACAACCCAAAGGGTGACGCCATAGATCCCCTCCTGCGGGAAGTACATCGAGCTGACAAATGTCCGAAACTTCACGCCTGGGTGCTGCAAGAGGCCCGGGAAATAGGGGCCGAACAGCGCGTAGCTGATGAACACGCAGATAATCAGCGGCAAGACCCAGCCCAGCGTGCGGCGCGCGATGTCGAGCACCAGCACAATGATGATGCAGCCGAACAGCATATCGTAGCCATTCGGATTGCCCATCCGGAAGGTCTGCTCCTCGATCCCGAGGCCCGGCACCCCATGCCAGGCAAAACCGAGATAAAGCGCCGAGGACACGCCGAGGACCATCAGCACAATGTCGATGATCGGGACACCGCCAATCCGCCCGGCGCCTGTTTTCAGCGCAAAGGCGCCCTTGGTGCGCAGGATCGGGAAAAACGCATAAGTGAGAATGAAAAGCCCGCTCAGGTGCCAGCCCATATGCCAATGATCGGGCGGCAGGGCGAAACCGGCGGTGAGGTAGTGGTAGACTGCGAACGCGATCGCTACGCCGCGTAGAACAAGATGCGCCGTTGGTGTGACCTCGCGGATGGCCGAGCTTTCGTCGTATTCGCGCTCAATCGCCGCCAGATCTTCAGCGGTCAGCTCGTCGTCTTTTGGCTTGCTATCCACGGTCACGAGTCATCCCCCTCTCGACCTCTCAAAGAAGGGGCGGCCCGATCAGGCCCGCCCCTGTGTCGCGCAGCTCACCGCTGCATGGGAGACACCTATTTCAGCAGCCCAACTTCTTTGTAGAAGCGCTCTGCACCCGGGTGCAGCGGAACGCCCAGAGCCTCAACTCCATCAAGCGCTGTTGCAGGCGTGATTTGCTTGCCCTTGGCATGGCCATTGTCGAGCAGCTTGCGGGTGTTGTCGTTCCAAAGCGCTTTGGTGATCCCGTAGACCAACTCTTCGTCGAGATCCGAAGACATGACCAGGAGCGCGCTGACCGCCGGGGTTTTCACCTCGGTGTCGACACCTTCATAGACGCCAGCCGGAATGCTGGATGGAATGTAGGCGGGGATGATCTCGTTGATCTTCTTGAGATCTTCTTCCGAGAAGGAATGCAGCGTCATCCCTTTCGTCGAGGCCAATTGCACCATCGCAGCCACCGGCCAACCAGCGGCGTAGAAGTACGCATCGAGCTGACCATCGGCCAGACGCTCGGCCGATTGGCTGTTGTTGAGCTCTGCCTCATCCATGTTGTCCCGGGTCACACCCCAGGCTTCCAGCATCTGCAGAACGGCAACTTGGGTGCCAGAGCCCGCCTGGGCGATGCCGACCCGCTTCTCTGCGAGATCCGCCAAGCTGCCGACCGATGCGCCCTTTGGCATCACGAGGTGCAAATCCTCGGGGAAGAGGTTCGCGATCACGCGGAGTTTCGGGTGCGGCTTGCCCTCGAACTTGCCCTCGCCGAGATACATCGAGCGGGTCACATCCGCCGCTGCGAGACCGGCCTCCAACTCGCCGTTTTGAACTGCTGCGTTGTTAAAGACCGAGGCAGTGGTCGATTGTGCAATCGCAACCAAGCCGGGCACGCCGCATTGGCCACCCTTGTCGCAAGGCCGCGAGCCTGGAGGGGACGAGATCCCGTTGGCGATGGTGCCGCCGATTGGGAAGTAGGTGCCGCCCGCACCACCGGTGCCGATACGGAAGAAGGTCGGGTTCTGAGCATGGGCCACGCTGGCGGCAATCAATGCCCCGCCAAACGCTGCCGCGAAAAGGCATCTTGTGAGTTTCATGAGAGTCTCCCTGTGGAATCATTTGCCGGTCGATCACACCAGCAACAGGAAAACGGTAAACGGGCTTCACCTATGAACTCAAATTGGTATTTTTACTACTTCGATAAATCTAATTTATGGGCTTGGGAATGAACCTAAAACAGATGGCGATCTTTCGGGAGGTGATACTTACCGGTTCGGTGTCCGAGGCCGCTCGAAACCTCAATCGGACGCAACCCTCTGTCAGCCATGCAATTTCTCGACTGGAAGAAGAGCTTGGCATGCGTCTGTTTGAACGGCGAAGGGGCCGCCTCTATCCAGTACCCGAAGCACACTACCTGTTTCGCGAGTGCGATCAGATGCTGACCCGCGTCAACTCGGTTAGTCAGAACATGAAGCGTATGCGCGCCATTGAAACGGGAGAGTTAAGGATTGTATCGATGCCCGGACCAGCAGCGGTTCTACTGCCAAGCCTGATCTGCGATCATGTGGGAGAAAAACCTGATGTAAAAGCCACCCTGCTATCCCGCAGCTCAGACGCCGTAGTACAACTTGTTGGCACCCAACAGTTCGACATCGGTGTTGCTGATCATGACCCAGCGAGGGAGATCGAAGCGGCTTCAATCCAAGCGACAACCTACCGATTTGATTGTGTGTGTGCCTTGCCAAAGAAGGATCCACTATCAGCTCGGGACCGGATTGAACCGAGGGATCTTTCAGGGCGGGCGCTAGCCGCGCTTTTTCCAGAACATCCTAGCCACAAGATAACCCAAAGAGTATTCGAGGCGAATGATGCCGAATTCACGGTCCGATTCATCGGTCAATTCTTCATGCCGCTTCTGACCTATGTCGAAGCGGGTTTTGCCGCCGCAATAATTGATCCTCTTACCGCGGAGGCCTGGCAAAAATCAGCAGACCGAGCGGACAAGGTTATCTTTCGGCCTTTCGAACCCGCCATCGACTTTAAAGTGGACATTCTGAATCCGATTTACAGACCTGCTTCTCTTCTAACCAAAGCTTTCAGATCCCGGCTACATGACCATTTTGCGAGCCGATCTTACGGATCGTAACGCTGCAGAAGTACTTGATCGGGTCTGAGCATGTTTCGGCTCAGGCGTCCCGTTGATCGATGGTTTAAATTTCTCTCAGGGGGGCACACCGCCTTGAAAATTTGGTCCATTGCGCAGAGTGTTCTTTTGCCTCGATCCCTTGCAACAAGAAGGAGACCGCATTGGATCGGGCGACGACACGCTTGTTGACCCAAAAGGAAGTTGAAGTCGC
>JBCDAQ010000236.1:0-5091 GCA_039185285.1 Pseudomonadota bacterium
CAGCACCTCACCGTCAGCTTCGCCGCGAACCGGCACATGTATGGCCGCTGGCAGAGCGCCTTGCCGAGCCGGTTTGTCGATGAACTCCCATCCGAGCATGTCGAGGTTCTGACCCCACCTGGTCTTTATGGCGGCGGGTATGGAGGAGCGGCTCCTCAAACCAAACAGAGCGCGATGGAGGAGCGGGTTGCCCAATCCTCGACCTACAATTCTCCGGGTTGGAAGCGAATGGCCGCACGTCGCGGCCAGCATGGCATGGGCAGCCCACGCGAGGCGCGCAATCTGGTGATCGATGCAGAAGCAGTTAGCGCTTTCTCGACCGGCGAACGAGTGTTTCATCAAAAGTTCGGCTACGGCACGATTACGGCGATCGAAGGCGACAAGCTTACAGTCACCTTCGAAAAGGCGGGAGAGAAAAAGGTCGTCTCCAGCTATGTAACCGCAGCGAGCACTGCCAACACAGACGATGTTCCCTTCTGAGGTTCAACTCCCGTACCGTGAAGAACCAAACGGAATGCGGCTTGCGCCGCATGCACCTATTCCTGGCGCCCTCACGGGCGCATCGGGCGTCGAAACGTCTCCTGCGCTATAGGTTGTGCGATGCGCCGGGCACCCCGCCATGCGGAACGCATGGGTGGCGGGCTATACCCGCCAAGGCCCCGCCAGGGGTTCGGGGTGCTTGCGAGGGGTTTGGTGTGACGTTCCCGCACAGCGTTGACACGGTCGATAGGCCGAGGTCTTCTCAACTTCATGTATGACTTCCGCCCAGTTGGCTTTGTCATCGGTCGCCTGACGCAGGTGCTGGGCTTCAGCATGCTGGTCCCGATGCTGTTCGACTTTTGGTCCGGCCACGAGAATTGGCGTGCTTTTCTGATGGCGAGTTTCCTGACCGTTCTGAGCGGTTTGGCCCTCTCCATAACGAACCGAAAACACGGGGCTGGCGGTCTGACGCGTCAACAGGCGTTTCTACTGACCACGATCCTATGGATCGCCCTCCCAGTTTGGGGGGCTTTGCCGTTCGTTCTCGGCGCGCCCGGTGCCAGCTATACAGATGCATTTTTCGAGGCAATGTCGGGTCTTACGACAACCGGCGCTACGGTTTTCACCGATCTCGACCTGGCCCCTCGATCCATGCTGCTCTGGAGGGCTATGCTCCAATGGTTTGGAGGCGTCGGCATCGTCGTCGTCGCGATGGTCTTCCTGCCGACGCTCAAGATCGGGGGCATGCAGTTCTTCCGCTCAGAAAGCTTTGATGTCGCCGGAGACATCCTGCCCCGCGCCGTCGAAGTCGCCCAGTCGGTCAGCTGGATCTATGTCGGCCTGACCGCGAGCTGCATGATCGCCTATGCAGCAGCGGGTATGAACAGTTTCGACGCGCTCTGCCACGCGATGACCACGATCGCAACCGGAGGATTGGGAAACTACGATGCCAGTTTCGCCAATTTTGGCCCCGCTATCCACTATGTCGCGGTCATCTTCATGGCGCTTGCGGCCATGCCTTTCGTCAAGTTCGTGCAGCTTGCAAGCGGGCGCACGGGCCCATTGCTTCGAGATGCGCAAGTCCGCGCCTTTCTCAGCATCATCGCGGTTGTGACATTCATCATGGTGGCCTGGCGGATTAGCCAAGACAGCCGAGACTTCGAGCCGGCCTTCCGCGCGGCGCTGTTCAACATCACCTCGGTTCTCACTGGCACCGGGTACTCGTCCGAGGATTACTCGCTTTGGGGCGGCTTTCCCGTGACGCTGTTCTTTGCCTTAGCGCTGATTGGCGGGTGCGCCGGATCAACCGCCTGTTCGGCCAAGATCTTTCGCTACCAAATCCTGCTCGCGGCCCTAGAAGTCCAGATCCGGCGGATCCATTCGCCAAACGGGATCTTTCAGCTGCGATATGATCGCCGCCCTGTAGATGGGGAGATTCTCAGCTCCGTCATGGGGTTCTTCTTTGTCTTCTTTGCTGCGATAGGGATCTGGGCCGTGGCGCTCTCGATGTTCGGGCTGGACACGATGACCGCGATTTCAGGCTCTGTTGCCGTTCTCACCAATCTCGGCCCGGGCTTAGGGCCCGAGATTGGACCTTCGGGGAATTACGCGGCGCTACCGGATGGGGCGAAATGGCTGATGTCAGCCGGTATGGTCCTGGGTCGGCTCGAGTTCATGTCAGTCCTTGTTCTGCTAACACCGGTCTTCTGGGTCCGCTGAGAGAGAGCCACAACTGGTCGCAAGCGATTGCAGTTGACCGTGGCTTGGTTCGGTGGCCTGATTGCCGCCATGGGGGATCGATCGATACTCGCCGTTTTGAGGCGCTTGCGGCGTTTTGCTGTGCTGCCAGCGCTCGGCTGGCTCGTGGTTCACAGCCTGATGCTGGTCGCCCATGCGCCGAGCATCGCCGCCACGTCAGAGGAGCCAGACCTCTATATTGCGGGTGAGCGGATCGTTCTCTGTCTCGCGCATGGCGAAGCTGACGCGGACCACCCCACTGATCACGACGAGCATTGGCAGAGTTGCCAGTGGTGCCGTGGCATGGTCGAGGCTGCCCTGCCAACCGACCCGTCAAACCTCCTCGTCAAATCCCCAGAACCCACCGATCCGGTCCTGCCTTCTCTGGCGGTGTCCACTCCAGCGATCGGGCCGACAGCTGCCTACTCCAGCCGCGCACCTCCTGTCTGATCTCACTCAACCGGACCCAGATCAGTAACTGCGGCTAAGGCCGCTTCAGGAGGGAATTATGCCTTTCAAACCAGTCGCGCTGGCACTCAGCGCAATCATGCTCGTGTCTGCCGCTCAGGCACATGAAGACGGGCCAATCCGTGCCGATGGGCACGCCCCGATCGGAGTGATGGGTGATCACATGCACAAGGCGGGCGAGGTGATGTTCTCGTATCGCTACATGACCATGCAGATGGACGGCAGCCGGGACGGCACCAATCCAATCTCGCCAGAGGAAACTGTGACCACCGTCGCCAACCCTTTCTTCGGCACGCCCGGCCAGCCACCGACGCTTAGGGTCGTCCCCACTGAAATGACCATGCAGATGCATATGTTCGGGATGATGTACGCACCCACCGATTGGCTGACCCTGATGGCCATGGGCACCTATCGCGACAACTCAATGGATCACATCACCTTCCAAGGGGGAATGGGAACGACCGTGCTGGGCGGTTTCACCACCGAAAGCTCGGGCTTTGGCGACACGCGGGTCGGCGGGTTGCTCCGCCTCTACGACGATAAGACCCACCATCTGCATTTCAACGCAGGTCTCAGCCTACCAACCGGCTCAATCACCGAGGAAGATGACGTGCTCACACCGATGGGCACGCGCCCGACGCTGCGCCTGCCCTACCCTATGCAACTCGGCTCGGGCACGTTCGATCTGATGCCCGGCGTCACCTATTCGGGTAAATCTGGAGCCTTCGGCTGGGGCGGCCAGGCCATCGGGACGATCCGGATGGGTCGAAACTCCGAGGGCTATTCGCTCGGCGATGGGTTCGAGGCCACGGCCTGGGCCAGCTATTCGCCGCGCCCGTGGATCAGCTTCTCCGGTCGGGTAAAAGGCACCTCGTTCGGTAAGATCGACGGCCAGGATTCGCTGATCGTTGCTCCGGTGCAAACAGCCGATCCGGACAATCAGGGCGGTCAACAGATCTTCATGCTTGGCGGGATCAATCTGGTCGGGCAAGAGGGGCTCTTGCGCAATCACCGCTTGGCGCTGGAGGTCGGGTTGCCAGTCTATCGCGATCTGAATGGCCCTCAGCTCGAGACTGATCTGATCGTCACGCTCGGCTATCAGGTGGCGTTCTGACACCCTCTGGGCCACCCAGGACAGGGTGGCCCGAACCATTCATCGTTCATCCTCGGGCCGTGCCATCAGATCGGCCAATGCTTTGCCGGGTTCTTCGGCAAAAACCTCATCCAGCACCCTCGCATCGAAGACCAAATCCAAGCGAAAGGTCCGGAAGTCCTGGCGTAACTCACACCAAGTCGTCAGGTTCCAAATCGCGCCATAGAATGAGAGGAGAAGCGGCCGGACAGTGCGCCGGGTCACCTCGCCCCCTTTTGCACGGTAGCCGATCACGAGCTTCTGACGAGACCGGATCGCCTGTCGCACTGTCTTGAGGTCGATCTCTAACGGTTCGGACCAATGATCCCGAGGCGCGTTCACCGGAACCCCGGTCATGTGATCGCGCAGATGGTCTGGCAGCACCGCCTCGATCTTGGCCAGCGCCCGAGCGCTTGCATCTCCAAGGCCCGCATCGGCCCAGCCCTCCACAATCTGGGCACCGAGAACCAGCGCTTCGATCTCTTCTTCATCAAACATCAGGGGCGGCAAATCGAACCCTCCACGTAGAATATATCCAACGCCCGCCTCACCTTCGATAGGAACACCCGAGGCGCTGAGCGCCGCGATGTCGCGATAGATGGTCCGCTCGGAAACCTCGAGGGTCTCCGCCAGATCCTGAGCGCGCACCAATTGGTTGCGCCTTAGAAGCTGGATGATATCGAACAGCCGGTCGGCTCTGCGCACAGCACGTCTCTCCTTGACCGCTCAGACGGGTCTTTGATCCGCATCGAGCCCTTAACCAAGCCCCTGATGCGCTCATGACCCTTCCCTACCATCAGCCTCCTGACAGCACGGTGTCAGGAGCCCGCCACTCCTCCTGACAAAAGGCTGTCAGGAGGGGTTGGCTAAAGTCTCTTCAGACGCCCAGAAGAGCAAAGGAGACCATCCCATGGGACCGATTTACGACACCGCCGTGATCAATCATTACGACCGCGCGCTCGAGATCGCGCGCCAACATGACCATGCCCAGTTTCACCCCGGCCCACATCGGCGGAGAACTTGGCGCCTCGCCGCCCCGCTCGCCCTGATCGCCGTGGCATGTCTTCTCCCCATGCTGGGGGGATAGGGCGAGGCCGGATCCGGTCACCGGGATCGGGTCCGGATATCACCCGCCAGGAGGGGTGCGGATCACCAGATTGCGGATCTCGGTCATGTCCTCCATCGCGAACAGGATGCCCTCGCGACCAAGCCCTGAGTCCTTCACCCCGCCATAGGGCATGTTGTCGACCCGATAGCTCGGCACATCGCCAACC
>JBCDAQ010000237.1:0-5067 GCA_039185285.1 Pseudomonadota bacterium
GCCGCCTCCAACCCAGCATGACCGCCACCAACGACGATCACGGTGGGTCTCGAATGTTTCACGTGAAACATCTCACTTGCCCAAACAGAACCTGCTGAACACCGCCCCCAGAACTTCTTCAGGATCGGTACGGCCTGCGAGCCGCTCTAACGACCGCAACGCCAACCTCAGATACTCTGCGGTGACTTCGTCGCCAAGCCCGACAACGCTGGCTTGAGCCGCCTCTACCGCGTGCAACGCCGCCTCGACCTCCGCCCTTTGCCGCTTGTTAACGATCAGACCGTCGCCCTTACGGCGTGACGATAATTCATGACAGATTTGAACCATGAGTCTGTCCAACCCTTCGCCAGTCACTGCAGAAACTGCCATGTACCCGCCGTCACGTTCATCGCACTTGTTCGAGATCAGCAGATCGCCTCCCTGGTGCAATAACACCCAATCTTCAGGAAACGGGATCCCAGGAGCCTCAACAAAAACACGAAGATCTGCCTCTGACGCACGCGCCCGAGCGCGGTCGACGCCCATCACCTCGACAGCATCACCACCGGCCCGCAAACCGGCCATATCCAACAACGTCACAGGCAGCCCTGAGACATCGAGCCTAAGCTCGATAATATCACGCGTTGTCCCTTCCATTGCCGTTGCTAGCGCCACCTCTCGACCAGCTAATGTATTGAGAAGAGACGATTTTCCTACATTTGGCGCGCCCACCAACGCAACCTCAAACCCATCGCGCACGCGCTCCGCAAATCCCGCACCTTCAAGGGTCGCTCTCATGCCGCCTGTCAATCGCTCTATTCGTGATCGCACATCTTCCGAAACATCCTCCGGCACCTCTTCGTCAGCCCAATCGATCGTTGCCTCGATGAACGCAAGCGCCTCCATCAACAGTAACCGCCAATGGCCCGCCGCCTCACGCAGGCGCCCACTGAAATTCTCATGCGCTTGGCTAAGTTGGGCTGCCGTTTCCGCTTCAAGTACATCCGACAGCGCTTCGACTTCCGTCAAATCCATCCGGCCATTCTCAAAGGCTCGCTGAGTGAATTCACCAGGTTCAGCAGGGGTCAAACCCGGCAGATCTCCCAACTGATCCAACACCGCACGAACCACGGCACGGCCGCCATGGCAGTGCAACTCCACGAGGTCATCGCCAGTAAAACTGTTCGGGCCAGGGAAGTAGAGGGTGAGCGCTTCATCCAAGACATTCCCATCATCGCTGATCAGCTTACGCACCGCTGCGCAGCGAGCCCGTGGGAGCGGTTTTCGTGAAATCGCGCGCAACGCGGTGGCGGCCTCGGGACCACTAATCCGGACAATGGCGATCGCTGAAACCGCAAACCCCGTCGACAATGCAAAGATAGTCGCCGCCATCAGCGCGTTCCCCGCTTGCCCTGCACGCAGCCACACGCTCTTCTAACAACCAGCATTAATCGGAGAAACATCATGTCCGACGAAACCGCAATCCAAATTCAAGCCACTGGCGACGCTGAATGCATGATGCTCGTCGGTAAACCGATGCGTGCACTTAATTCCAATGAAGTGATCGTTCGCCACGAAGCAATCGGTGTGAACTTCATCGATACTTATCACCGGAGCGGTCTATACACGGTTCCCTTGCCCAGTGGTATCGGACTAGAGGCAGCGGGCCTCATCGAAGCCATCGGTGCCGAAGTCTCCGGCCTCTCGGTTGGGGATCGCGTGGCGTATTGCTCTGGACCACTCGGCGCCTACTCTACTGCACACATCATAGACGCCGATCGCGCCGTGCGGCTGCCCGACGCGATCAGCGTCGATGTTGCGGCCGCTTCTTTGCTGAAGGGTCTGACAGTCCAGTACTTGATACGGCAGATCTTCTCGTGTGGCCCAACTCATACCGTTCTTTTCCATGCCGGAGCGGGAGGTGTCGGCCAAATAGCAGTTCAATGGCTAAAAGCTCTCGGTGTGCATGTGATTGCCACTGCAGGTGGCAATGAAAAATGCTCACTCGTCCGCGCTCTCGGAGCAGATCTCGTCATCGACTACCACCATGAAGATGTTGCTGCAGCCGTCAGATCCTTTACCGACGGCCAAGGTGTACCGGTGGTGTTTGACGGTGTTGGCAAAGACACGTGGATCGGGTCACTCGACAGCCTTCAACCACGCGGTCTGATGGTGAGCTTCGGCAATGCCTCTGGTGCGGTGACTGGCGTTGATCTCGGCATCCTCGCGGCCAAAGGATCGCTGTTTCTGACCCGTCCGACGCTCATGACATATACGTCGACACGAGAGGCGCTGCAAAAGGCAGCCGATGATTACTTCTGCTTTCTACAAGACGGTTCAATATCGATAACACAGCCGACTGAGTATGCACTACAAGATGCACATATTGCTCATACTGAGCTCGAATCTCGACGCACAACCGGCAGCATCATACTCCGACCATAAAGCCGTTTAGGCATTCATCGAGTCGAAAAACTCTGAGTTCGTCTTTGTCTGCTTCATCTTCGACAGCAGAAATTCGATCGCATCCGTCGTCCCCATTGGGTTCAGGATCCGCCTGAGCACGAACATCTTTGTGAGGTCGACCTTCGATACGAGAAGGTCTTCTTTTCGTGTTCCTGATTTCAAGATATCCATCGACGGGAAGACACGCTTATCTGCAACCTTACGATCAAGCACAATCTCTGAGTTACCAGTACCCTTAAACTCTTCGAAGATAACTTCATCCATTCGGCTACCAGTGTCGATCAGTGCCGTCGCGATAATCGTCAGTGAACCGCCTTCTTCGATGTTCCGGGCAGCACCGAAAAACCGTTTAGGGCGTTGGAGCGCGTTCGCATCCACACCACCAGTCAGGACTTTGCCAGAGCTCGGCACCACCGTGTTATAGGCGCGGCCCAACCGCGTAATCGAATCTAGTAGGATAACGACGTCACGCCCATGCTCTGTTAGGCGCTTCGCTTTCTCGATCACCATTTCACTGACTGCAACATGGCGCGTGGCCGGTTCATCGAAAGTCGATGACACCACCTCACCCGCAACCGAGCGCTGCATGTCGGTAACCTCTTCCGGGCGCTCATCGATCAGCAGGACGATGAGATAGCTCTCTGGATGATTCCGCTCGATCGAGTGGGCGATGTTCTGAAGGAGGACCGTCTTTCCGGTCCGCGGAGGTGCGACGATCAGGCATCGCTGCCCTTTCCCAATCGGCGCCACGAGATCGATCACCCGCGCCGACTTATCCTTAATCGTCGGGTCCTCGATCTCCATCTTTAGCCGCTGATCCGGGTAGAGCGGTGTCAGGTTGTCAAAGTGAACCTTGTGACGTGCCTTCTCCGGCTCTTCAAAATTGATCGTGTTGACCTTCAGAAGCGCAAAGTAACGCTCCCCGTCCTTGGGCGCCCTGATCGGTCCCTCAATCGTATCGCCAGTTCGAAGCGCAAAACGCCTGATCTGATTCGGCCCGATATAGATGTCATCCGGTCCAGGGAGATAGTTCGCTTCAGGTGAGCGCAGGAAACCAAAGCCGTCCTGCAGAACTTCGAGGACACCGGATCCTATGATCTCAATGTCCCTGTCCGCCATCTCTTTCAAGATGGCGAACATCATGTCCTGTTTTCTCAGAGCAGAAGCGTTCTCGACCTCAAGCTCTTCTGCCAAAGCGAGGAGCTCGGTAGGCGATTTGGCTTTCAAATCGGATAGTTTTTGCTGTGCCATGTATCGGTCCGGAGGGAGTGATGGCACCGGGGTGCGGGAGACGGAGACCCGTCGATATGCTGCGCCACCGGGTGAGGAGATCTGTAGCCTATATGGAGATCGTCACCAGCTTGTCAATTTCGTGAGGGCAAAGTTCGAGGGAACCGCTCAAAATGGCTTCACCACCGCCATGATCACGATCCCAAACATCAAGAGCGTCGGGACCTCGTTCATCATCCGGTAGAACCGACCTGGGCGCTGATTGGTCCCCGCCAGGAACTCCTTCCGCCACTTCATCAATGCGTGGTGGAACCAGGTCATCGCGCTTACGAACACCAGCTTCACATGGAACCAACCGATATCGGTCCAGTCGACGATCCCAGGCGTGAAGGCAAGCGCAAGACCGAAGATCCACGTGGCGACCCCTGCCGGGTTGATGATGACCTTGAGGAGCTTTTCCTCCATCACCTTTAGCGTCTCGTCCAGCTCACCCCCGGCAGTCGCTCGCTCCGCGTGATAGACGTAGAGGCGCGGCAGATAGAAGAGACCCGCCATCCACGCGATCACCGACATGATGTGCAGGCTTTTCGTCCAAGGATACAGTGCCGACAGCAGATCGAGCATGCCGTCCTAACCTCTGATCGCTCGCAGCAACCGGTCGACGTTGCCCGGATCTGCCTCGGGTGTGATGCCGTGTCCGAGATTGAAGATGTGCGGATGGCCGGCGAGCGCCTGCACGATCCGTCGGGCTTCGATCTCTAACGCCTCCCCACCGACGACCATCAGTATGGGATCGAGATTCCCTTGCAGCACTGTCTTCGGCATTGCATTGCGCGCCCAAGCGAGTGGCACGTGCTGGTCGAGTGCGACAGCTTGCGTCTGAACGTCGCGAGCATAGGTCGGGTAGAGCGCTCCGGCTCCTTTCGGAAACCCAATCATTGGTACTGAGGGATACCGTGCTCGCAGTGCGCTAGCGATTTTCTTCGCTGGCCCGATGGCGAATTTTTCGAACATGGGCGGTGTGAGCGCGCCAGCCCAGCTATCGAAAAGCATAACGACCTCTGCCCCAGCATCGATCTGCTTTGAGAGGTAATGGATCGTCGCCTCCGTAATCCTGTCGATTAGCACGCTGAACCCGTCAGGATCGTTGAACATCCAGTGTCGCGCCGGTCCCTGATCTGGTGTCCCGCGTCCTGCCGCCATATACGTGGCAACCGTCCAGGGCGCCCCAGCAAAGCCGATCAGTGTTGTTTCATCCGGAAGCGATGACGAAAGCCGATTGACCGTCTCGTAGACGGGGTTGAGCACTTCATCGAGCTCATCGAGCGGCTTAAGGGTCGAAAGCGCTTTGTCGTCCATTGGCCAGCGGAGCCGCGGTCCCTCTCCTTGAAC
>JBCDAQ010000238.1:0-4971 GCA_039185285.1 Pseudomonadota bacterium
GAGAAATTCGTCACCCAGCCGCGGCATATCGAGATCCAGGTCCTTGGCGACAAGCACGGCAACTGCATCTATCTGGGTGAGCGGGAATGCTCGATCCAGCGGCGGAACCAGAAGGTCATCGAAGAGGCGCCCTCGCCCTTCCTGGATGAGGCGACCCGCAAGGCAATGGGCGAGCAGTCAGTCGCGCTGGCGAAGGCGGTGGATTACGCCTCGGCGGGCACGGTTGAGTTCATCGTCGATGGCGCGCGGAACTTCTACTTTCTCGAGATGAACACACGGCTTCAAGTGGAGCACCCGGTGACCGAGCTGATTACCGGGCAGGATCTGGTCGAGCATATGATCCGGGTGGCCGCGGGCGAGCCGCTTTCGCTCACCCAGGACGACGTGAAACTCACCGGTTGGGCGATGGAAAGCCGTCTCTATGCCGAGGATCCGTATCGGAACTTCCTGCCCTCGATTGGGCGGCTGACACGGTATCGCCCCCCGGCAGAGACCAAAAGCTACGCGCCCGGCATCCAGCCGACTGAGCCGGTTGTGCGCAATGACACGGGCGTTTTCGAAGGTGGCGAGATCTCGATGTTCTATGACCCGATGATCGCCAAGCTCTGCACCTGGGGTCCTGACCGCGCCTCGGCCATCGAAGGTCAGCGCAACGCGCTTGATGAGTTCGAGGTTGAGGGGATCGGTCATAACCTGCCCTTCCTCTCGGCGGTCTATGACCATGATCGGTTCACCTCGGGCAACATCACGACCGCATTTATTGGTGAAGAATACCCAGAAGGGTTCCAGGGCGCAGTCCTCGATGACGCTTCGGTCAAGCGGATTGCTGCTGGTGCGGCAGCAATGATGCTGGTGACAGCACGCCGGGCCGGGCGCATCAGCGGAACGATCGCACGAACCGAGCGGGCACCTGGTTCGGACTGGGTGGTCAGCGTCGACGAACAGGTTTTCAACGTGACCGCGACGCGCGCAGTGACCGGGTTTGTTCGCACCGAGGATGGCACTGAACTGGGCCTGACCTCCAAGGGACAGGATCCACGCCAACCGCAGCTTTTGATCCACGGGCAAGGCTCGGTTGAAATCGCCTTTGACGATGGCGAAGTGATTGCGGTCGAGGGCGACTGGACCCCGGGCGACACGCTCACCACCGCGATGATTGGCGGTCAGCGCATGTCGGTCAAAGTTGACCCGCGCACCGAAGGGTTTCGGATCCGCTATCGCGGTGCCGATCTGGACGTGAAGGTCCGCACGCCACGCGGATCCGAGCTTGCCGCGCTGATGCCGGAGAAACTCCCGCCTGATACCTCAAAGATGCTCCTCTGCCCGATGCCAGGTCTCGTGGTTTCAATCGCAGTCGAGGAAGGCGAGGAGGTCCAGGATGGCCAGGCGCTCGCAACCGTCGAGGCGATGAAGATGGAAAACGTGCTCCGCGCTGAGAGGAAGGCCGTGGTGAAAAAGATCAATGCCGTCCCAGGTGCGAGCCTCGCAGTTGACGACGTGATCATGGAGTTCGAGTGACGCTCAGCCTCCGCCCATGTTAGGGTCGCGGCCACGGCGCTGGATCTCGTTCTGACGCATCGGCATCGTGTCGATCAGCTCGTTCAGCTCATCAGGGTCTGTGACTGCGTTGTTGCGAAACTTCTCACCGCCATCAAGGCCGATCAAGATCACCGTAAACCCGTTGGGCCGGTATCGCGTCCAAAGATCGGAAGTCGGATCGGTCTCAACAATGATAACGTTACGCCGATCTTCCAATTCCAGCGCAGCGTCGGAGAACAGCGCCATTTGCTCGTCGATCCTAGGGTCACCATGTTCGCCAAACACCAAAATCGGGCGGTTCTCCCAGGTAAAGGAGTCCAAGACCGAGCTGCTCAGCGCGGCGAAGGCAAAAGGGATTAAGAGCGAAGCAGAAACCATAGCAGTCGAGATGTCTCGCAGGGTCAGCTTGTCAATGACAGATAGGGGGAAGGTTGTGACGGGTGGGGGGACAACCCGCCACGTCCCCTCCATAGGGCAGAATGGCTTACCAACGGCTTAATCGCATCGGCGCAAAAATGGTGTATGGTCGGCCCAGCACTCGAGGTGGGCACGGCCCGGAGGAAACTGAGATGAGCGAGAACGACTGGAAAGCCCTGGCGGAGAAGGAACTGCGTGGCCGCAGCCCCGACGATCTGACCTGGGAGACGCCTGAGGGCATCGCGGTCAAGCCCGTCTACACTGAAGCGGATCTGGACGGTCTCTCGCATATGGGCGGATGGCCGGGCATGGCGCCGTTCACCCGCGGGCCGCGGGCGACGATGTATACCGGTCGGCCCTGGACGATCCGGCAATATGCGGGGTTCTCGACCGCCGAGGAGTCAAACGCCTTCTACCGCGCCGGTTTGGCGGCGGGCCAGCAAGGCTGTTCGGTGGCGTTCGATCTGGCCACCCACCGAGGGTATGACAGCGATCATCCCCGCGTTGAAGGCGATGTCGGCAAGGCGGGTGTGGCAATCGACTCGGTCGAGGATATGAAGATCCTGTTCGACGGCATCCCGCTCGATCAGATTTCGGTCTCGATGACCATGAACGGGGCTGTCATCCCGGTTCTGGCGAGCTTCATCGTTGCGGGCGAGGAACAAGGCGTCAGCCGTGCGCAGCTGTCGGGCACGATCCAGAACGACATCCTCAAAGAGTTCATGGTGCGGAACACTTACATCTATCCGCCCGAGCCTTCGATGCGGATCATCGCGGATATCATCGAGTTCACCTCAAACGAGATGCCGAAGTTCAACTCGATCTCGATCTCCGGCTATCACATGCAGGAGGCGGGCGCGAACCTAGTCCAAGAGCTGGCCTTTACGCTGGCGGACGGCAAGGAATACGTCAAAACCGCGATCGAGCGCGGGATGGATGTGGACAAGTTCGCGGGCCGGCTAAGCTTTTTCTTCGCCATCGGCATGAACTTCTTCATGGAGGCGGCGAAGCTGCGCGCAGCAAGGCTCCTCTGGCACCGGATCATGTCGGAGTTCAATCCGCAAAAACCCCAATCCAGCATGCTGCGCACGCATTGCCAGACTTCTGGAGTGAGCCTGCAAGAGCAGGACGCCTATAACAACATCGTCCGCACGGCCTATGAGGCGATGTCGGCGGTGCTGGGGGGCACGCAATCGCTGCACACGAACTCGTTCGACGAGGCGCTGGCACTGCCCACGGATTTCTCGGCCCGCATCGCGCGGAACACGCAGTTGATCCTGCAGAACGAGACCGGGGTGACCAACGTGGTCGATCCATTGGCAGGGTCTTACTATGTCGAGGCGCTGACGGATCAGCTGGCGACCGAGGCGTGGAAGCTGATCGAGGAGATCGATGATCTCGGCGGCATGACCAAGGCGGTGGCCACTGGCATGCCAAAGCTCAGGATCGAAGAGGCGGCGGCGAAACGCCAGGCCGCGGTCGACCGGGGCGATGAGGTCATCGTCGGCGTCAACAAATTCCAGCCGGAGAAAGATGCCGAGATCGATGTGCGCATGATCGACAATATGGAGGTCCGCGAGGCCCAAGTGACGCGCCTCTCAACCGTGCGCAACACTCGCGATAAGGCGGCGTGTGATGCCGCGCTGAAGGCGCTGGAAGATGGCGCACGGGGCGACGGAAATCTACTCGCCCTGGCCGTCGAGGCAGCGCGGGCACGCGCCACCGTGGGCGAGATCTCGGATGCGATGGAGTCCGCCTTTGGCCGTCACCGGGCCGAGGTCCGCACGCTCGCGGGCGTCTATGGCGCGGCCTACGAGGGAGACGAGGGCTTCATGCAGATCCAGAAAGACGTTGAAGCCTTTGCCCAGGCCGAGGGCCGCCGCCCGCGGATGCTGGTGGTCAAAATGGGCCAGGACGGGCATGACCGGGGCGCCAAGGTGATCGCGACGGCGTTTGCCGATATCGGGTTTGACGTCGATGTCGGCCCGCTGTTCCAGACGCCCGAGGAAGCCGCCCAAGATGCGGTCGACAATGATGTCCATGTGGTCGGGATCTCCTCGCAGGCGGCCGGTCACATGACCCTCGCGCCAAAGCTGATCGAAGCGCTGCGCGCTCAAGGAGCGGAGGATATCATCGTCATCTGCGGCGGCGTGATCCCGCCGGCGGATTACGAGTTCCTCTACTCCCAAGGCGTCAAAGCGATCTTTGGCCCAGGAACGAACATTCCGGAGGCAGCAGCCAATATCCTGGGCCTGATTCAGGAGGCACGCTCGCCCAAAGCCGCAGAATAGGATGCAACCTGCGTCACAGAAGCGTGGCAAGCACTGGCGGCAGCGATCGACTTATGAAAGAGCCGCCGTGCAGCAGGCCATTTTAGATCTTCGGCTTGGGCCTGAAGAGTTCCGCATGATCGGGATCAGGGACTGGCAGTGGATCGAGGAACGTGTTCAAACAGAATTCTACACGCGGCCTTACGCGTTGCGACAACGGTTTCCGTTCACGTGCATTCAAGCGGATGCAAGCGTCAGTCTGGAGCTTGTGCAAGAACAACTCGGCGCACTGGCAGCGCCAGATACAGTCGTCTACGCGGCAATCGGCGATGAAGCTCATAAGCTCTGGTGGTGCAAAGGAGCCTTTCAGGCAGCGATTGCAGTCTTCTGGGAGGCCGGGCCAGCAATCGACCTGCTAGTGGTTCCAGAATCCTTCGAATGGTTCCTTACGATCAGCCACCACGACGATGTTTACACAGTTGGTGAACCTGTCTCGTCTCGGTTAGTCAGCATGGGAGCCATTCGGCCACGATAGTTTTGATGAAGGCTCCTACAAGTACCGATAAGTTGGTAGCAAGGCATCCAAGCTCTCCCAAAGTGGCAGAATAGTGCTAGAGTGCTCCTGATTTTTCCAATCTGGGCCACTGTCGGCCTGGCCAGCACCATCTCGGGGGGAAGTTCCGATGTCTCAATCCAGCGAAGATCAGCTGAAGGCGGCCGCGCTTGGCTATCATGAGAGCCCAAC
>JBCDAQ010000239.1:0-4964 GCA_039185285.1 Pseudomonadota bacterium
CCCTTGCCGGTATGGACGATGATCAGGCCCTTCTGGTCGGTCTTGGTGGCCATGATCTTGTCGCGCGCGGCCTTCTTCTTGGCCATCTTGGCGCTGTGTTTTTCGAGGTCTTCTGGTTTGTCAGTCATGGCTGTTATCCCGAGATAAGCTGCGTATTTTCAAAGTTGCGGTTCTCTAGATCTTTTCTCGAGATCCAGACTGCATAAACTGTCATATTCGTAGAAGTACCTAGATCTAGGTCGTACTCGAAGCCGCTTAGACGTACCATGTCGTCGTCTCGCTCAGGCGATCTGCTTCGAGACGACGCTCCAAACAGGCTGTGCAAGGCGGGATCAATATCTCTTGTAGGATCTCTTCGATCTTCAGTCAGCCGCTCCAAATGGTTTCTAACCGAAATGGATGCGTCGTTCAGGTACCACTCCAATTCGTGAGCAAGTTTCTCATGGCGGCTAAAGTCCTCGAAGAGAAGCAGATCAAAATTCCACCGCTTGTATTCGCCGGTTTTTTTGTACTCTTCGTCAGGTTTGGTCTTCATCAACTCAAAAAAAGGGCGTTCCGAAAGATCCGGCATTTCTGGTGGCCGCCGCGTTGGGTGTGTCGATACATCGGACTCGACGTAGATAACCTTGTGCGACCACTTTGAATTGTTGAGGTATTCCTCGAAAAGCCCCTCGTGAAAGAAGAACAATGTGCCTGTTCTGGGCATCTCGGGATAAGCGGCGACCGGTGGAATCTGGGCGAGGTTGATCTGGCCAAGAAAGCGCATCGGGGTGCCACCGCTCACGTCGTCCCAAGGCCACTCGATCTCCGGCGGCAAGGTGGGTCGCCCGCCGAGCCAGCAGCCGGGGAGGCCCGGATCGTCGGAGCGCAGCGTCTTGTTCAAGAGGATGCCGGGCCTGCGGTAGCGAAACAGCATCGCGTCGATCTCGGTCTGTGTCGGTTCGGTCGGATGGTCGTTCAAGTCTTCGCCTCCTCGTTCGAGCCGTGGATGATGGGTAAGTTATCGGCGAGCTCCAACCAGGGAACGCGTTCGCCGTGGTGGGTGTGGAGCGTGGGGGTGTACTGGGTCGGGTCCTCGAGGCTGCCGGCGTAGAGGAAGATCTCGTCCGGGAAGGCCTCGCCACGGAAGGCCATGGGCGAGCCGCAGCGGGGGCAGAAGAGGCGCTCGACCCCGGGTGAGGAGCGGTAGATCGCGGGCGTGCCGGTCCAGGTGACGCCCTCTCTCAGCGCCCCGATGCAGGCGACCACGGGGGCGGAGCAGGCACGCCTGCAGCTCTCGCAATGGCAGAGCGCGTTCCAGGTGGGCTTGCCAGCGTAGACCCAACTGATGTCGCCGCAGAGGCACTGGCCTTTCATCATGGCGCGGGCTCCCCGGTCAGTTGCTTGGTGAGGTAGATCCGGTCTTCCTCGGGCACGCGGCCTGGCAGGCGACCGTACTCGGTAAAGCCAAGGCCGGTATAGAGCCCCTCCGCCTGGTAGCCATAGGTGTCGACCCAGAGGCCCTTGATGCCGATGCTGCGCATCTCCGTCTCCAGCCTGGTCATCAGATCGCGTCCGATCCCCTTGCCCCGATGCTTGGGCTCAATAACCAGGAGCTTGATGAAGCACCAGCCGTAGAGCGTGTAGGCGTGCAGGCCACCGGCGAAGGTGCCGTCGATCTCGGCGGTCAGGTTGATGGTCTTGTTGTTAAACGGAAATCCTGCCTCAATCGCGTGCTCATCAAGCAACTGATCGAGCCGGTCGGTGAAGACTTTGTCCTCAGTCGTCGAGAGGACGATGTCTGTCATGAGATCCCCCTCAGATGCGGCGCGACCTTGCTCTCCAGCTCGGCGACCAGATCCGATGCCATGAAGCTGTAGCGATCGCGGACGCCGAGGTTGATCACGCGCTTGCCGTCGAGCATCCGGCCAAAGGCATCGCCGAGGCGGGTTCGGTGGCGTTGTTCCATCACAAAGATCAGATCCGCCCACTCGATCTGGTCGGCCGAGAGCGCGTCATCCGCGTCCCGGCTGATCCCGCCGAAATCGGTGGAGATGCCATCGCGCGCGAAGATCTGGGCCGCCGTGGGGCTGCGCGACCGGCCCTTGCCGCAGATGAAAAGGACGCGCTTCATCGAAGTGCGCTCCCCAGTTTTCTCCAGACTGAGATATGGCTCTCGCTCTGTGCCGAGAAGGGCGCACAAGCCCAGTTGCTCCAGCGTGCCTCCGGCGCCAAGCCCGCGAGACATGCCATCAGATCGAGTTCGGACGGCCAGACATAGCGGAACGGGATTGAAACGGTCTCGATCCTTCCGTCACGGTTCCAGATATGGTGGGAGGTGAAAGCTTGGGTGGCGACATCAAACTCGTCGATGCCCCAATGGGTGTCGCTCTGATCGAAGGCCAAACGCGTCTCGCCGCGAGGTAGCCGTTGGAGCGGCGGGATCGGCGCCTCGATCAGGAAACACCCTCCGGCGGCGAGGTGGCGCGCGGCGTTCTGGAAGCAGGCTATCTGCGCGTCTTGGCTGGTCAGATTGCAGATGGTGTTGAAGGCGAGGAAGACGAGCTGGAACGTGCCCTCCATCCGTACCGTTGTCATATCGCCGACGGAGATCTTGAGCGTCTCACCACCGGGTTTGGAGCGGAGTTTGGCGATCATGGCGCGCGAGAGGTCGATGCCCTGAACCTCGATGCCGCGCGCGGCAAGTGGCAGGGCCAAGCGGCCAGTGCCGATCGCCAACTCCAGTGCTCGACCGGTTTCAGCGAGCGAGGACAAGAGGTCGATTGCCTCGTCGATCGTCTCCGACTGATCGATTGTATCGGCGTCGTATGTCGCGGCGATCCGGTCATCGAAGAACCCATCATCCTGCATGGGCGCCTCCGGTCTTCTGTCGGTCTGGCCAGGGCACGATTTCCACCTCGGGCCAGAGGGTTTTGGCGCGTTTGGCCTTTTCTTCATGGGTCTTCTGGCTTTGGCTTTTCTGGTTCGGCACCATGCGCATCCCGAAGACCGGATCAAGGCCGAAGGGCGCGTGGATCTCGATCTCACCCCGGGTCAGGCGGACGCCGACAGCGTGGGTTTCCGAGGCGAACTGCCCGATGCTCTCCCGGCACGAGGTGAGGGGAGCGATGGCGTGGCCGAAATGCGCCTCGAACCACAGATGGACACGGGCCTGGTTGCGGATCTCGACCGGCGGGTCCGGGGCAAAGGCGGGCCTGGCGCGGCGGATGATCCGGTCTTCTGCCTCATAACTCAGGTCGCTGGCGTCGAAGTAGAAGAGGTCAATATCGCGGATCCCATAGCCCGGCGGGCGTCCGGTGAGCGTGTTCCAGACGGTGTTGTAGATGGCGCCCGAGACGATCCACCAGTCGGGGAGGGCGACATCCTCGGCAGTGCAGAGCGCAGGCCATAGGATCGGGTCCGTCCGGAGGATCTCTGCCAGTCGATGCTCAAGCGCGGTCATAGCACCTTCCGCATCGTGATCGAGGTCGGGCGGTCATAGCCCGGATGAGCGGTCTCGGCTGTTTTGACAAAGCCGAGCCGAGCGAAAGCCGCGTGGTTCTCGGTGAGCTCGATCCGGGTCTCGAGCACCAGCGCGGTCTGGCTGTTCTGCCGGGCGAGCTCTTCGGCCGCGGTGACCAGCGCCCGGCCGATGCCCTGGCCCTGATGGTCCGGGTCGATGGCGATCTTGCCGAGGTAGAGCGCGCCGTCTTGGGGCTTGGCGAAGAGGCAGCCGATCAGGCCGGGACTGGTGGCGAGGAGAACCGTTTCCGCCTCTGCTTTCCGGGCCAGGCAATCTGGCGCCATCCGGGTCAGCGAGGAGGGCGGATCGATCTGGCCCTCCATGAAAGCAAATGCCCGGGTCAGGAGCGCGTGGATCGCCTCCCAATCCGCATCAGACCCGGCCGTTGAGATCCGGTAGGTCATGCGAGCAATGCCTCCAGCCGGGTGCGAACCGAGTTGGCGCGTGGCGTCCAGAGGCCCTTGTCGATGGCTTCCTGGAGGCGTTCGGCGATCTCGCGCAGGGCGGCTGGGTTTGCCTCGGCGATGAAGTTGCGGATTTGGTCGTCTTCGAGCACGGCCTCGTGGACCAGGTCGAAGTGGCGGGATTTGACAGCACCCGTGGTGGCGGCGAAGGCGAACATGTAGTCGATCGTCGCTGCGATCTCGAAGGCGCCCTTGTAACCGTGGCGCTGGACACCAGCGAGCCATTTTGGGTTCACTACTCTTGATCTGACCACGCGGCCGATCTCGTCCTCCAGGGTGCGGATGACCGGGCGTTCGGGGCGGGAATGGTCGTTGTGATAGACGGTCGGGGCCTTGCCGCTCAGATGGGTCACGGCGGCGGCGGCACCGCCCTCGAATTGATAGTAATCATCGCTGTCGAGAAGGTCATGCTCGCGGTTGTCCTGGTTCTGGATCACGGCTTCGGCTCCGGTCAGCCGGGTCTCGAAGAGCGGCCGGTTGGCGCGCCCTTCCTCGCCGGCACCATAGGCATAGCCGCCCCAGGTCAGATAGGCATCTGCCAGATCGGCGGGGCGCTCCCACAAACGCTCGTCGATCATCGCCTGGAGGCCCGCGCCATAAGCGCCGGGTTTGGAGCCAAATATGCGGTAGCCCGCGCGCATGTCCCCGCCCTCGGCTTGGAAGCGGGCAGCGGCGGGGTTTTGCTCGGCCGGCTCGTCGAGCGCCATCACCGCCCGGGCGGCCTGGTCCACGAGCGCTATCTGCGCTGGGAAGGCGTCGCGGAAAAAGCCGGATATGCGCAAGGTCACATCGACCCGGGGCCGGGCCAGATGCTCGAGCGGGATGATCTCGAACCCCGTCACTCGGCGCGAGGCTTGGTCCCATTCGGGGCGCACCCCCATCAGGGCCAGCGCTTGGGCGATGTCATCGCCCCCGGTGCGCATATTCGAGGTGCCCCAGGCGGTGATTAGGCAGGCCCGCAGCCACTCGCCCTCGGTCTGGAGATGGTGCTCGATCAG